>NZ_CP058566.2:1723601-2068322 GCF_014672715.2 Dehalogenimonas etheniformans | reverse complement strand
GCTACAATCGCCCAGAAAATAGTACTATGGCAAGAACCGTTTTCATGGGCACTCCAGAGTTCGCGGCGCCGATTCTTTCAGGCCTTATCGACGAGCGCTACGAAATCGCCGCGGTTTACACCCGCCCCGACGCCCCCGCCGGCAGGGGTAGGGCGCTGGCGGCATCTCCGGTGAAACAACTCGCCGAAAGGCACGGATTGACAGTCGTTCAACCCCGCTCACTTAAGAAACCAGAAGCCCAGGAAGAACTCCGCCAATTCGCCCCTGACGTTATCGTCGTCGCCGCCTATGGTCTTATTTTGCCCCTGGCGGTACTGGATATCCCCCGCCTTGCCTGTGTCAACGTCCACGCCTCTCTGCTGCCCAAACACCGCGGCGCGGCTCCTATATCGGCGGCTATTAGGGCCGGGGATGAGTTCAGCGGCGTTTCGATCATGCGCATGGACGTCGGGATCGACACCGGCGCCGTCTATTCACGTTCGATGATCCCGATCCTCGATTGGGACACCACCGGGACTCTGACCAAAAACCTGGCGATCATCGGCTCGATGGCCTTGCTGGACGTGCTGCCTCAGTTGATCAAAGGCACGATCGATGCAGCACCTCAGCCTTCAGAAGGCTCCAGTTACGCCCCAATGCTCTCTAAGGAAGCCGGGAGAATCGACTGGTCAAAATCCGCCATCGAGATCTGGCGGCAGGTCCGGGCGTACCAACCCTGGCCTGGAGCCTTTACCAGCTGGGAAAGCAAACTGATCAAGCTCATCGAGACGATTCCCTTAAGCGTCAAGCCGAGCGCAGTGTCAGGAACGGTCATTGGGCTTTCGGGCGAAGCCTCCGCCATCGGTATCGCGACCGGCGAAGGTGTGCTCTCTATCAAGAAACTTCAGATAGAAGGCAAGAAGCCGATGACCGGGGAGGAATTCCTGCGGGGGGCGCGGGGGTTTATCGGTTCAGTTCTCGATTAGAAATTCCCTATTCAACTGGAACCTCGATCCTGGTTAGAAATTCGCTTTCCGGGACCTCCTGCGGCGAATTCAGATAATACTCGAACCATGGTCCAGCCGGTTTCAATCCCGTCTCCTCCAGCCATTTCATAAATTCGCCATAAGCAGTTTCCATCCCGGCATACGGACCTTTGTAAACGGTTGAGGCGTAGCGGGCAGCAGGAATTTCCCTGAAATTCATATCGTCATGAGCCTGGACAGGTGCCGCCACGGGAAATCCCATCTCCACGTCAAGGTCGTTCATGTCTATGTTGTAATAAGCCACGTAAGGTTCGCCAGCCAGTGGCGATTTGACACGTTGAAGGTATTCCATAATCTTCATATAGGTTTCGCCAATGGTCTGGGGCAATTTAGCCTGGGGGATATGGAGCCGGATGAAGGCCACCGGCTGCGCAGGTTTGTCGCTCAGCTTGATCTCCATTGGTTCCTCCTTTTCAAGCCCTTATTCTATCACTTCACCAGACAAATTTGGTCTATTAGAACACAATCATTGTCTCTACCCCATCAAATCTGGTATACTCTAACCGGTCAACTAGCGTTATGTAATGGAGGTTTTTGATATGTTGGGTGGCTGGGGTCTTTACCTGGCTTTGATCGTTCCCCCACTGCTTCTGATGCTTTACGCCCAGTGGAAGGTTTCCTCCACTTTCGGCAAATATTCCAAGGTAGCTAACGACCGCAATATGACCGGCCTGCAGGTAGCCCGCTGGCTTTTGGACCAGAACAACCTGCAGAACGTCCAGGTCGAAATGACCAAGGGCAAGCTTTCGGACCACTACGACCCGCGCGTCAAGGTCCTTCGGCTCTCGCCTGATGTGGCCAACAAGGCCTCGGTGGCCTCGATGGGCATCGTCGCCCATGAAGTTGGCCACGCGGTGCAGCACGCCAAGGCTTACGCCCCGATGCAGATCCGGAGCGCCCTGGCACCGGTTGCTACCGTCGGCTCCAACTTCGGGTTTATCCTGATCTTCGTCGGTATCCTGCTGAACTTTGTAAATCTGGCCTGGCTGGGCGTAGCCCTTTTCGGAGTTGCCGTGCTTTTCACCCTGGTGACACTGCCGGTGGAGTTCGACGCTTCCGCCCGGGCGAAATCAATGTTACGGTCGACCGGGTTGGCTTCGGTCTCCGAAGCCGGAGGCGCCAGCGCTGTTCTCTCAGCGGCTGCCCTGACTTACGTAGCAGCCCTGCTGGCGGCCGTCGGCCAGCTCTTGTATTGGGTCCTCCTGCTTACAGGCGGCGGCGACAGACGTTAGAAAAAAACCGGTTATTCAAGAAGGGGACGGTGATGCCGCCCCCTTCTTTAGTTATAACAAAAAGTTATCGAACGAGCTGCCGGTAGGCATTCAATAACTATTTGTTATGCTAAGGGGTTCTTGGTGGACCTTATCCAGGGTTGATCCGGATGAACACAGCGGCCAAAATATGTTGATAACTCAAGGCTTTCTACAGCGGAAACCGCAACAACTATTAGACAAATCACCGCAACATTTGATAACCGCCACAACCTTCACGATTAGGGTAGGCTAAGTGGGCGGGCATGGCGATTGGCACAGTAACTTTTCTATAAATACAACTGTTAAAGCATTGTTATTTTGATATACTGAAACAGAATGGTTAACGACCATTAGAATGGATTCGATAGTTGATAGACCAGGCAGAAATTGAAGTAAAAAGCGGTGACGGCGGGCGCGGCGTAGCCACCTTCCGTCATGAGAAATATGTTCCCCGCGGTGGACCGGATGGGGGCGACGGTGGCCGGGGCGGCGACGTCATTATCGAAGCTGATAAAGACATCGGCAGCCTGATGAAATACCGCCACCAGCGCCATTTCAAGGCCGGTGACGGCGCCCGGGGCCAGGGTCAAAAGAAATACGGTAAAAGTGGCGAGGACGTCGTCATCAACCTGCCTGTAGGCACTGTGATCCGCGATAAAGAAACCGGCGAAATCCTGGCCGACCTGTCACATGACGGGGAGCGCGTTGTCGTCGCCAAGGGCGGCAAGGGCGGTTTAGGCAATCCCCATTTTGCCGGGTCCACCAACCAGGCGCCGCGGCTGGCCCAGGTCGGCGTGCCTGGCGAGACCAAAACCTTGTCGCTGGAACTGAAACTCATCGCCGACGCCGGCATCATCGGCTTACCGAACGCCGGGAAATCATCGCTTCTGGCAGCCATCTCGGCAGCACGGCCGAAGGTCGCTGATTATCCATTTACCACCCTCGAGCCAGCGCTCGGAGTAGTCCAGGCCGGCGGACGTAGCTGGGTAGTGGCCGATGTCCCGGGCTTGATCGAAGGCGCTCATCTGGGCAAAGGCCTGGGGCTGCAGTTTTTACGCCACGTCGCCCGGACCCGGGTGCTGGTGCACCTGATCGACGGATCATCGACCGAGCCGGTCAACGATATGGTCAAGATCAATACCGAACTTTTGCTGTACGATCCCCTGCTCGCCCGGAAGCAGCAGATCGTCGTAATAAATAAAATCGACCTGCCGGTAGTTAAAGACCGGATTCCCGTGCTGAAAGAAATGTTCAAGGCCGCCGGTCACAAAGCCCTGTTCATTTCGGCGGCAACCGGAGAGGGTGTCGATTCTCTCCTGGCTGAACTAGACCGAGTCCTTTCAGAACCTGAAAAATCTCTGGAAACGGCCAATGAAGAACCGATCAAGGTCTTCCGGCCGGCGCCTCAGCGGGAGAAGGTTGAGATCACCCGTGACTCTGACGGCTACCATGTTCATTCGGACGAGTACGAACGCCTGGTGGCCGGTTCCGACCTCAACGACCCCGAGGTTCGCCGCCAGATCCTGAGCGAGTTGTGGCGGTGGGGGGTTCTCCGGGCGATAAAATCTGCCAAGATCCAACCCGGCGAGAAACTTTTTATCGGCAAAGGGGAGTTCTACTGGTGAGACGCGGCCTCCTGGGCGGCACTTTCGACCCACCGCATGTCGGTCACCTGCAGATAGCTGAAGAAGCCCGGCGGAAACTGTGCCTCGATGAGATCGTTTTCATTCCCGCCGGCCTGCCCTGGGTCAAGGCCTCGATGAAGGTTTCCCCGGCCCGGCAGCGTCTTGATATGATCAAACTGGCAACGGCGGGCAAACCTTATTACTCCGTCAATGACCTTGAGGTCAGGCGTCCGGGTCCATCGTACACCTGGCAAACCCTCCAGGAACTCAAGGCGCACTACCCCAACGACGAACTCTATTTCATCCTGGGTTGGGACAATCTAACATCGCTGCCTTCCTGGCACCATCCCGACCGCATCATTGCATCCGCTTGCCTGGTGGCCGCACCGAGGGTGGGTTCTCCGCGCCCGGATCTGCACGAACTGGAAGCGCGGGTGCCGGGGCTGGCCGTCCGGACGGTGATCCTCACCGAGCCGGAAATCGATGTCTCGGCGACGACGATACGGCAGAGGGTAAGGTTGGGTGAACCCATAGGGCATTTGGTACCGCCGCCGGTTGCGGAGTACATCAGCGCGAACAGACTATATAGGGGTAACTAACTCTTAGCATCCACTAGGTTTTGAATTGAAGCATCTTGGAGCCAAGGTATGACAACAAAATTGTTATCACTGATTTTATCAACCATGTTTATCCAGGGTATCTCTGCTTCAGCTCGCGCCAAAAGCAGTGAATCGTTGGTTTGAACCTGGGTTAGGCTTTGATTGATAACCCACCACTTATTGTTAATGCCAGCTCTGATGAGGTCTCCCCGAAGCCTTTCCGCTTCAAAAACAGGCGTCGCCTCAGGTAATGTGACGATAACGATTTCGGTTTGTGCGGTATCTCGAAGCCGGGGCAGAAGATGGCGGACCGAATCCGGGATTTCCCCCTTTGTCCGCTGGACCTCCCGGTGATAGCTCAGGGTAGAATCGAGCAGAAGCAGTGTGTGCCCGGTTGGGGCGGTATCGATGACCACGACTTCGCTTTCTGCCTTATCGACAATTTCCGCAAATGCCCGGAATACCGCTATTTCCTGGGTGCAAGGGGATCGCAAGTCCTCGGCTATATAGGCGCAATCCTCTTCGTTCATAGTTTGATGAGCTTTGGTTAAGACCTCATTCGTATACTTTAATAATTCGGCTTTTTCATCTATCTTGCTGAGTGTTATGTTCCTGGACCCTCTAAAAACATATTGAAGATGGTTCGCCGGATCGGTTGATGTCAAGTGAACCCTGACCCCTTTATTGGCTAATTCCAGGGCTATGACCGCTGCGACAGTCGTTTTACCGACGCCGCCCTTGCCCATGGTGAAGATGACCTTCTTTTTTGTCTTGTAAAGATCTTCCACCAGGTCACGGATAGCCTTGACCCTGATGAACCCCGCCTTGCTCTTGCCGGGGGGAAATGAATCCTGTTGAAAGAAGGCTCTCAATCTCGCAATTCCCAGGACATTATAGGAGCGAAGCGGAACAGCAAAGGTCCGGAAGTCTCCCAGCCCGCGAGGCATGTTTCCCAAAGCTTGCTGTTGGTTGTTGAACATCTTTCTTGATATGGGATCTGTTGCCTCGCCCATCACCCCGTTTATAATCAAAATCTGGTTGCCGATGCCCATGTCTTTTAGCTCGGCGCTTGAACGCTCGGCTTCGATAAGAGGAAGATCCTCCGGCCGTGACACCAGGACAAGGGCAGTCTTTTTGGCATCCGCCAGGTTCTCAACGGCGTGTTGATACATCGCTTTTTTATCTTGTAAGCCGGCAAGTTGTCCGAGACAAGATGCGCCGTGTGTGCTTTCGCTTATGAAATTGGTCCAGGCTGACGGCAATTGCAGCATCCGCAGGGTATGACCAGTAGGCGCAGTATCGAAGATTATGTGATCATAGCCTCGGCTGACCGATTCATCGGTGATGAATTTCGAAAACTGGTCGAAAGCCGCGATTTCCACCGTGCATGAACCGGAAAGTTGTTCTTCCATGTTAGCGATGACGCTCGCCGGTAGTTTGCCTCGATATGGAGCGATAACCGATTCGCGGTAATCCCTCGCCGCCTCTTCCGGATTCAAATTGGCTACACACAGACCGGGCACTCCTTCGATGGCCTTGCCCTTGCCATCGAGTTCGGTCCCGAAAACGTCCTGCAGATTTGAGGCGGGGTCCGTGCTGATAAGCAGCACTTTTTCCCCATTGTCCGCCATCCCTACAGCGACGGCGCAGGCGATTGAGGTCTTGCCCACCCCTCCTTTACCGGTGAAGAACAGGTATTTAGTCGGGCTGAATGTGCCGAGAGAAAATGGCTCCAATCGCGTTGTAATCATGTAGCAGCATCCCTCTGTCCACCGCAACATCCACCTTGCCTTATTGTTTGAACTACATCAAGCCGAGTCTCAAGCCAATCCGCGAACTCTTCATTAGTAGGATATGTTTTGGTCTTGCCAACAATCCCATCAACCAACGTGATTGGCAAAACACCTGCGCCTTCTTTTTCCAAAAGATCGCTGATGACAGGATTCAAAATAAAACGCTGTGTATCGGTTGAGAGACCGTATCTTTGAATATTGATACCCTTACTTTTAAGAGCATTGATCACAGTCGCAACTCTCATCAATTCTGGGTCGATAGATGGGCCGCATACCCCGGTTGAACAGCACATAGCAGGATCGTAAATCTCAATGGTTTTCAATTTGTTTCCTCCGATTGAAAAATGATTATGATTAATTATCCAAATCTGAAGCGTACTTACTACGCCTCTGTTTTTTTCCGTATCTCCCTCTCCAAAACCGCAGTTATTTGTGAAGGATAAGTCGTGGCCATGCAAACTGGCTTGCCATCCAGCGTGATGATGGGCAAGGCACCTATGCCATAGGTGTTGAAGGCTTTGACGACCGGCGCAAACTTGACGTCATCGGTGTCGATCGTCTGGATATCGATGACCTCTGCCTGGACTTTGACTGCCTTTTCTACAGTTGCCTTAATCGCTTCAATCGTCTCCGACGATTGTCCTTTCGGCCCTCAGCAGGAAGATTTTGGACCGCAGGGATTGCTTTCAGGGAAGACAATGATCGTTGCCTTGATGTCCATTTTTTCTCCTTTTAGTTATATACGACCTGAAAAGGTTTCTCGAAGTAACGGCGTTTGAAATACAGAGCAACGTTGACCAATATGATAAGGGCGGGGACCTCAATTAGAGGCCCAATTACAGTGGCAAAGGCTTCACCCGAATGAAGACCGAAGATTGCGATGGCGACGGCGATAGCCAATTCAAAATCGTTGGATGCGGCTGTAAATGAAACCGCTGCAGTCTGAGGATACGTAGCTCCGATTTTCCGGGCGGTATAAAACGTCACAAACCACATGAAGCAGAAGTACAAAACCAGCGGAATAGCGATACGAACCACGTCCAGAGGTAGGGCGATGATGTTTTCACCTTTTAGGGAGAACATGACGATTATTGTGAAAAGTAGTGCAACTGGAGTGATATAGCTCACTTTGGGCAAATATGATCTCTCCAGCCATTCCTTGCCTTTAGCCTTGATTAGCCAGTAGCGGCTGAGTATGCCTGCGATAAGTGGGATACCCAGGAATATGAATACCACGCGCGCGGATTCTCCAATAGAGATGCTGGCGGAAATATCCTCCACCAGACCCAACTTTGGCAGAAGGAAAGCGATGAAGATAAAGATATATACCGCATACAGTAACATCTGGAACAGGGCATTGAAGGCCACCATTCCTACCGCTAACTCGCGGTCTCCTTTAGCCAGGTCATTCCATACGATGACCATGGCGATGCAGCGTGCCAACCCCACCAGAATGAGCCCAACCATGTATTCCGGCTTGTCGCGCAACAGCAAAATGGCCAGGCCGAACATGACCAGCGGCCCGATGATCCAGTTCATGACCAGGGAGAAACTCAGGAGCTTCAGGTTTTTAAGGACCTTGGGTAATTGATCATAATTCACCTTAGTGAGTGGAGGGTACATCATCAGGATCAGGCCGATGGCGATCGGAATAGAGATCGCCCCGACCTGAAGTGAGGTGATAGCGTCGGTAATCTTTGGCGCTATCTGCCCTAAAAGAATGCCTGCCCCCATCGCCAGGAAAATCCATAATGTTAAAAACCGGTCAAGTACCGAAAGTCTGGCTGCGACGGATTTTTCTTGGTTCATTATTCTCAGCCTCTCCTCCGTGTGTCCCGTTTGATCACCAAGACCGGTTGTTGGCTTTGTTTGATAACACCTTCTGACACAGAGCCCAGTATCACCTCTTCAAAATTGCTTTTTCCATGGGAACCAAGAACGATTACTGAGGCCTTCTCCTCATCGGCAACATTTAAAATCTCTCGGAGGGGAATCCCTTCTCTGACGATCCCTGTAGCTGCAAAACCAACCGATTTCAAGTCATCGACAATCTTTTTCACCTTGGTTAAATGCTCCGATTCCAGGCGATTGAACTCTTCATCGAGGTCAATCGGATACTTACCGATTATTCCACCGACCGTTGCGAGATTACGCAACTCACGGCGGTCAAAAACATGAAGCACTAAAATTTCTTCAACACAACCTTGGAAAAGTCGTCTCACGGAATCGAGAGCTTTCTGAGATGGCTCTGAAAAATCGGTTGGATAGAGGATTTTTCCAAACATACGCCCGCTCCAGATATTACTTTCGTTGCAGCTGATTGAAAGATTGTGATGGGTCGGTGGTGCCGTCCAGGAGGTTCTTCAACTTGCCCCGTTGAGATTGTTCGATCTTGTCATAAACAGCTGTTTTAAGGAATACGAGTGCCCCAGGTGCATCTCGATCGAGGATGATGCTTTCCAACTGCAACATCTCCCGCTCATTAAACGAGGTTGCGGATTTCCTTATCTCTAACATTTTCCCTCCTTCTATTACGAACACGAGGAATTGGCCGGATTAAACTGGGCAGCTTTTATTCCTGCAGCAGAGGGGCATAATCTTTTACTCTGAGCAAGTTGCTTTCGATCGTTGACGGCGATTGGGTTGTTACTTAATGCTTGTTCAACCGCCTTGACGATGAGATTGCGATAATCATCTGTAAGATGGGAAGATAAAGTGTAAATGTTCCAAAGACCCTCGGAACGCCGGTCCAAAAGACCGGCGTCATATAGCTGGCTAAGACTCCTAGATACGCGGGTTTGGGAGATACCCAGAACTTGAACCACTTCGCAGACGCAGCATTCTCTAAGCAAGAGAAGATTCAGGATACGGAGCCTGTTTTCATCAGACAAGGCTTTGAATACTTTTATCAGATCTCTCATATTTACCTGCCTATATTCATATATAGGCATATTAGCAGCTGAGGGTCATTGCCGTCAAGAAATGGATTGAAACCCTATATCCTGAAGATTGTCCCGGAAGGGGACTAAGAATGTACCCCAAGTTCAGTGAGGTGACAACCTACTGCCTGGTGTTCATCGTTCTCAAACATATACAAAGCGCACGAAACAAAAAAGAGAGGCTTTTAAGCCTCTCTTTTGATTATGAATGATATTAAAGCTATTTGGCGGCGTTGAGCTTCCTGGCGATGCGGCTCTTCTTGCGGGCAGCGGTGTTCGGATGGACCAGCTTCTTCTTGGCGGCGACGTCCAGGGCGCTCTGGCTAGCGGCAACGGCCTCTTTGGCGGCCGGATCCTTGGCGGCGATGGCTTTTTCGGCCTTCCGGACAGCGGTCTTAAGGCCGCTAGTGGCGGCGCGGTTGCGCTCGGTCTTCTTCGCCGAGGTGATGATATCTTTAATCGAGCTCTTGATATTGGCCAAAGGGATGCCTCCTAAAACTTATACACTGACAACAAGCATATGATTATACGGGATGACGGGTCCTGATGCAACCGGGGTTATTGAACCTTTTTCAAGATTGGTTCTACTACCTGCTCTTTGCCACGAAATGAGCCAGACCTTGAAATTACCGAGGTCGCTGATATTCTTGCCTTTCCTTTACGCTCTACGACCTTTGGTTCAAGTGGTTGTGAAGCACGTTTGGATCCTTCATAGACACCGACTGCTTTTGAGAGGGTCGCCACGAGATACTGATTGAGGCTCACGCCTTCTTTGTCAGCTATCCTGCCGAGGGCTCTGTGTAGATTCTTGGGCGCCCTGAGTAGAATCTTGCCGGAATAATCACCGCCACTTCGCGGTTCGGGGATGTCGATGCCTTCTTCACAAGCTACTTCAAGCCATAGGCGGCGGGCTTCCTCGATCATTTGTATCGCTTCTTCGACGGTCTCTCCCTGGGAATAACAACCCGGCAGGTCTTCAATTTGTGCAAAATAGCCACCCTCTGGCGCTGCTTCGATAGTAACCGGATATGTTGCATCCAAATAGTACTCAAGCGGTTTTCGTTCAGTCGCAGGTGTCATTTCAACCCCTCCAATCCCAGGTCCTTTACAAGGGCTCTAACGTACAGGCTATTAATGTACTTTGTTTTCTTGGGATCAATTATTGATATTGGCTTGGCGCCTTTTTTATGATAGACGCGGTGGCTCCCGCCAGACTTTCTTAATTCGAATCCGAACTCAATTAGGATCCGGTGACAGTCCTCGACGGTAATGTGTTGATTATCAGACAGGAATTTCTGGATCAGTTTTTGCAGGTCTGTCACAGCAGGTTAATGCTATCACCGGCGCTATCACATGTCAAATAACTACAAGTATTGGAACAATACATCTTGAAACCACTGATACACACTGCTAGTATTGTGCCGATGAACTTCCTGACCAAAATCACCGGTGCTCGCCGCCACAACCAAAGCTGCCTGTGCGTGGGTCTCGATCCGGAACCTGGGAAATTACCGGCCGGAATCGGGGTTTTCGAGTTCTGCAAGGGAATCATCGATGCTACCTACGACCTGGTTTGCGCCTACAAGCCGAACGCGGCTTTCTTCGAAGCCCTGAGAGACGACGGCTGCTCTACCCTGAAAAAGGTCATCAATACAGTACCCAATAATATCCCAGTCATCCTGGACGCCAAGCGCGGCGATATCGGCAACACGGCCAAAGCTTATGCCCGCTCTGCTTTCGATGAACTCGGCGCCAATGCCGTCACCGTCAACCCGTACATGGGTTTCGACTCCCTGGAACCCTTCATCGAGTACAGCGATAAAGGAATTTTTGTTCTCTGCCGCACCTCTAACCCCGGAGCCGCAGATTTCCAGTCGCTCGACTGCGGCGGGAAACCTCTCTACCAGGTTGTCGCCGACAAGGTTGAATCCTGGAACAGGCAAGGCAACCTCGGCCTAGTGGTCGGCGCTACCCAGCCGGATGAATTGAAAGCCATCCGCGACGCCCACCCAACCCTCCCTCTCCTCATCCCCGGGGTCGGCGCCCAGGGCGGTTCGCTGGAACTGTCTGTCAAATATGGCAATACCGGCGACGGGCTGGGCATTATCAATGTATCCCGGCAAATAATCTACGCCTCAAGCGGTCCGGATTTTGCCGCCGCGGCTAGGACAGCGGCTCTCAAGCTGCGGGACGAAATTAACCGCTATCTGGCGGAATAACCAAGTTCCAAGATACAATAACCAAACAAGCAACCAAATCTCAATAACCAAACTCGTGTAATTTGGTGATTGGTAATCGTGATTTGTTTGCAATTTGTGTCTTGGTTATTGGTGATTGCCTTGATGGTCGATTTCAAGCTTAACGACGTCCTGCGCCTGAGAAAACCCCACCCCTGCGGCGGCTACGAGTGGAAAGTCTATCGCCTGGGCGCCGATATCGGCATCATCTGCAACACCTGCCAGCGCCGTCTGCTCGTACCCCGCTCCGACCTCGAGAAGCGGATCAAGACGTTCGTCTCGCGAGGCGAATAATGTCGGACTTAAACCCTGCCGAAAAGCCCCGGCGCATCATGCACATCGACCTGGACGCCTTCTTCGTGTCCGTGGAGCAGGTGTTCGACCCTTCACTCAAGGGTAAGCCGGTGGCTGTCGGCGGCATCCCGGGCCAAGGCCGCGGCGTGGTGACAACGGCGTCTTACGAGGCGAGGAAGTTCGGCGTCCATTCGGGCATGTCGCTCATCGAGGCGCAGAGGCGGTGTCCCAAGTGCCTTTTTATCGGCGGGAACTGGGATCGATATTCCGAGGCTTCCAAGAAGTTCATGGCGATCCTGGCCGACTTTTCGCCGTTCCTGGAACCGGCGGGAATAGACGAGGCATATCTCGAGGTCACCGGGTTCGAAAGCATCCACGGCAGCCTGAGGGCGATGGGAGAAAAGATCAGGAAACGCATCCGCGACGAGATCGGCATCGCCGCGTCGATAGGCCTGGCGGGCAGTAAGATAACCGCCAAGGTGGCCTCCAAGGCAGCCAAGCCGGATGGCATGGTGGAGGTGCTTGTCGGCGGCGAAGCGGCGTTCATGGCTCCTCAGCCCATCGGCCGGATGCCGGGTGTAGGGGGTGTCACCGAAAAAGCCTTGAACTCCCTGGGCATCAGAACCCTCGGTCAACTCGCCAGTATGCCCCTTGACTCCCTCAGCAGCCGGTTCGGTTCCTACGGCGAGATGCTAAAACTGCACGCCCAGGGTATCGACCGCAGCCGCGTCCACCCGCCTTCGGAGGCTAAATCCATTTCCACCGAGCGCACCTTCGACCACGACAGCCGAGACCGGGAGTTTCTCGAGGCGACGCTCCGCTACCTGTCGGAACAGATCGGCGCCAGATTGAGACGTTACGGCAGCAAAGGATCAGTGGTCCACGTCAGATTGCGCTGGTCGGATTTTTCTGCCATCACCCGCCAGAAGAGCCTTGGCTACGCCACCGACTCCAACGAGGTCATCTTCGATGAGGCATTGAAACTGCTCGATAAAGCGTTGGAGAGCAATCGCCAGGCGGTACGGCTGCTCGGCGTCGGCGTCGCCAATCTGTCGGAGGGCAAAGCCCAATTGCCGCTTTCGATCAGTGCTTCGATAAGATCGACCGCCATCGATAGAGCACTCGACCGCATCCGCAAGCGCTACGGTTTCAGTTCCATCCAGACCGGCCGCACCCTGCCATTGGGGCACCGCTCCGGCCCCCGCGACCACCCCTGGCAACGCAAACCGGCCAGCGGAGAAACCGGCGACAAGGCTGACGAATGACAATCGGTATTATGTTGGTCTATAACGACTTCGGTAAAAAGAGTCTATAATCGGAATTGGTGGCCTGGCGCTGCATTTGTAAGTCTCAACGCCTCGCTGAATTGACATTAGGATGAGCGAGGGTGGTATGGCTTCAAGGAGGAACACCGGGATATAAATAACAACGCTCTGCGCAGGATGGCGGAGCGGTTGATAGCGCGCGGTACGCCTTCCGATGCGGCTACCGCGCCCGCCACCGACCTCACCGAGATCCTTCACGAACTCCAGGTGCACCAGGTCGAGCTTGAACTTCAAAACGAAGAGCTTCGCGAAGCCCAGATCGAACTCCAGTCATCGCGGGACGCCTATGCCAGCCTTTATGACTTTGCGCCGGTCGGTTATGTCACCCTGGACCGGAATCAGCGCCTGCTTAACGTCAACTTCATCGCATGCAAAATGCTCGGCGAAGACCGCGCCAGGCTCATTAAAACCCATTTATCACGCTTCATCGCCCGGGAAGACGCCGATTCGTTTTTTCTTTGCCTGAAAAACGCAGCCGCTAACGGTTTTCTTTCCACCTGCGAGGCGAAAATGTCCCGGTTAGACGGCGCCGTGTTTGACGCAGAACTCATCACTGAAGTGTTGAAAGGCCCGGAAGGGGCGCCCGCCGGATACCGGGTTGCCATCCTGGATATTACCGAGAGAAAAAAGACTGATAACGATCTCCGGCGGTACCGGGATCATCTCGAACAGGAGGTTTCCTCGCGGACCGCGGAACTCAGGACATTGGCGCAACGCCTGGTGGAGATCCAGGAAAAAGAGCGCGCCAGAATCGGCGCCGAGCTCCACGACGATATCGGCCAGACCCTGACGTACGTTACGCTGCTTCTCGCCCAGGCCATCAGGCGGCCGAATGAAAAATTGCTACAGGACGCTTTGCTTGGCGTGAAGGAGGCCATGGGTAAAACCAGGGAGCTTTCCCACACCCTGTCGCCGGGCATTCTCATGAGCGCAGGCCTGCCTATGGCCCTGGAGTGCCTCGTGGGAGAATTCGAGCGCAGCAGCGGCATCAAGTGTGAGGTCACCGTTGCCCCGGAGCTTAGGTCTATTCCCAAAGAAGTGGCGCTGGCGGCCTACCGCATCACCCAGGAAGCCTTGACCAACGTGGTCTGCCACGCGGCGGCCTCGGAATTGAACGTAAAGGCGACGCAAAAGGGAACCAGGCTTTCCATCGTGATAACCGATGACGGCATAGGTTTCGACTCGGCTGTCAAGACCCACACCACCGGGCTGGTCGGCATGCGCGAACGGGCGCTGGCGCTGGGCGGGGAGTTCAAGATAGACTCAAACCTGGGCACCGGCACCCGGATCACCGTCGAGCTGCCGGTACCTGCTTCCGAATCCCCTTGCCCATCGTCGATGGGAGAGGGTTAGGGTGAGGGTAAGATAATGCCCCCTACGAGCAACTCTCTTTCTTAGAAGAGGTGACATCCTCGATGGCCAGCAGCACCCGCTTCAGGTCGCTGCTCTTGTCATGCAGGCGCCTTGCATTTAGGCACAGTCTGCGGTGGCCGACACGCGGGAAATCCCCTTCGATGGCATGGCCGAGGAAATCATGACCCTTCTCCAGCACCGCTTTAAGCGCTTCTTTCAACGCCGGAATGTTCCAGCTGCCATCTCCGAGGTCAAACAGCAGCTTGCCCTCGGCCTCCGCCCTGGAGATTTTGAAGGAGTCCTGGAAAGCCTTGTTGGCCGTTGTCACCTTCAGGTCGGCGTCGAGCACTACCATCGATTCGAACAGGGTGTCGATGACGGCTTCGGAGTAGGACAGGGCAAGCTTAAGCCGTTCCTGCTCGCTGATGTCCGTGAAGGAAATGACCACTCCGGCGATAGAATTCTCTATCGTGCGATAGGGCAAGATGCGGATTGTGTACCATTTGCCCGCTTTACTTTGGACGATCTCCTTCACCGGAATAAGCGTGTCAAGGACTTCGGAGGCTTTGGAGGCGATGTCATATTCGCCGATCTGGGAAGTGATGTGATGGATCGGGCGGTCTACATCGGAGGCGATGAAATTGAAGATCTCCGTACTGGAAGGCGTAAAACGCTTGACCTTGAGGCTGGTATCCAGGTAGACGATGGCCACCCCGGTGCTGTTCAACAGGTTCTTCATGTCGTCGTTGACCGTCGACAGTTCGTCTATCTTGAGCTGATGCTCGGAATTGACGGTGGACAATTCCTCGTTGACCGATTGAAGTTCCTCGCGGGAAGTCTCCAACTCCTCATTGGTGCTCTGCAGTTCCTCGTTGGTGGACTGGTATTCTTCGTTGGTGGAGCGCAGTTCCTCGTTGGCCGTCTCCAACTGCTCGATGGTGGAGCGCAAAGTCTCCCTGGTGAACTGGAGTTCCTGTTCCAGTTCGGTAACCCGGGTGCTGGTGCCCGCCAATGATTTTGGCGGACGGATCTTGGATTTGGGCAGTTCCTGGAAAGTGACGATGAAACGGCCGGTTTCGCCCGGGCCGGCAGGCGATATCGGCCTGACGGTGACTCTGACCGGTTGGCTGGCCCCGAGGATATCCACCCTGGCTTTTTCGGTCACTACCTCACGATTTTCCTGAGCCGCCTGCCTGAGCGCCGCGGCAAGCTGCGGCCGCATCTCGGGATGGGCCGCTTCCATAAGGGAGGCATTGGGTTTGCCCCCGGGGAACCCCAGGTATCTCCGGGTGTCGCCATGGGAATAGATGACTTGCTGGTTATCGTCGATGACCACCGCAGGCGGCAAAGCTTCCAGGAGTACCATTTCCGGCGGAGTAGCAACCGGGAAAGGACGCGCGGGAAGTGTCTCAGCCAGGCGCTCCGGCAGCGGATGTTCCCTGGTCCATTGACGGTTCGAGGGCAGGAAAAATCCGGGCTGGTTTTTGTTTTCGACGCGGTAGATTTTCCATTTGCGGTCCAGCGGAGAAAACATCTGGGTGAACTCGCCTATAGTCTCGGCGGTGCCCAAAAACAGGATGCCGGCCGGGTTCAACGCATAGTGAAAAAGGGGAATCATCCGTTTCTGCAGATCGGAGTCGAAATAGATCAGCAGGTTGCGCGCCGAGATCAGGTCCATGCGGGTAAACGGCGGGTCGGCGATGATGTCCTGGACGGCAAAAACCAGTTTCTCCCGGTATTCCCGTTTGATCTGCCAGGCGTCGTCCTTGCGGGCGAAGAATTTTTTGAGCCGTTCTTCGGAGATATCGGTGGAAACGGAGGCCGGGTAAATGCCGCTTCGGGCAATGGAGACGGCGTCGGGGTCCAGGTCGGTGCCGAAAACCTGGATAACGAAATATTTTTTCAGTTCATCCACTGCTTCTTCGAGCGTCATCAAGATGGAGTAGGCTTCCTCGCCGGTGGCGCAGCCCGGGATCCAGGCCCGAATCTCCGTTCCTTCTTGCCGGCTCGTCAGGAGATTCTTAAGTTGCTGTTTCAACGCGGCGAAGGCTTCCGGATCGCGGAAGAAAGAGGTCACGTTGATCAGAAAATCCTTGACCAGGGCATCGATCTCCGAGGGGTGCTCCCTCAGATAATGCAGGTAATGATCCAGGGTGTCGATCTGGTTCAGGCCCATCCGCCGCTCGATACGGCGGCCGATAGTTGACTGCTTGTAGCCGGAAAAGTCGCGCCGGGTGCGGGCCCGGATGAGCTGCAGGATGAGAGCCAGGTTGGCGGTGTCCTTTTCAACCTCGCTGTGGCGCACCAGCCGCTTGCCGTATGACTTCTCGCCGTATTCGACAAGCTGGGCCGGCATGGCCTCGGCCGGAAGAATGAAATCCGCCACCCCGTTGGAGATGGCCGAGCGCGGCATGCCGTCGTAGGCTGCGGTTTCCGGGTCCTGGACGATGACCAACCCCAGTTCACCCTTGACCGCCTTGGCCCCCAGCGTCCCGTCGGTGCCGGTGCCGGACATGATGATGCAGATGGCCTTTTCCTTGAGGTCAACAGCCAGAGATTTGAAGAACAGGTCGATCGAGTGAGCTATGCCCGGCCGTTCGAACTGTTCCAGGAGTTTCAGGGTATGGTCGTGGATGGTCATATTGCGATTGGGGGGAATCATGTATACATGGTCCTGTTCCAGTTTGACCTCGTCGGTTGCCTCCTGGACCGGCATCGTTGTGTAGCGTTTCAAGAGGTCGACCATATTGCTGGCGTGGCTGGGATCGAGATGCTGGATGAGGACAAAAGCCATGCCGGTGTTGATTGGGGCGGCGGTCAGGAACTTGGTGAATGCCTCAAGACCGCCCGCCGACGCGCCGATGCCGACGATGGGGAAATCATCGTGTGCAACGCCGGAGACAGGTTTTTTGGGCGCCACAGGTTTAACGGCTTCGTCGTTTTTGGATTTGGCCGCGGCGGTTTCGGACTTGGGCGAAGGTTTGGTCTCCTTGACCGGTTCCCCGGTCTTTCTGCCGTTCCTTTTTTCGGTGGCCATCTGGTCGCCTCCTCCGCTTTCCAAGCGGCAACCGTCTCAGAAAACGCTATTATCAGTATCCTAAGAGTACTCCGTTACCTGCCCACAGTCGAGAGGTTTTTTAAGATCCAAGGAATGACTCAATGGACAAACAAATATTTCGCCCCAGATATCCTGGCGCTACGATGATCCGATGCCGCGAACCAATTTATTCTTCAGGTAAATGGTTACAGCTATGCTCACAACGAATGCAGCCATCAAACCATAGATTATGGTGTTGGCTATGTCTGCCGCATAAGATGCCACCTCATAAAAGGCGGAGCCGATTATGAAAACCACCAGTATAGCTAAAGGCGATATTCCGGTGACCAGTAGCGATGTCCTGATACTACCTTTGAGACCACTTCTCCTTGTCAGGATCACTAGTGCAACACTGAGAACAATTATGGCCAGAAATAAGACGGCGTACCCTGCACCCAAAAACAGGTCGGCCAAACCGGGGACCAACCCAAGAAGGCTGATTCCAAATAGCACCGCTAAAGACCAGAAAACATTCCAGATCATCGACCCCTTGAATAACAATTTGCCGATCCCGCCCGATTCCCCTCTGAATGGAACAACGAACAGGACTACCAGGACCGCGATCAAGAGAACAAGTAAGAGCATCTGTCAACTCCTTCCTTAATGCCGTTCAAACTCGATCGAGTGTAATAGGTATGGGTGTCAGTTGGACACCGGATGGGCCATTAATGACACAAAAGCCGCCCTGGATTTTGTCCTCGTTTTCTCGAAAATGGCAGAGGTATGTTTCTTGACCGTCGATAATCCTATAAAAAGTGAATTTCCAATCTCCGCGTTTGAAATTCCCTTTGTGACCGCAATTGCGACTTCCCGCTCGCGAGGTGAGAGTAAATATCGATCAAACTCCTTTTCATATGACTTGGATGAATTCTTAGGATTTCGCGAGTCAGAAGCTAACAAATACTCTCTTGCTTTGTCGATGAATTGATCAGGAGTCAACTCTTCGGTACTCAAAATATGAAAACCCACAACTGTCCGAAATTTGAGGTCATTGAACGCAGGCTCAATTTTCAACAGGTCCGTCGCTTCGTAGATACGTTTGGCCAGTCTTTTTGCTCCGTTTTCTGTCACATTATGGAAAATTAGCACAAAATCCATCTTGCCGAATTTTGAAATCCAATCACCCTTCTTTTGCTTCATCTTGTTCAGAACACTTGAAACTTGCCTGAGCAGACGCACCTGGACGGGGTCATAGCCATTCTTTTCATCTACAACCAAGTTCAATTCTACGAGAAAAAGAGCGATATTCACGCCCTTTTTCTTGGAATCGATGATATCGGGGGGTAGACGCTCCATCAAATATTGTTCGTTATAGACCCGCGTCAGCGCGTCCTTGACGGTGCGGCGGTTTACTCCATCGACCAGGTGACGGAGATTTGTGATTTCCACTCCCTCGAAATTGATGATTCCGTCTTTTGTTATATCTTTGATTAACTCGACAACCCTTGTCTGAGAGCCATTTCCTAACACCGGAACCGAAGTGACGGTGTATATGGAACCGTCCTTCTCCTCTACCCTCACCGTTGTTCTTTTCTGGTTCAGCGCCCGCATCGAAATGCAGTTCTCGCAAACATGGCCCCGTTCCCAGAAGTCGAAGCAGGTAGCGTTTAGATTTTCGGCAGCATTTTCGCCACTTTTCAGATTGAGTCCACTCTCCTTTTTTAACGGATCGACCAATCTCATAACATCACAGGTCTTCTCGACGAAGCTCAAGCTGCCCACAATGTTTTCAAGCAATTCGTTGCCAGACATGGCTTTCCTCTTCAAAAAGTATACTTTAGACCCATATTTTTAACTCTTTGGATATTATACCATCGAATCGCAAAGTTGAGCCTTAATAAGCATCGGGGAGTTGAGATGATCAAGATACTGATTGCAGATGATCACCCGGCAGTAAGAAGCGCCTTAAAGTGCTTTCTGGAGACTGAAGACGGCGTCGAGGTTGTTGGGGATGCCTCAAATGGGACTGATGCGGTTATAGCCCTAGAAAAATTGCGTCCCGATATATTGCTCTCGGATGTTCGGATGCCCGGTTTAAACGGGCTTGAAGTCTTGAATCATATACGGGCAAAATGTTTGCCCACTAAGGCTATTTTAGTCACATCAATCGCCGAAAAGGCATGCAAGGAAGCAGCCTACAGACTTGGCGCTCTTGGCTATGTGCTTAAAGACGATGTAGCCGAGGATTTAATACCTGCAATATTCCAGGCAGTCAGGACTAATTGAGGCTCCATTCTTTTTTAAAAGTATACTTTCGGCCCGTTATCCAATTACAAGTTCCAGCTCTGCAAGGACAGGACAGGATTGTTCCGGCAAGCTGATGGCGTCCAATGGCCAGAAATCGCCACCAAGGCCAAAATGCGATATAATGATCGTTAATAAAAATTGCCGCTAGATGGCAAGTTTGGAAGCGATTTGAGAAGCAATTTTATCCTGGCGATCTCTTCGATTTTGATCTTGAGTTTAGTGTCCTTGGGGTGCTCCTCAGGCGGAACCAACCCTCCGGCAACGCAAGGAAACCAGAACACCGTGGTCCCGACCACTTCCCACCTCGTGACAACGACAACTTCGCCCGCTGTCTCCAATGTCACTCTGACGATGTTGATCGAAGGTGGCGGCCAGACCACCCCTGCTGCCGGCAAATATACCTACCCAAAGGGGACCGTTGTTAATTTAAGCGCCATTGGTGATATACACTGGACGTTTAACCTTTGGCTTGGCGCCGTTACCGATACCCGCTCGGCCAGCACCACCATCGTTTTGAATTCAGACGAAACCGTAACTGCATTCTTTTCCGCGACCATGGATTGACTGAATCTTTTAAAGACAAGAGAAACGGGAGGCTCAAAAAGCCTCCCGTTTTGTTTTGGGAAATACTCATCCGTTCACAGGGTGCTTGGGTGACGGTAAACAGATTCTTCATATTGATAAAAGTGTTTCTAGGGAAAATGGTAATGTTTAGTTAAGTTTAGTGATGATTAGATATCTTGTTAGCGCTGTTAGCCAGGCATATGATTTATTGGGAAATATATAGAAGGAGGTTAAATGCTCAAAGAATTCCGGACCTTCATCATGCGCGGCAACGTCGTCGACCTGGCTGTTGGTATCGTCATCGGTGCGGCGTTCGGTGCCGTTATCAACTCTTTCGTCAAGGACATCCTGATGCCGCCTATCGGCATGCTCCTTGGAGGTGTCGATTTCACCAACATGTATGCCGTTCTTAAGGAAGGTGCCACCGCCGGACCTTATGATTCCTTGGCCGCCGCTCAGGCCGCGGGGGCTGTCACTATGAACTTCGGTGTTTTTATTAATGTCATCATCAGCTTTTTGATCGTCGCTGCCGCCATCTTCTTCGTGGTGGTCAAGCCTCTCAATATGATCGCCGCCCGCGAAGCCGCCAAGAAGGCTGCCGCCGCCGCTCCGGCCGTTCCGACTACCAAGGACTGCCCCTACTGCACGACATCCATCCCGATCAAGGCTACGCGCTGCCCCAACTGTACTTCAGAGCTACGCTAGGTAAACTGGCTGTGCAATAAAAAGGAGGAAAATGATGGCAAGTATCTCTGAGATCGAGGGAATTGGGCCGAAGAACGCAGAAAAACTGAATACGGTCGGCATCAAGACTGTCGAGAAATTACTGGAAATGGGAGCCTCACCAAAAGGACGGAAGGAAATTGCGGAAAAGACAGGCATCGGTGAAGTATCTATATTGGAGTGGGTCAACCGGGCAGATCTCTTCCGCATCAAGGGAGTTGGTGAGGAGTTCAGCGACTTGTTGGAGGCTGCGGGGGTCGACACCGTCAAGGAATTAGCCCAACGCAAGCCTGACAATCTCCTCGCCAAGTTGACTGAAGTCAATATGGAAAAAAAGCTTGTCCGTCGTATGCCTGTTCTCTCAGCCGTGACTGATTGGGTGAAGCAAGCCAAAGAGTTGCCCCGGATAGTTACCTACTAGGTCATTTTTTCACACTTCTGCTGTTGGATGCCCGGGAAATCAAAATCCCGGGCGCCCAGTGCATACCTGACACTGAGAATCGATACCCATGATCGGTCACTCATAACGATGTCACTTCCAACATCATTACTGCCGAGCAAGAAAGAGATCGAGGAGGAATATCATGACGGCTAAATTTGAATTGTTTAAAGACAGAGCCGGCGAATTCCGATGGAGACTCCGGCACCAGAATGGAAATATCATCGCCGATTCTGCAGAAGGTTATTCGACGAAAGCTGCCGCTATCAATGGAATCGAATCGGTAAAGAAAAATGTTTCATTAGCCAACGTATCCGACAAGAATATCTCCCGGTCAACCGAAAGCCCCAGGGTCGTTGCTGCACAATTAACTTCAGATGTTGCAGGCGAAAAAGTAGTTAGCGATCAAATGTCGGAATCCGTAAAAAATATAGCACCGGCTCAATCGTCGCAGACTAGTGAAGTGCCAATTGGCACTACTTCGGGTCAAGCATCAGAGGCCTATGTGCGCCCGGCTAATGAACCTCAACTGTCAACCGAAAGCCCCAGGGTCGAGGCTGCACAATTAACCTCAGATGTTGCAGGCGAAAAAGTAGTTAGCGATCAAATGTCGGAATCCGTAAAAAATATAGCACCGGCCCAATCGTCGCAGACTAATGAAGCACCTTTTGACACTGCCTCGGGTCAAGCATCAGAGGCCTATGTGCGCCCGGCTAATGAACCTCAACCCTCCAAGCCTGCTGACAGACCGGCTTCGGGTGCGGACTCCAGGGCTGCGGTTCCAAATGCTTCACAAAGTGCGCCGAAGGCGGCTGTTCGGACTGCCCCGCGAAAACAGGAATTACTCGAAAATGATCTGGTTACCTTGGTCGCCATAATAGTAGCGGCCGCTTTTTTTGTGTTGGCTGCCGGGATCATATTATTAAACGGATAACCCATTATCAGGCGGATTTTTATCGAGATGCAAAATAGACATTAGGAGTATGTGAGAATGGCGGCTACCTTTGAACTGTTTCAAGATAAAAAGGGCGAATTCCGGTGGAGGCTCCGCCACCAGAACGGGAATATTATAGCTGACTCTGGAGAAGGGTATACCACGAAGGGGAGTCTTCTCAACGGAATTGATTCTGTCAGAACCAACGCACCAACCGCACCGATCGAGGATCAGACAGAAGCTAAATAGACGGATACTACCGGGATCTGTAAACGGCCGGGATGATTCAGACCGCTAGTTGCTTCATGGTTGTCATGAGAGTTGCGGGAGAAACCCAGATTTTCTAACGGTTACATCGGAATGACTTCGTAAACGCCGACGGTGCCGACGGCTTCTATGTTCGGCGAGGTTTTAAGCTGCGATTATGTAGGAGTATGGCGACAGGTCGAGAAAAATCAGAGGGGCACGTTTTCAAACGTGTCCCTCTCTCCCTTGTGCCTGTATTTTCGACTATCTTACCTTGGATGTGAACGCCGCGAGGTGATTATACGAGCCATTGAGCAGGTTGCCATATACATTTTGTATGTCAGTGTGGGTAGTGAGAGATATCGCTTCCTGAAGATCCCCAATATCAAGAACCTCGATATCCACTCCTACTTTAAATGCCTCGTTCAATGACGACATACCGCGATCAACCAGCGCGGCGTACAATTCATTGAAGCCCGAGGATGCCGTGAACTGGCCTAAAATGTTTTCATTGGTTACAGGATCAGCTATGCCATATTTATCCAGGAGGCTTTCAACGGCGTCCGTATGCCTCTGTTCGCTGGACGAGATATTGCTGAATGTGGCTGCTCCCCATTTGGCGTAAAGGGTCAGGTAAACATCCCTGGCAAGCTTCTCTTCTTCCCTCATGTGTACTAGCCAGTCTTTTTCAACCTGGGTGAGCACAGCGCCACCGCCGCCGCTTCCACCTCCACCACCTCCACCCCACATCTTCCCGTTACCGGCTAGTACCGGCGTAGCGGTGAGCAGGGTGCCTAAAACCACCATTAACGATATCAATCCTGACCATTTCAGGACTCGACCTTTGGACATGCTATTCCTCCTAGTTTGTTTTTTCCGATTAAGACAATATCCCGTTACCTGAACTTTTTGTATCCGTAGAACTACTCGTTCGGGCGGAGAGAAGCCCCTATTTTTGAAGAGTATCGTGGTCTGCCAATCTTCTGAGAAAAGATGACAAAAACAATTTAGTAAATGTTATTATTTAGGCAGCCGGCCTTCTGGAACCTGACGCCGCTCGGTTAGGAGGAGTTATGAACTTTGGCATAAAGACGATAATCTTCCCTGTCAGAGACATCGCAAAAGCCAAGTCGCTCTATACCAGCCTGCTGGGGGTACCTCCGTATACGGACCAGTCGTACTATGTCGGTTTTCGCGACGGCGACCAGGAGATCGGCCTGGACCCGGCCGGACACGCCAAGGGAATGACCGGGGCAACTATCTACTGGCAGGTCAGCGATATCAAGAAGAGCTTGAAGTCTCTGGTTGCTTCTGGTGCTCGAATTGAACAGGAAGTTATCGATGTGGGGCGGGGCAAACTCGTCGCCAGAGTGCGCGACGCGGACAACAACGTCATCGGTCTGATCCAGGACGTGGTGGTGTAACCGCGGTTTACGTTTTCTAATTGAAAGCTGACAAGCCGAGGGTAATTACCCTCGGCTTGTTGACTTCAAACGCCACATCAATTCTAGTTTATGATTCTATCTGCTGAAAAAATTGCCGATGGACAGGCTTATGGTTTGAAAAAACCCTCGAACATTGTCGATTGCCCTGGTGAACCAATTCCGGTTGCCCGAATCCTGTAATGGTGCGGGGCTCACGATTACCGTTAAATCGCCGGTATATTTCGTGAACGAGTACGATTTTCCGTTTAAAACGCCGCTCTCATCGGTTTCGACATGGACCACAATGAGATGGTAGTTCGCTTCAGTAAAAGTGAAACTGGCTTTACCCTCGGAGTCCGTCATCAGGTCAAAGGGATTTGGAGTTCCCATTTCCGGGAGAACAGTCCCCCGGGGAATTACGCTGACATGACCATCCGTAAGAGGTTCGCCTTTATACAATACCTGGAATGGCAACGTATCTCCCACTCTGAGATTGGTGGTGTCCTTCAAGGGAATAATTTCGAGCACCTGGCCAAGGGTCTGATCAAAACCATTCAAGGCAGGATTGCTTTTTGTGGATCCTTCGACAGATCCGACTATTGATTTGGCACATTTTATGGACCGTTCGGGAGCATAACTTACGACAGTATCTTGTCTGGCGTCTACGATATATATTCCTTTTTTGTCCGTTTGGAACGAAGTCACCAGATACCCGTTTTTATCCGTGTACTGGACCCCGCCGATTATTTTTGTTTCGTCTTTCCCGACATCGATAACCCTGTCGCCCAAATCCGTAGTCCTTTTGTCAGGAGTGTGGAGTACGAACGTTGATGCCGTAAGATCCCACTTCGATCCGTAGATCAGGTAGTCGCGATGCATATTCTGGTGATTACCGAACGGCATGTCGATGTAGACCATGTCCCCGGTGGTTACCCTGGATACATTGCTCTGTATCCATCCGTCGTGGGCTGAGACAGGCACAGCCCCTCCGATGCATATTATTGCCGCTGCCATCATGACCAAAAGTGCCCGTTTCATTCAACCCCTCCTCGCAATTTTGAAGTCATAATAAAGGATGACAAACCAATATAAAATCCGTAGGAGTACCAAAATTCATCAACTTGTTCGCTTAATATTGCCAGGTTGATTACGTATTTGCGACCAGAAAATTGATTAGGAACAACTTGCGGACGTATGAAATCAGGATTTTTCAGGCCAATCCGCTATTGATGGATGGGTTAGAATTATAAAGGGGTAAATGGCGATGAAACTTACAACGCAAAAAACCTACTGCCCACTCTGCAAATCCCTGGTCAAAGGCGTCAAGGAACAGGATGGAAACCGGATAACTCTCCTCTGTCCGCAGTGTAAACGCGTTTTATGGAACTATGACGGTTACTCCTGGTTCCCCTCGAAAAAAGGAACTTGAAGAAAGATGTTGTTGAAGATCCTCTGTTTTCGGATTCTGATCGAGATAAATATGGTTTTGAATACGGAGGGCAAAGATGGCTGATGAAACGATGGTTGGCACAGTAAGTGATTACTTTTCGCACCTTGGGGTGGCTGGCATCGATCTGATCGACTCCCTGAAGAAGGGCGATCGGATCCACATTGAAGGACACACCACAGATCTAGCGCAGACCGTCGAATCGATGCAAATCGATCGAGAAGAAGTCGCAGCAGCCGGCGCCGGACAATCGGTAGGCATTAAAGTCTTGGAACGGGTTCGCCCTGGCGATAGGGTGTTTATAATAGCCTGAGCCGCCTCTCCGAATTTTACCCACTCCGTTACCAAAACCGGGTCCTCTTTGTGGGGGCCGACAATTCTTGCGACAGTCTCCCCGGCGCTGGAATATTTTTTAGCTAACCTTTAAAAACGACAAAAATCGCTTGCGTGTTCTAGTACGCGTGTGCTATGATAGCCAGTGTGTCCCACCCTATTGTCATTCTGAACGAAGTGAAGAATCTCAACCTCCCCATTGGTTTTGTGACATCAAGGAATTGTTTCAAACCGGCGCCGTCGCTTTCTGGCTCTTTTTCAATATGAAAATAGGAGTTGTTTCCGTCGATATCGGTAAAAATGAGGCAAACAAATACCGTTATCCTGGATCGGGAACGCGGTAATCGACGACTCATAACCTCGTTATGACAAGCATTTGAAGCCTATGGTATGATGGAAGGAAGAACATGGCGAATATTGACTTAGAGAAGCAAAGAGCACTGGAAGCAGCCGTCGGGCTGATCGAGAAGCAATTCGGCAAGGGCGCCATCATGAAGCTGTCGGACGCGGCCTCCACCGTCGCGGTGGACGTCATCCCGACAGGCTCCATCTCACTGGACCTGGCCCTGGGCGTCGGGGGCATCCCCCGCGGCCGGGTGACCGAGATCTTCGGTCCGGAAGGTTCAGGCAAGACCACGCTGGCGCAGCACATCATCGCCCAGTGTCAGAAGCAGGGCGGGAAGGCTTTCTACATAGACGTAGAGCACGCCTTCGACCCGAAATACGCCAAGACCTGCGGCATCAACCTCGATGAGCTTTACATCGCCCAGCCTGACACCGGAGAAGAGGCCCTCGATATCTGCGAAAAACTGGTAAGGTCCGGCGGCGCCGACCTGGTGGTCATCGACTCGGTGGCCGCACTGGTGCCCAAGGCCGAGCTTGAAGGCGATATGGGTGACTCCCACGTCGGCCTGCAGGCACGGCTGATGAGCCAGGCCTTAAGGAAACTGACCGCGGCCATCGGTTCGACCGGCACCGCCGTCATCTTCATCAACCAGCTTCGCGAAAAAGTGGGCATCGTCTTCGGCAACCCGGAGATCACCCCCGGTGGCCGGGCGCTTAAATTCTATGCCTCGGTCCGGCTGGACGTGCGGCGGGTAGAGACGCTGAAATCCGGCAACTCCGCCATCGGCACCCACGTCAAGGTGAGGGTGGTCAAAAACAAGGTGGCGCCTCCGTTCAGGAGCGCCGAATTCGACATCTTGTTCGATTCGGGCATCTCCCGAGAGGGCAACCTGATCGACCTCGGCGTCGAATCAAACGTGATCAAGAAGTCCGGTGCTTTCTTCTCTTATGGTGATGTTCGCCTGGGGCAGGGACGGGAGTCGGCGAGGAATTTCCTCGTCCAGCACCCGGAGACGGCGGATGCCGTCGAAAAGGATATCCGTGCCACGGCGGCCACCAACGCAAGCTTTATCGAGACCGAATAGCCTCCAAAATAAGGCTCTTAGTTTAGGTAAAACCCTTTGGTGTCGGGCGCGAGGCATGGCATCCCTCCGCCCGATACTGTTTTTGGGGGAAAAGTTGCCTCTGGCGAGACAACCCGGGAAAATGGTTAAGGCCAGGCTTATCGATAACGAAGACCTCGAACGGTCGCCTAAAGAACTGGCCGATGCCTGCTACCAGGCAGCTTTGAAACTGCTGGGTTACCGGGCGCGCACTGAATCCGAGATGCGGCAGCGGCTGGCCCGCAAGGGTTATGGCGAGACTGAGATCGAGTCGACGGTCGAACGGTTGAAATCATCCGGCCTCATTGACGACGCCGCTTTCGCCAGATCCTGGAGCGAAAACCGGGCTGCCGGTAGCCCGAGGTCGGCCTACATCATCAAACGGGAACTTAAAACCAAGGGCATCGACGCCGCCACCGCCAACGATGCTGTTTCAACGATCGATGACGGAGAGGCAGCCTACCAGGCGGCTCTGCCGCGGCTCAAGCGGTTTCAAACATTGCCGGCGGAAGAAGCGCGGCACAAGGTGACAGACTTCTTGAGGCGCAGAGGTTTCAATTGGAATACCATCGAGCGGACGCTCGTTCGACTCAATGCGGATGGGGTTGATCACGGCAAATAAAGTTTTTGAACAGAGAACAAGGATAGGCCGTTATCCCCCAGGCAAAACGGCAACAAACTTAAAATAATCGGGGGTTAAAAATATGGACTTTACGAATCCTTTAACAGTGTTAGCCGCCTTCATAATCGGGTGCGTGGCTGGGGGTTTCTTCATTTCTATTTCAAAACAGTTGATTTACAGCCGCAAACTCAGGGTGGCGCAGCGCAAAGCCGCCCACACCATTGCCGAGGCCAACGCCGAGGCTAAAACAATTGCCCAGAGCGCCCGCGACGAAGCCGAAAAAATGCGTTTCGCCAATGAAAATGAACTGCGCGAACGCCGTACCGAATTGGCTAAACAGGAAACACGGGTGACCCAGAAGGTCGAGACGCTGGAGCATAAGCTGGAAACCCTTGACCAGCGCGAGCACGCCCTGATGGCCCGCGAAAAATCCATTGACGAAGAATTGGCCAGAGTGGAAGAGCTTCGCGGCCAGGAGCAGCGCAAATTAGAAGAAGTCGCCGGTTTGACCACCCAGGAAGCCAAAGACCACCTCCTGGAGATGGTCGAAGCCGAGATGCAGGTTGAGTCCTCGCGGCGGATACGACAGTGGGAACAGCGCATCAAGGAAGAGGCCGACGAGAAGGCGCGTAACATTATTATCCATGCCATCCAGCGCACCGCATCGGACATCGTGACTGAAACGACGGTATCTGTCGTGCCGATCCCGTCCGACGAGATGAAAGGGCGCTTGATCGGCCGCGAAGGCCGCAACATCCGCGCCCTGGAACAGGCCACAGGCGTCGACCTCATCATCGACGATACTCCGGAGGCGGTGACTATCTCCAGCTTCGACCCCGTCAGGCGAGAGATCGCCCGCCAGGTATTATCCAAACTGGTCATCGACGGCCGCATTCACCCCGCCCGCATCGAAGAGGTGGTGGCTAAGGCTAAGGAAGAGGTCGAAGCCGCGATGCAGGCTGCCGGCGAGCAGGCTGCCTATTCCGCCGGCGTCCACGGACTGCGGCCCGAACTGATCAAAATCATGGGCCGCCTCAAATACCGCACCAGCTACGGCCAGAACGTGTTGCAGCATTCGGTCGAAGTGGCGCAACTGGCGGGTATGATGGCCGCCGACCTGGGCATCAATGTCAACGTCGCCAAGCGGGCCGGCTTCCTGCATGACATCGGCAAGGCTGTCGACCGCGATATCGAGGGCACCCACGCTGCCATCGGCGCCGACCTGGTCAAGCAGTGGGACAAGAACCCGGACGTGGTGCGGGGCGTCGCTGAACATCATTTCGACCAGACCGAGACCTCCATCTGGGGTTTCCTGGTTTCTGCCGCCGACGCCATTTCAAGCGCCCGTCCCGGCGCCAGGCGCGAATCGCTCGAGAATTACATCAAGCGCCTTAAAGCCCTGGAGGAGATCGCCAACAGCTTCAAAGGCGTGGATCGGTCTTATGCCATCCAGGCCGGCCGCGAGATCCGCATCCTGGTTAAGCCCGAAGAGATCGACGATCTAGGTTCGATGAGACTGGCCCGCGATATCGTCAAGAAGATCGAAGAGGGGCTGGATTATCCCGGCCAGATCAAGGTAACGGTTCTTCGGGAAACGCGCGCCACCGATTACGCAAGGTAAATAAATCCGAAACACGAATATCGAAATCCCAATCAAATTCGGTGACTATCGAGGAGGGGCGAAAGCCCCTCCTTTTCTCTCGCGGTTTCGTAAGTTATTGAACGACTGCCCAATGAGTGGCATAATAGGGCGTTGTACGCTACCCTTAATCTAGAATTGGGGATTCATGAAAATACTTGCCATCGGCGACGTCATCGGCAAACCGGGGCGGCGGGCGGTCAAGGAAATTCTGCCGGCGCTGAAGTTGGGTTTGGGCATCGATTTT
This sequence comes from Dehalogenimonas etheniformans, assembly GCF_014672715.2. Classification (NCBI taxonomy): domain Bacteria; kingdom Bacillati; phylum Chloroflexota; class Dehalococcoidia; order Dehalococcoidales; family Dehalococcoidaceae; genus Dehalogenimonas; species Dehalogenimonas etheniformans. The sequence continues at coordinate 2,038,469 of NZ_CP058566.2, read as the reverse complement.
GTCATTGCCAACGGTGAAAACGCCGCCGGCGGCAAAGGCTTGACCCCCGAAACCTCCGACGAACTTTTCTCCTACGGCGTCGACGTCATTACCTCCGGCAACCACATCTTCGCGCAATCCGAGATCATCCCGATGCTCGAAGGACCATCCCCGGTGCTGCGGCCGCTGAACTATCCGCCGGGCGTCCCGGGCAAGGGGTTCGTTGTCGTCAAAGGGGTCCTGGTGGTCAGCCTAATGGGGCGCACCTTCATGAATACAATCGATGATCCCTTCCGCGCTATGGACGCTCTGCTGGACAGTTTAGAAAAGAAACCGAGTAACACCATCGTCGATTTCCATGCCGAAGCAACCTCCGAAAAACAGGGGATAGGCTGGTATCTTGACGGCAGGGTCTCGGCGGTGGTCGGTACTCACACCCATGTTGGCACTGTAGACGCAAGGATACTGCCCGGCGGGACCGCGTGCGTCTCGGACATCGGGATGGTGGGTCCGTGGCACTCTATCATCGGCGATGATAAAGACGATGTACTCAAGCGATTTCTCACCGGTATGCACGAACGCTTATCGGTAGCCAAAGGCTCGCGAATTACCTTTAACTCGGTGCTGATAACAACAAATTCAGAGGGTAAAGCAATCGCCATAGAACGAGTCGACCGGGAGGCGGCTATCTGATGGTCAGCCGCGTCGACCTGCACCTGCACTCGACCGCCTCCGATGGCGTATTCTCACCCTCCGAAGTTGTGCGCAAGGCAGGCTACCTCAAACTCAAGTATATGGCGCTTACCGACCACGACTCGGTGGACGGCATCGCCGAGGCTCTGACCGAGGCTAAGAATTTCCCTAACATGACCGTCATCCCCGGCGTGGAGATGTCCACCGACGTTGCCTCCGGCGACGTCCACATCCTGGGTTACTTCATCGACTGGCAGGACCCGGAGTTGATCCGCCGGCTCAAGATCATGCGAATTTCCCGCGAGGACCGGGGTCTGGCTATCGTCGAACGTCTGCGAGAGCTTGGGGTGCCCCTCGAATGGGAGCGTGTCAAAGAAATTGCCGGGGACGCCGTGATCGGCCGGCCGCACATCGCTCAAGCGATGCTGGAAAAAGGATATATCAATTACCTCGGCGAAGCCTTTGATAAATATATCAGCCGCGGCGGCCCGGGCTATGTCGAACGCATCAAGATGGCCCCTGCCGAAGCTGTGGCGCTCATAAAATCAGTTGGAGGCGTGCCGGTTATGGCCCACCCGCTGACCCTGCCCGGATATGAAAAGCTTATCGAAGAACTCATCCCGGCCGGATTGGCCGGCATCGAGGTCCATTATGCCAGCTTCAAGGATTGGGAGATCGAAAGATTGAAGCGGTTGGCAGAGAGGCTGGGACTGGTTGCGACAGGGGGCACCGACTACCATGGGCTCGACCCTTCGACAGAGACAATGATCGGGGGTCAACCGGTGCCGATGTCCGCCGTCGAGGGACTACTTCAACGACGAGAAAATCCCAGGCACGGAGAGATTTAGGGTTCCTTCTGCCTGAATTTAGGATTTCGGAGAAATTATGGTTTTAATCCTGGCCGTAGCCGCATATCTGATCTGTAGCATTCCGGTGGCTTACCTGGTTGCCAAATGGACTCGCGGCATAGACCTCAGAAAATATGGTTCCGGGAACGTAGGGTCCTCTAACGTTCTGGCAGCGACTTCAAAACGCTGGGCGTTACCTGTAGCCGTTTTTGACCTGGGAAAAGGCATTTTGGCTGTGCTGGCGGCGCGGTGGGCCGGGTTGGACACCGGGCTGCAATTTGTGGTCGGCATCGCCGGAATTGCCGGGCACAACTGGCCGATCTATTTGAATTTCCGCGGCGGCCGGGGCATCCTGACCAGCCTTGGCGTTATCCTGGCATTCTCGCCACTCTTGGGGCTCACTGTTCTGCTGATTGCGTTCTCGTTGGCTCCCTTTAAACAGTTATCGCTAGGTGTCTTCATCGGCCTGCTGCTCCTGCCGATCCTGGCCTATTATTTCGCGGAATTCTTCGGCATCGACCATAAGACTACGGTGACTGCAGGTATGGTTGCGATCACCGCTGTCGCCTACGCCAGGAGGCTGCTGGCCGGCGGCCGGAGCGACCTCGCAACCGATCTTTCGACCGGAGAACTCCTGATTAACCGGCTGGTGTTCGATCGGGATATACGTGACCGAAGGTTGTGGCTTTCACGGTCCGAAAATTCAGGTAAGGCGTTCAGTTAGGAAATCCAAAAGAGTTAACCGCGGAGTTGTATGCGTAAAGTTGCGGTAATCGGGATCGGGCAGACGAAATTTTCGGGTGCCCAAGATAAAAGCCTTTCAGAACTATTCGCGGAAGCGGCCTTCGACGCCCTGGCTGATGCCCATTTGCAGCCACGGGACGTCCAAGCGCTTTTTGTCGGAAACGCGCTCGGGGATTTCGCCGAAGGCCAAGGTATGACTCCAGCGTTTATCGCCGATTACATCGGCACCTGGAACGTGCCGGCCAACCGTTACGACGGCGCTTGCGCCTCCGCGTCGATGGCGGTGCGCGACGCTTTCTTGCTCGTCGCTTCGGGGATTTATGACATTGTGATTGCCGGCGGCGTCGAACGTGCCGCTTCGTTGGGCACACCCCTTGCCACCCGCACTTTCGCCATGTTCTCCGATTCTAGATATGAATTCCCGGCCGGAATGACTTTCCCGGGTGTGTTTGCACTGCTGGCACATAGGTATGCTGCCATGTATGGTCTGCCGATCGAAAAGCTGAAAGAGCAGATGGCCCAAGTGTCGGTCCAATCCTATAAACACGGTATGTTCAACCCCAAAGCCCACCTCCGAAAATCAGTCACTATTCCCGACGTGCTCAAGAGTTTCACTGTCGCCACTCCTATCCAGCTCCACGACTGCTGCCCGTTCTCCGACGGGGCAGCGGCTTTGATCATCGCCGCTGAGGACAAGGCAAGGGTGCTGTCGCCGAAGCCGGTGTTCATCGCCGGGGCGGGACAGGCTTCATCAGGACCGCTGGCATCGCAGGGCGAGTATTTGCCCAGGTTAAGGGCTCGAGAACTAGCCTCGAAGCAGGCTTATGCCATGGCTGGGGTCACCCCGGCAGATATAGATGTGTGTGAACTACACGATTGTTTCTCTATCGCCAGTCTCATCGCCGCTGAGGGCCTGGGATTCTTCGATTACGGAAAAGCCGGGGAGGCGTGGATGAAGGGTGAAGCGGACATCGGCGGCAAAGTGGCGATCAATCCATCCGGCGGCCTGAAGAGCAAGGGGCATCCCATCGGGGCCACCGGCGCAGCGCAGGTCTTTGAGATCGTGCGGCAGTTGCGCGGAGAGGTAGAACCGGAACGCCAGGTGCCGGATGCCCGAATCGGCTTGACCGACACCCTGGGCGGCGATGGCGGCACCATGGTCAGCATGGTCTTCGAGCGAGGCTGGTGATGGCGATAAAGCTCTCTTTCAAAGAATACGACATCGCCTTACGGGAAGGGCGCCTGCTTGGTCTGAGGTGTGGCTGCGGAGACATTCTTTGCCCGCCGCGGGCGGTTTGCCCCCGGTGCGGCAATGCAGAACTTGAGATTATTCAGCTTTCCGGCAAGGGAAAAATAGCCAGCTATACCACCTTGTTTGTAGCGGCGGAGGGGCGGGAAAAGGAGCTTCCCTATGCGATGGCGCTCGTTGCTTTAGATGAAGGACCGTACCTGATCGGACGCATCGACACGAACTGCCCCGACAAGCTGGATCTCAGTGTCATCGGCAAGTCGGTAACGACCGGACACGGAGTATTTGGGGGCGATAAATATTCAGCCGGCGAGGCAGCTTACCCTTTGTTCAGGATCGAAGATTAGTCCTCGCGGTACTCCGCTGAGGATTCGGGGGATTCCCATACCGTAACTGATTCGAGGGTTGCTCCCTCGATGCCCGCCTTGACTTCCTTGAAAATGCTCCGCGCGATGTTTTCTGCCGAGGGATTTATTTTGTCGAAAGGCGATACATCGTTCAGGAGGGTGTGATCCAAGCGATTGAGGATGGGTTTCAAGACGTTCTTCAAGTCTCTAAAGTCAAAAGCCAAGCCAACCTCATCGAGCGTAGCTGATGAAAGCTTTACCGCCACTTTATAGCGGTGACCGTGAAGGTTTTCACATTTTCCAACGTAACCGCGTAGAAAATGAGCGGCGTCAAAATGGTTTTCGACGGTTATGTAGTACATAGCTTGACCTCTGCATATTAAAGATTGGGTAGATTGCAACGATAAAATTCGACTCCTAGAGGATTATTCAGGGCTGACAGCATCTCGCGAACAGTCTTTTTCAAAACCGGATGAACGAGGTCGGGCACAAGGTTATGCAATGGAACAAGCACAAAAGCCCTCTGGGACAACCGGGGGTGGGGAATAACCAGCGATTCATTGGTCATTACTAGGGTATCGTAAAAAAGGATGTCGATGTCTATCGGCCTCGGAGCTTCCGATCCGGCTGAGCCGCGTCCTAACTGTTGCTCAATGTCCTTCAAGAAAAGTAGTAATTCCCCCGGGGCTAGAACAGTGCACACTTCGACCACCATGTTCAGGAATTTGGGCTGTTCAGTCACCCCGACGGGTTCGGTTTGGTAGACCGGCGAGATTCGCGCGATTGATATTCTTTCCCGGAGAAGTTTTACTGCTGATTCCAGGTTCGACAACCTGTCGCCCAAGTTTGAACCCAAGCTTAGATAAACCTTGTGAAACTGATTTTCACCCATCAAGGAACACCGGATTACGGCATCGGTCATCCTCGCGGCCTGGACGTTTTCTTTAACGTCATGAACGCGGACGATATCGGCGCCGTTCATGATGCTGATGACCGTAGTGGCCACAGTTCCAAAAAGACGCTGGTCCAGGGGCACGTCTCCCAGGATTTTTCCGATGGTTGATTTGCGGGAAGTACCGAGAAGAATGGGTTTGCCCAAGCACCTGAATTCATCCAACCTTTTGAGCAGTTCAAGGTTCTGCACCACCGTTTTTCCGAAACCGAATCCCGGGTCTACGATAATGTTTTCTCGTTTGATTCCGGCGGATTCAGCCTCTGAAACAGCACTACCTAGGTCAGCAAGAATGGCCTTGATGATATCTGTAGCCGGGTTATCCCGCTGGGATGAGGTCAAGATGATCGGAACATTCAAACGGGAGGCGACTTCAGCCAACTTCGGGTCGCGTTTCAAACCATACACCGAATTTATCATCGAAGCCCCCGCTCTGACGGCGGCATCCGCTACCTCTGATTTATAGGTGTCGACACTGATGGGGACTTCGATCTCGGAGGCTAGCTTCCGGATGACAGGGACAACCCGAGTGATTTCTTCCCCCGAGGTGACTTCAGGGGCACCGGGGCGTGTTGATTCGCCCCCGACATCGATAATATCCGCGCCTTCCATAACCAGTTGCTTTGCCCTGGCAATGGCAGCGTCGATATCTGCCCCCACGCCATCCCCGGAAAAGGAATCGGGGGTGACGTTAAGTATGCCAATGATGAAGGTGCGGTTTCCCCATTGGAAATCGCTATTGCTAATGCGGGTGAGGGCGGGTGTCCGGTCTTTAATGCTCATTAGCATTTATGATAGCGTTGGACAAGTTGAGTGACAAGGGCTTTTGGATTGCCATTTAGCAGTCCTTGTAAGAGTTTGCTAATTTCTCTAACATTATGTCTAGTGACGATTGACAAAATAAATGAATGAGCGGTATCATTAACCGTAATTCGCAAATTAGGTTTACTTCAACTGAGGAGGTTGAAATGAGGTTAGGACCGCCCGAGATTATTCTGATTTTAGTTGTTGTGATTTTGATTTTTGGTGTCGGTAAATTGCCCCAGATCGGCAAGTCACTGGGTGAAGGGCTGAAGTCCTTCAAACAGGGCGTAGCTGGCGAAGGCGAAGAAGCCAAGAACACTGAAGCCACCGAAACCGTTGCCGAACAACCCAAAGCTGAGGTCGCTGAGATGGACGCTCCCGCCAAGGTGAGCGAAGAAGATCTAACCGCTTTCAAGAAATGGCAGGCTGACCAGGCCAAGAAAGGCTAATATGAAATTTGGTCCTCTCGAAATAATTCTCATACTTACAATTATCCTGGTTATCACCGGCGCCAGTTTTGCTCCCTCCCTGGGGAAAAATCTGGGTAAAGGCGTGCGACAACTGCGGCAAGCTGTCGGTGGAGACAAAAACAAGACCAAAGTCGTCACCAGCCTCAACGACGGTGCCGCGGCTAAAGCGATCAACCGCCGCGTGTTAGAACAGAAAAGAAGCCCCAAGGCTGGTTGAAGGGTTAATCTTCATGACTGTGAGCAAGGTTGGTTAGATGAATTTATTTGGCATGGGCACCTTCGAGATCCTAACGATTCTCGTGGTTGCCACGCTTGTTTTCGGTCCCAACAAGATTCCCGAATTTGCCAGGAAAGCCGGTGAATTCCTGCGCAGTTTCCGCAGGGTTACCACCGACATGACAAAAGAATTTACTAAAGCTATCGACAGTTCTCCCACAAAGCCTTCCGATAAAAAATAGTCGGATATTTGAAAGAACCACTCTGATACATGATTGACGAAAAACGTTTGCCCATCACCGAACATTTCACCGAGATGCGGCAGCGCTTTATCAGGTCTATTTTCGGTCTTGTCGTCGGCGTCGTCATCGGCATGTTTGTTGCCGATAAGCTTGTACTGCTCCTCGAGCGTCCTGCCGGGGACCTTGCCGGGAACATCATCGCCACCGAGATGCTGGAGACCTTCAGCACCTACTTCAAGGTCGCCATGACCGCCGGCTTTATCATCGCCATGCCCTGGATAATCTACCAGATGTTTGCTTTCTTAACCCCAGCCCTCACCGCAAAAGAGAAGCGTTTCCTGTTTTTATTCTTCCCCTTCATCGTCCTCATGTTCCTGGCCGGCGTAGCGTTTGCCTATTTCGTCGCCTTGCCGCCGGCAATTCACTTCCTGTTCACTTTCACCATCGGCGACGTCACCGTCATGCCCCGTATCTCGAATTACGTTGATATCGTCCTGCGCATGCTGGTGATAATTGGCTTAGTTTTCGAGCTGCCTATCATTTTGATGGCGCTGTCTGCCGTGGGCCTGGTCACCTCAAAATGGCTGGCGTCGAAACGGAAGATATGGTTTGTGCTGGCCTTCATTATCTCAGCTTTCATCACACCGACGTTCGATCCGATCAACCAGTCGATTGTGGCGGCTCCGCTCATTATCCTTTACGAGCTGAGTATCTGGCTGACCAAGATTGTCAAAAAGCGTAAACCAAGAGTCCCCGCGATAGCCTGATACCCACCGGGTGTTTTACCCTTACCGGGGAATTCTCTTAAAAATATTTGTTCTCCCCCTGGTGTCATTTTTCCTTTTTTATCCCTTTTTCTACGGACCTAAACTGATTAAACGTTATACTTTCTAATTTTATCACCAAAATATTCGCTATCTGCGTTTATTGGCGTATTGACACTCCAAAAATCCAGAACTATAATCTGCCGATACTTCTTTTGTTAAGGGCGGTTTACCCGCGTGGGGTGACGGGGGTACAGGAAGCGAGGCATGATTTGACGCAAAGCAGTTTCTGGCGTAATCACGGCAGGTCGGTGCTTGTCATCGCGGCCGTAGTTTCCCTCGCCGGCGCCTGGATCTTCGGACAACTCAATCTCAACACTGACGTCGCCAAATACCTCCCGGATGTGGTCCCCAACGCTACTTTCGAGCTTGTTTCAAGCAAACCCTCCGACGGACAGTACCTTTATTCAGCATCGGCCAACGGTACCCAGACCGGCTGGGTCACCGCTGGCAAGGGACAGGGCTATGCCGGCCCGATGGTAGTGATGGTGGCCTGGACCATGGACGGCACCATCACCAACGTCCAGGTGCCGGAACTCAAAGAGACGCCGGTATGGTACGCCAGGCTAAACAAAGCCCTCGGAGATTTCCCCAACTATTTCAGCCAGTATATAGGGCGGACTTTCTCTGACCCGTTCACTATCGGGACCGACATTGATGCATCAACCGGCGCCACGCGTTCGTCCACCGGCGTAGCCCAGGGTGTTTACGGCGGGCGCCTGCTCCTGGCCGAACAACTCGGCAAGCCGTTCGTCGGACCCGCCCAGCAACTCAAAATCGGTCCGGAGGAGATCCTCCTCATTATTGCCCTCGCCCTCGTTGTTGCATTCAGGACAATCCCCGCACTTAAACAGAAGCGTTGGCCGCGCTATGTCATGCTTATTTTCGGCCTGGCGGTATTCGGAGTTTGGGCATCGGCGATGCTATCGCTCATCAACTTCATCGTCTTCCCGATCGGCTACGCGCCTTCGATATTCACCAATCCCCTTCTTTACATCATGGTATTTGGCGTCCTGATACTTGCGCTTACAGTGGGTAAGAACTTCTGGTGTTTCTGGATCTGTCCTTTCTCGGCGCTCCAGGAAGGCATCCATTTCCTGGGCGGAAGCCAGGTGAGGCCTGTCAGCCGGCTCCAAATAACCCTCAGGAACAGCCGGTACTTCATCCTGTGGGCAGTAGTCATGCTGGTGTTCATCTTCAGGTCGCCACAACTTGCCGTATTCGAGCCGTGGAATACCGTTTTCAGCCTGCAGGGCAACCTGTCCAACTGGATACTTGTAGTGTCGGTCCTCGGGGTCGGCCTCTTTATCTACAACTTCTGGTGCCATTACCTGTGTCCGGTGGGCGCCACCATGGATATCGTGCTTAAGATTCGGACATGGGCGGTAAGTACCTACGGACGGCTCACCGCCCGCTAGCGCCGGAGGAAACTGAATTGGCTAAAATCGACAATAAGAATATCGTCATCGTCCCGGAACAAGCCGTTTCAAGGGGCAGGCAGACGTTTGGCGCACACCAGGAATTCAAGTGGTCTGAAGCCAAATGCACCGCCTGCGACCGCTGCGACCGCGCCTGTCCGGTTGACGCCATCACCCTTAATCGTACCCGGCAGGTCAAGAAACGCATGCGTACCGCCCCTTGCTCCCAGGCGTGTCCGGCGGGGTTGGACGCCTCCCGGTACATCCGCTTTATCGCCGAGGGCAAGTATGCCGAAGCAGTGGCGGTCATGCGCGAGCGGGTGCCGTTCCCGCTGGTGCTCGGCTACATCTGCAAGCACCCCTGCGAGGCAGAGTGCCAGCGCAACGAGTACGAAGGGTCGCTCCTCATCAGAGCGCTCAAGCGCTTCGCCGCCGAAAAAGACGATGGCTCATGGCGCAAGAATCTGAAGATCGCCCCCGCCACCGGTAAAAAAGTGGCGGTGATCGGGTCGGGTCCGGCCGGTTTGTCGACCGCCTACTTCCTGGCTCTCCTGGGGCACAAGGTAACTGTGTTCGAGGCGCTGCCGGACAAGGGCGGCAAGATGCTCTCAAGTATTCCTGAGTACCAACTGCCCAAGAACGTGATGAACCTCGAGATAGGCACCATCGAGAGCATCGGGGTAGACATCAAAACTAACTCCAGGGTCGAATCAATCGATTCCCTGTTTGCCCAGGGTTTTGACTCGTCGGTACTGGCTATCGGCATCCTCGGCTGGGGAAAGTCCTTGAAATTGCCCATTCCCGGCTCCCGGGATGCCGGGGTTTCCGATGGTGAGACCGTCATGGCTGACGTCGACGCCGGTAAGCCGGTGGAATTTGGCCAGAAAGTGATCATCCTGGGCGGCGGCAGCCTGGCCTTCCGCCTGGCGGTGGCCGCGGCGCGCTCCGGCGCCAAGGAAGTCCACATCTTCGGCCAGGAACACACCGGTGATCGTGAAGCCGACTCGTTCGAGGTCGATGAAGCCGTGGCCGAGGGTGTTATCGTCCATTCCTCGTCACTCTTTTACCGTGTGTATTCGGAAAATAGCAAAGCTGCCGGTATTCTGGGGCAGAAAATCCGTGCCTTCGGTTACGATCGGGCAGGCGAGTTAGGCTATGATCCGCTGCCTAACACCGAGGAAAGATACCCGGCCGACATAGTGATTTCGGCGCTTGGCAGGGCCGGCGACACGCCACAGGGAAATCTCGAGGTCAGCAGAAGAGGCGTTTTTGCCGCCGGCGACGCCGTGAACGAACAGCGTTCGGTAGTCGAATCGATCGCCGCCGGACGCTGGACCGCCTCGATGGTTGACAGATACTTAGGCGGCAGCGGCAACCTCGACCAGCAGTTGGCTCCCCCGGAGTCCTCCAAAGCGGTAACGCCAATCCGGAGCCTCTTAAGAAGAATGCCCTCACCGGTTCCGGTGAAACAGGTACGGGCGGCTGACGGCAGCATGGCCGCTTCGGAGCAGACACTTGAAGAAAAAGCGGCCAAACTCGACGCCGAGCGCTGTCTCAAGTGCGACCTGTGCTACGACCTTAAAGACTATTCACTTGACACCAGCGCCTGTGTTTTCTGCGGCCGCTGCGTGGAGGCCTGCATGTGGAACGCCATCACGCCCGGCGTCGGCTATACCACCGTGGTGGAGGCTAGGAGAGCGGCTGAAAAGGCCGAGTCCGCCGAGCAGGCCGGCAAGCGTAAAGTATATTTGTACGCACTGAGAATCCTGGTGGCGGCCGGGGTGCTGCTCATCGCGGCGGTGCTGCTTTCTAAGATCAATGCTTAACCTCCAGTGAGGCAGGAATTATGTTGAACAAAAAACTCACCCGGCGCGATTTCGTCCGTATCAGTGCCGTCGGGGCAGGCGTCCTGGCACTTGGCGGATTGGGGATCAGAGAACTGCTGGCTACCGGCGGAGTTAAAGAGGTCAGCGAGACGCGCCAACTCCTGGGGACGTTCATCACTATCAAACTCGTTGACACCGAACCGGAACTGGCCGCCAAGGCGATTCAGGGAGGCTTTGCCGAGGTCGAGCGGTTGTCATCGATCCTGTCGCGTTTCGACCCGGGCAGCGATCTGGCGATGTTGAACCGTGACGGTTATGTCGATAATGCCGCCCCCGAACTTCTAGGCATCATGCAAAAAGCCAAACATATATCCGACATCACCGGCGGCGCCTATGACGTAAGCGTTCTGCCGCTCCTCAACCTCTATGTCGATAGTTTTGCCGACGGCGGCGCGCCTCCGTCCGAAAAGCAGATCGATGCGGCCAAAGACCTCGTGAATTATTCAGGCATCGAGGTCAAAGATAAGAGGATTTCACTGGCGGCGCCGGGCATGTGCCTAACCCTTGACAGCATCGCCAAGGGGTTTGTGGTTGACCAGACCGCGTCATTGCTCCGCGGCCGCGGTTATTCGAGAGTTCTCGTCGCTGGCTCCGGCGATATGTCACTCCGGGGCGCCAGGGACGACGGACAGCCGTGGAAGATCGGCTTGACTCACCCGAGGGCCCTGGCGGGTTACTATGAGGTCTTCCAGACGACCAACGATTCTATCGCCACCTCCGGGGACTATGAAAACACCTTTACCCCCGATTTCAGCTGGAATCACATCATCGATCCGAGGATAGGTCATTCGCCGAGGGAACTGGCTTCGGCGACGGTTCTAGCCTCCGATACGACCTACGCCGATGCACTGTCTACTTCGGCGATGGTTCTGGGCAAAACCGACGCCCTGTCGCTTCTGGAAAGCCTGCCGGGAGTTGAGGCGCTCCTCATCGACAAGAACATGAACAAGTACACCACCAGCGGTTTCGAGGGTGCGGTGCAGGTCCTGCCGGAATAGTCAGATATTCTTAAGGGTTCTTTTGGAGGTTGAAAATGGCTGATGCGTCACTGACCAAAAGCATTGTGGTTACAGCCCCGGTGATTGCCGCAGCAGTCATCAGCCTGGTTTTCGGGGTCAATGAGGCCATAAATCCTGAGCCGACCCAGACATTCACACCTGTCACCACGACGACCCGCCCTCCGACAACTTCCGCAACGGTGACTACCGCCCCCACAACGTCGGTACCACCGACCACGACGCGCTAAAAAGACCGAGAATGTTATTCCAGCTTGCGGGCTGGAATCCGGACGTTTTCCTGGCGCTTGGTAATGCCTTCCTGGTCCAATCGGGTCAGAAACGGGATCGAATATTTTCGGGAGAATCCCGTGATGGCTGCCATGTCCTGGATGGCAATTTGGCCCTTCGATTTCAAAACATCGATAACCTTTTGCCTTGTTGAACGGTACTGGGCGGCTGACAGCAATATGCCGTCCGGCAGTTCGATGACCTTCCCCTGCTCCAACAAGTAGCGAAGGACGTTCGATGCCCCGGTCAGGGATTGGAGCAGTTCGGTCCTGGTAGGCGGTGCTGTCGGGTTTTTTCCTATCGCCGCAATGATGCGGTTCTCCATATCCGACTGTCCGCCTGAGAGCATCGGCTTATGGCTTGAAAGAGCCAGGATGTCTTCGGAGCGGATGATTTTATTGGTGCTGACGAGTTCATCGACGAGGGCGGCAAACAGCTCAGGCGGCAGAGCCAGCTTCGCTGCTGCCTCCGCCTGAGACAATCCTTTCTTGAGCGGTTCAGCCTTGTGTTCTCCAGCCAGCACATCGAACAATTTGCGCGTTTGGTCGATCCAGAAATCGCCACCGACGAGCCAGTCACCGCGAGCGTTCAACTTCCCTTTTTGAGTCAATCCCTCGATTGACTTCGAAATTGCCGCTTCACTGAAAGGACTGTCGCTCAGGAAGCGGCGCCTGACTGCGAAATGGAATTTTAACAACTCGGTCGTTACCAGTGAATCCAGGTCTAGTTTGCGGCGAGCAATGAGCCGGTCCAGTTCTTGAGCGGCGGTTTTTAATTGGTATCGTTCAGCCAATGGGTCGAGGATCCGCCCGCCGCCAATGGTTTCGGCCGGGGAACTTTTTCTAAGGATGAAACGCTCGCCGATTAAGGTTGAAACCTCGCGATCGAGCCTGAGCTGCACCATGGCCGGAGTGCCTGGGGCAACCTCTTTGCCTTCCAGCCCGATGACTCTGGCCGGGAGTTCGGTTGTTTCAAAGAAAACCGAGACTTCGGTCCCGGTTTCAAGAGGTTGTTTGACCCCGGGCAATAGTCGCAATTCCGCGTCCAAAAATCTTGATAAAGGCGTCTCCTGCCCTTGTTTTACGATGATATCGCCGCGTTCGAGTTCATCTTTCTTGACGCCGGACAGGTTCAGGGCGACGCGGGAGCCGGGAACCGCTTTAGCCAAGTGCTCTTTGTAGCTTTCGATAGCGCGGATATGGGCTGAAATGCCTTTCGGAAGTATGACGATTTCATCCCCGAGGGATAACGAGCCGTGATGCAGAGTGCCGGTGATTACCGTGCCGGTGCCCTTGATGTTGAAGACCCGGTCGATCGGAAGGCGAGGCTTCTTGATGTCCTGTTGACGGACATCGACAGCCAATTCCTCGATAGCGGTCTTTAATCCGTCGATGCCCTGGCCGGTTTTGGCTGATACCTCGATTAGCGGGGTTCCCTCGAGGCTGGTGCAGGCAAGGTGAGCTACGATATCGTTTTTGACCATTTCCCGCCAGTCGGCTTCGGCAAGGTCGACTTTGTTGAGGACGACAAGACCTCGATCTATACCTAGAAGGTCGATGATCTGCAGGTGCTCTTCAGTCTGCGGCATCCATCCGTCATCTGCGGCGACGATGAGCATTGCGGCGTCGATGCCGGTGAGGCCCGGAATGACGTTACGGACGAAGTGCTGGTGGCCAGGGACGTCGACAAGGCCGACTTTTTCACCAGAAGGCAAGGCGAACCAAGCGAAACCCAGGTCGATCGTCATGCCGCGCTCTTTTTCCTCCGGTAGGCGATCAGGATCGATGGAGGTGAGCGCCTTCACTATGCTCGACTTACCGTGGTCGATGTGACCGGCCGTTCCTAATGTGATCAAGAATCAGTCCCCAATTTCAAGATGTTGCAGCTCAAATCCTAAATCCCAATAGCTAAGCACTAAACAATGTTAAAATCCAATACTTCAAATTCAAAATCCCCAGGGTTTGGATTTTGTATTTAGATATTTGGATTTATTTAGAATTCAGACATTAATGCTTGGATTTTCCGGCATCCGCGATGGCATTGACCAATATGGTATCTTGGTCGGGAAAGACCGTCCGCAGATCGATGACGAATTTGCCCTCGCGAACGCATCCCATCACCGGGGGTGTACCAAGCCGTAACTTACGGCAGAATTCATCCATCGAGCCTTTTACGGCAACAACAACCAGACGGGTCGGCAGGGTTTCATCCGGCAGAGAACCGCCGCCTGCCAGGCTCTCGCCATCGGTCACCTCTGCAGAGAAATCGGCCGTCGCCAGGTTCTCAACCAAAACATCGGCGCGGCGGGTCAGATTATCCAGCGTCTCGCCCATCATGCGGTAGACGGGCAGTTCTGCGGCCTGTCCCTTGAGGTATTGTAAAACGGTGGCAGTGAGGGCGATGGCGGCGTATTTATCGATTCTGAGGGCTCTCAGCAGGGGATTCCTGCGGAGTCTGTCGACATAGAACTTCTTGCCCAGGATGATGCCGCACTGCGGCCCCCCGAAGAGTTTGTCGCCGGAGATGCAGACGATGTCGGCGCCGGAAGCCAGCGCTTCCCCAATCGTCGGCTCATGGGTCATACCGAACGTAGCGGTGTCGATAATAGCGCCCGAACCGAGGTCATAGATCAGCGGCAGGTCGAACTGCTTGGCCAGTTCCTTGAGTTCCGGTAGCGAGGCGTCGTGGGTAAAGCCGCGGATAGCGAAATTGGAGCGGTGAACTGCAAGTAGCATCGCTGTTTGGTCTGAAACCGCAGTCTCGAAGTCGCGAATGAAAGTCTGGTTGGTGGTGCCTACCTCGCGGAGTATCGCCCCGGAGGCAGCCATTACCTCAGGAACCCGGAAACCGCCTCCGATCTGTACCAATTCGCCGCGGGAGACGATAACCTCTCTGCCCTTGGCAAGGGTAGACAGAACAAGCAACACAGCCGCGGCGTTATTATTGACCACCAGGGCTGATTCAGCCCCATTGGCTATCTGCAACAGCTTTTCCATGGATTGGGCGCGCACTCCGCGCTCGCCTGTGGCAAGGTCGAGTTCCAGGGCATAATAGCCGCCTAATAGTTTTGAAAGTACCTCGACGGCTGCAGCGGACAAAGGAGCCCGGCCGAGATTAGTGTGCAGAATGATTCCTGTAGCGTTGATCACAGGTTCCAACAAGCCGGGCCACTCAATAATAAGGTGATATTTGACCATTTCGAGGATCGCGTCCAGGGGTGGGGTTTGGCCGCCCTTTGAAACGTTATCCCTGATTTTATCGACGATTTCGCGAACGGTAGCGGTGACTACAGGGTGAGAATAACGTTCGATGTCAGCTGCAAGTTCAGGACTGGACAGCACCTTTTCAACTGAAGGCAACTTGCGCAGTTCGCTCTGGTTTTCGTTAGGCATTTTTCTGCCTCTATTCAGTGATGATTATCCTGCCTTTAGGTTCGGCGACCACTTCGCCGATAATGGCGGCGGTCTGGCAACCAGCGGCGCGAATCCGTCTGAGCATTTCGTCCGCGACTGATCCCGGGGCGGCGATCAGAAGACCACCTGATGTCTGCGGATCGAAGAGGATATCCAGCATCCACTCTTTGAGGTCCATTTCAATATCGAGTAAGTCCTCTCGATATTCCCGATTGGAGTATGCCCCCCCCGGGATCAGCCCCGCTTTGGCCCAGCGCTCCGCACCTTCCATCAATGGTATCTTATTCCAATTCAATCTGAAACAAACCTCGCCGAGAGTGACCATTTCAGCAGCATGGCCGACAAGCCCGAAACCGGTGATGTCGGTGGAGGCGTGGGCTCCCAATGCGGTCATCACTTCGGCGGCGGACTTATTCAAGGATGCCATCTGCGAAATGACTGCGTCCGTCTCAGTTTCATTAAGCTGGCCGCCTTTGAGTGCGGTGTTCAGGATGCCCGTGCCTAGCGGTTTGGTCAAGATCAGCTTATCCCCCGGCCTCTCCCCGCCCTTGGTGAGCACATTCTTCGGGTCGATAACGCCGGTCACCGATAGCCCAAATTTGATCTCATCGTCTTTCACGGAATGGCCGCCCACTAACGCGCAGCCTGCCTCGTCGAGCTTGGAGATGGCGCCCTCCAGGATGAGCCGGAGAATTTCTATTTCCATTTTACCGCTTGGGAAACCGACGAAGCTCATCGCCGTCACCGGGCGACCGCCCATAGCATAGACATCGGAAAGAGAGTTGGCGGCGGCTACCTGCCCGAAAGCAAAGGGGTCGTCGACGATGGGAGTGATAACATCGATCGTTTGCACCAGGGCGATTTCGGGCGTGAGCTGGTAAACTCCGGCATCGTCGGCTTTATCCAGGCCGACCAGGACTTCGGGGTAGGATTTAAGAGGCAAGCCGCACAGGGCTTTAGCTAGGTCACCCGGACCTATCTTAGCCGCTCAACCGGAGTACGCTGAATATTCGGTCAGGCGTTTAGCCATCTGCCCCACCCCCTTTCGGAACGGAATTTGGGGTAAGTGGCGGAGGGGAAGGGAATCGAACCCCCCGCGACGGTTTGCGCCGCCGCCTACGGTTTTGAAGACCGCGAGGCCCACCAGAGCCTATCCGCCTCCACTAGGCGCAAATTATAACATAACGTTCAGGCTAGCAATAAAAAGAGAGGCGCTCCGATGAGCGCCTCTCTTTAGTAGTCAACGAGTTTTTCTAGGATGTGATCAGCTTGATCTGGGTATAGGTATAGGTGCTGCCACTCTGGACGACACCCCATTCCTCGAAGGTGGCGGAGGTCCGGTCACCGTACTGGTTGAAGGTGATCGGGCCGGAGGCGCCAGCATAGTTTTGACCGGCGGCCAGTACGGCGGCGGCGATCTTGGCGGAATCGGTGGTACCGGCGGTCTTCATTGCGGCGATCGCCAGCCTCGTGGCATCGTAAACGGTGTCGTTATAAGTCCCCGGTTCTTCGTTGAATTTGGCTTTGTAGGCAGCCTTGAAAGTGTCGAACTGGGTGCCTTGAGAAACCGGGTTGGTACCGACAACAGACTGAGCCATGAAGGCAGCAGCCTGGGCGTCGGTAAGGGTCTTGGCAGCCTTGACGCCTTCGGAGGTGATCCACTGGATCGGCTTGCCGAGTCCGAGTTGAGCGGCCTGTTTGAAGACAATGATGGCATCATCCTCGTATCCGGCATGGACGATGAAGTCCGGCGCAGCGGCCTTGATCTGCTGTAATTCAGACAGGTAGTCGAGCTTAACCGGGTCGTACTTGATGGTGGAGACAATAGTAGCCTTACCAGCCAGAGCAGCGGTAACAGCATTAGCAATGCCGACGCCGTACTGGTTGTTCTGTACCATGAAGGCGACTTTCTTGTTTGTTCCGGCGTCGGTGATGATCTTGGCCATAGCCTTGCCTTGGACATCGTCGGTGGTGGCGGTTCTGATGAAGAATTGGCGCCAAGCCTGCTGTGCGATATCAGGTGAAGTCGCCGAGGGTGAAATCAGCAGGACCTTATTATCAAGAGCCCACTGACCTGATGACATGGCCGCACCGGAGATCATGGGGCCGATTATGACCTTGCAACCGTTAATTTGGGCTAATTTCTTGATGGCTTCAAAGCCCGCAGCTGGGTCGGTCTTGCCGTCTTCAATCCACAGTTTGATATTGGCGCCGTTGATGCCGCCGGTGGCATTTGCCTGTTCGACGGCAAGCTGGATGCTTTTGACTAAGCTTCCGCCGATGCCTGACAGGGCGCCGGTTTGATCCATAACCACGCCGAGGTTAACGTCGGCGGGCGGAGCGGAGGTGGTTGGGCCTGTAGTGTTGTTGTTGCCGCTGCCGCAGGCGGCAAAGGTGACTGCCATGACAAGTGTCAGGAGAAGAATAACTGCCTTTTTAAACACCTGGGTCCCCCTTTCCATAAAATGAGAAATTTGGCTGATATTACAACGCTTAACGATTACCTGTCAACACTGATAGTACCAAAGCCCTAGTGCCATCACGTTTGTAAAGTTAGTGTTAGGACTTTTGTGGGTTAAAATTATCAGCAGAAAATTAAATTTCGTGCCGGAAGGTTAACCGGCGAGTCCAAGGTATTTTTTCCTGGCGTCCTCGTTTTCCAGGATAGTTGAGGCTTCACCCTCCAGGGCAAGTTGTCCTCCTACCAGGATGTAAGCCCGCTTGGCAAAAGCCAGGATGCGCCGGGTATCCTGCTCGATGACGATGAGTCCCGTACCGTGGCTGTTGATCAGTCTCAGCTTATCCAGGATACCCTCAGCAGCTTTGTGGGAAAGGGAGGCGAGGGGTTCGTCCAGTAGAAGCACCCGCGGCTTAGCCATCATCGCCCGGGCGATCGCCAGCATCTGACGTTCGCCTCCCGAAAGGCTTCCGGCATAAAACTTCTTGCGCCGCTCAAGTTCAGGGAATATCTGGTACATGCTCTCGATATCGGCCTTGACCTGGGAACGGTCGGTGCGGATGAAGGCGCCCATTTCCAGGTTTTCCTGGATGGACAGGTTCCTGAAGACGTTGTCGGTTTGCGGAACGTAACCCAAGCCCAGCGCCACAGTTCTATCCGACGAAAGTCCGGTGATGTCATTGCCTTCGAAAGTGATTTTGCCGCTGAACAGGTGGGCGAACCCCAAGAAACTCTTGACCAGGGTGGATTTGCCGCTGCCGTTTGGACCGACGATGGCCACACTTCCGGCTTCCTCAAGCCGCAAAGAGACGCCGTTCACTATGTGGACGTCGCCATAACCGGCAACGATTTTTGAGGCGGTGAAAATATCGGTCATCTAGGATTTCTCCTTGGTAGCGCCGATATAAACTTCAAAGAAGACCGGGTCGTTGATCACTTTTTCCGGTTCGCCCTGGAGAGCGATCTTGCCCCGGTCCATCACGTACACCCAGTCGGTGAATGCCATGATAAGTTCCAGGCGGTGTTCGATGATCAGGAAACTCATGCCTTTTTCGCGCTTTAGCTTGTCGAGTTCGGCAAAGATCTGCCTTCCAAGCACCGGGTTAACTCCGGCCGCCGGCTCGTCCAGCAGCATCATTTCAGGTTCGGCCATGAGCGTCCGGCCGATTTCCAGGAGTTTCTGCTGGCCGCCGGACATTTCTCCCGCCTTGGCAAAGGTCAGGTGGGACAGGTTCAGCAGCTCCAAAAGCTGCATCGCCCGGATAGCCAGCCGCTCCTCGTCGCGGTGCCAAGCGCCGCGGCGGAAGAGTGAGTTCCAGAGGTGGTCGCCTCGTTGGTTGCGTGCGGCGATGATCATATTGTCCAGTACCGTCATGCTCGGGAACAGCCGGGGGAATTGGAATGCATTGCCCATACCCAGGTCGAATATCTGGTGAGGCGATAGTTTTTCTATGTGCCTCCCGGCAAAAGTGACCTGACCCCCGTCAGAAGGCCGGAGCCCGTATATCGAAGATAGAAGCGTCGTCTTGCCGCAGCCGTTGGGACCGACCAGCGCCACGAACTGGCCCCGCCCGACCTCCAGGCTGACGCCATCCACGGCGCACAGGCCGCCGTAGTTTTTTATCAGGTTTTCTACTTTGAGGAGGGGTTCAACCATCGCATGGCCCTCCTCGTTCCGAGTGTGTTCACCTTGCTTTCCTCGAAAAGCCCGCTCGGGCGGTACATCAGTATGACGATGATGATCAAGCCGAACAGAATGTTCTGGACGTTGGTCGGGTCGATGGGCAGGTGAATATAGTCCTTGAGGATTATCGTCCCGCGTTCGAACAATTGGACCGCCGCGGCGCCGATAATCACGCCTATATTGGAGCCCGGTCCGCCCAGGATGACCATCATCCAGATGGTAAATGTGATTATCGGCAGGAAAGAGTCGGGTGTGATATAGCCGATGAAATTGGCGAACAGTGCCCCGCCAACTCCGGCCATGGCCGAACCGATCATGAATACCTGCGCCTTGTATTTCACCCTGTTCTTGCCGATGGCATCGGCTGCGGTTTCATCGTCCCGCAAGGCTCTCATGATCCGCCCGAAAGGCGAATTCGCCAGCAGCCGCATGAAGAAGTAGCAGATAATCAGAACGGCGCCCACCAGGATGATGTTGATGATCAGCTGATTGGAGAAGTTGCCTGTCGCAAATGACGGCGGCACTGAGATGCCCCACACTCCGTTGGCCAGCCAATCTTCAGCTTTGATGAATATGCGCAGAATTTCACCGAAGGTCAGAGTGACGATCGCCAAGTAGTCTTCTCTGAGACGTATCGCCGGCAACGCCACAAGTAAGCCGAAAAAAGAGGCGATGATCGCGGCAAGAATGATAGCCACAGGCCAGGGAATCCCGGCTTCAACCAGAATCGCGAAGCCGTAGGCTCCGATCATGAAATAGGCGACTTTGCCGAAGCTAGCGAGGCCGGTATAGCCGTACTCGGCATTCAGCGACAGGGCGACGATGGAGAAGATCCCCACGTACACCAGTGCGTTTAATATGTATACAAGTATCGGATCCATTTTATTTCAAACTCGAAGCACGAAATCCGGAGCACGAAACAAATCCAAAGCGCGAATATCCCGAACCCGAAACAGTTTGGTATTTCGAGTTTTGATTATTCGAATTTGGTTCGAATTTCGATATTCGGATTTCGGATTTTCTCCTGTTCATCGCATCAATTTCCCTTGAAAGCCTTGGCCAGACCCTGCGGCCTGAAGATCAATACTGCGATGAGGATAATAAATGGGATCGCCATCCTGTAATCGGTGGAGAGTCCTGCCTGGGCAAGCAACACTACGCCGATATTCTCTGCCAGCCCAATGATGATCGCCGCTACCATGGCCCCGTAAAAGCTGCCGATGCCGCCCAGCATGGCGACGGCAAAGGTCGGTAGCAGAATATCCCACCCCAGGTAGGGTGAGACGCGGGTTTCAACGCCGCGAAAAAGCCCGGCTATACCGGCCAGACCGGCAGAAACGAACCAGGTGATGACCAGCACTCTTGTCGTATTGATCCCGGATGACAAAGCGAGTTTGGGATTGGAAGCTGTCGCTCTTATGGCTTTACCGATCTTGGTCCGGGTCATCATGAAATGAAGGGCGATGCCGATTAAAATCGCGGTGGCGATGAGGATGATCCAGTCCAGTGTTATGTGGACTGAGCCCACTTCCCAGCTAGGCCAAACTATCTTTTGGAAAGTTAGCGGGGCGAAACCCCAGATCTGCCCTTCGGTGTGGCGCAGAATGAAGCCGAGAGCCATGGAGGCGACCATGAGGTGGATAAGGCTGGCTCCCTTGTCCGACAACGGCTTGAAAATCAACCGGTAACTCAGGAATCCGGCGATGCCGGCGGAGATAAAGGCAACAAGGAAGGCGACCGGCAACGGAGCGCCAAGCTGTTCGCTGATCCAGAAGCCCATGAAACCGCCGAGAGACATGATCTCGGCGTGTGCAAAGTTTGGAAACTTGGCTAACCCATACACCAGCGTCAGCGAAATGGCTGAGATGAGGTACAGGCTTCCGGTTACTGCCGAGTTAAGTAGAATCTGAGGCCAGTTCAATCCAGTCACGCCAGGGGAAAATCCGCGTAAATATAACAGATTGGATGTCGGCGTAGCAATTTTATGTTAGGGGGAATTGACGCCGTGGGCTTCGCGGGATTAAAATAAGTAACGATAGGAGACTGAAAACAATGCCGATTTATGAATACCGTTGCATGGATTGCCGCAAGAAATTCGACCTGCTGCGCCCGATGAGCCAATCATCTGATCCAGCAGAATGTCCGGTCTGCAAAGGGCAGGCAAAACGGATTGCTTCCACGTTTATGGCCAAGGGTTCAGGGGGCGAGAGCATGGGGGGCGGAGGCGGCTGCTCCAGCTGCTCGTCATCATCCTGCGGTTCATGCCATTAGAGCATTATCCGCGTTTTTCACTTGAGGCGACCTCATCGAGGTCGCCTTTTTCATTTCCTTCGGGTACAGCCGATTACCGACTTGAGTTCCTCCTACCATAGAATGGATTTATGGAAATGGGTGGAATGGCTTACTCTCATAATCAGATGGGTCGGCACGGGGTGTCTCATATGGCTCATGATGCCCGCACAGGCGTGAATATGTCCGCTATGCCCGGGATGGACCACTCGAAAATGAGCGGCGGGCGTCACGCCGGACACATGACGGCGGATTTCGCGCGGCGGTTTCGGATCTGCCTGGCGGTTACCATACCGATCCTGGTTTTATCCCCATTTATCCAGGACACCTTCAATTTCAACTTCGACTTTACCGGTGCCAGTGCGTTGCTGTGGGCTCTGGCGGCTTTTGTCTACCTCTACGGCGGCTGGCCTTTCCTTGTCGGCTTTAAGAGGGAACTGTCCGAACGCAACCCCGGCATGATGACCCTGGTGACGCTGGCCATCTCCGTCGCCTTTTTTTATTCATCGGCGGTGAGTCTGGGCCTAACGGGAGAGATCTTCTACTGGGAACTGGCGACCCTGGTGGACATCATGCTCCTGGGACACTGGATCGAGATGCGTTCCGTCGCCGGGGCGTCACGCGCGGTCGAGGAGCTAGCCAAGCTGCTTCCCGCGGTTGCCCACCGCTTTTCTGGAACCGGCATGATCGAGGATGTCCCAGCCGATCAATTGCTGAAGGGCGATCGGGTCCTAGTCAAGCCGGGTGAAAAAATCCCGGCCGATGCCGAAGTCGAAAGTGGCCAGAGTTCTGTCGACGAATCTTTGCTTACCGGTGAATCGGCACCGGTCGATAAGTCCTCGGGAGCTAAGGTCATCGGCGGCTCGGTCAATGGAGAGGGTTCGCTCATAATCGCTGTGAGCCTCACCGGGGAGGAATCCTACCTTTCCCAGGTGGCGCGCCTCGTAGCCGAAGCCCAGGAATCAAAGAGCCGCGCCCAGGACATAGCAGACCGGGCTGCCCGCTGGCTGACCGTCATTGCTGTCGGTGCAGGCCTGATCACCCTGGCGGCCTGGCTGTCCGTTTCCGGCCGCCCTGCGGGATTTGCGGTGGAGCGGATGGTCACGGTTATGGTCATCGCCTGCCCACACGCTCTCGGTCTGGCGGTGCCTCTGGTGATCGCCGTTTCGACGAGCTTGTCGGCGCGCCGAGGGCTGCTGATCCGTGACCGAAATGCCTTTGAACGCGCTCGTGCTATCGATGCCATCGTCTTCGATAAGACCGGTACCCTGACCACTGGGGAGTTCGGGGTGAGCGATATAGTCGTACTGGCCGACCTGGATCGAGTTGAACTCCTGAAACTTGCCGCCTCGGTGGAGCAGCATTCATCCCATCCCCTTGCCCGCGGTATTGTGGATGAGGCTGCCGGTAACTACGAGTTATCCGAATTTAAATCGCTCTCAGGCCGCGGTGCCCAGGGTAAGGTTCGCGGGAACGACGTTCTGGTGGCTAGCCCCGGTTACCTAGAAGAGTTGAAGCTTTCTTATGACCGCTCTAAACTCGAGGGACTCTTTAAACAGGGCAAGACGGTGGTGTTCGTCGTCGTCAACGGGAAGGTTTCCGGCGCTATAGCTTTGGCTGATGTTATTCGTCCGGAATCGAGGGGTGCGGTGGCTCGGCTAAAGAGCCTGGGTAAAAGAGTGATCATGATGACCGGAGACCGGGAAGAGGTTGCGGCATGGGTGGCCTCGGAACTCGGGCTGGACGAGTATCTGGCGGGGGTGCTGCCGGAACAAAAAGCCTCTAGGGTAAAAGAACTCCAGTCTCGTGGACTCTCGGTTGCTATGACCGGCGACGGGGTTAACGATGCGCCGGCACTGGCTCAGGCCGATCTCGGCATCGCTGTTGGCGCCGGTACCGAGATCGCCCAGGCAACGGCCGATGTCATCCTGGTCCGTTCCAATCCCGCGGATGTCCTATCCATCTTCGAATTATCGCAGGACACCTACCGCAAGATGACGCAAAACCTTGCCTGGGCGACCGGTTATAACGCATTGGCCATTCCGGCAGCCGCCGGCGCTTTTTACGGTCTGGGCGTTTTACTCAGCCCGGCGGCCGGAGCCGTTTTAATGTCGCTCTCGACGGTCATCGTGGCGGTCAATGCAAGGCTGCTCCGTTTGCGGAAAGGCTAACTGAAATGCGGCTCAGGCGTTATAGAGAGTGCTGGGGGAGTCATTTAAATAAATTCATTGGAGGTGCTATGAAAAAGCTGGCAGTGGTTTTTCTGGGAATGCTGATCCTCGGGTCTGCCCTGGCTGGTTGTGGATCGGGATCCAATTCGATTTCTGCAAGTCTCGGAGATAAGTTTACGCTGAAGGTTGGACAATCTGCCGATATTTCAGCCGAAAGCTTGAAAGTAACATTTGACAAAGTACTCAACGACAGCCGGTGCCCGGATGGGGCGACTTGTATCTGGGCAGGTCAGGTCCAATGTCTGGTGACGCTGGATTTAAACGGCAAAAAGGCGCAGATAACCCTTACTCAGTTAGGTTCCACGGACCCGACGACCCAGGAATATGATCGCTATAAGATTGCCTTCAATGTCACGCCCTATCCGAAGATGAACCAGACCATCTCGACGTCCGATTACCGGCTGAACATGACCATAACCAAAAAATCCTGACATCGGTCTTGTGCCCGGGCCTTCCAGATGTTAAAGTAAAAACGTTCCAAAATTTACCGCCGGGCGCGATCAGGAGATTGTGATATGAAATATTTGGTCACCGGTCATCAGGTCATTCCCGGAGCCGGCCACACTGACCAGGTAAACTATCTTCGCGCGGCTAAGGCCTGGGTCAAGCGCCACAAAGAGGCTGGTCAGCTTGAAGCGGTGTATAGCTTCACAGACGGCGGTGGCGTCTTCATCATGAACGTCTCCAGTCACGAGGAATTGATGAAATTGCTGCTTACGTTTCCATTATCCCCGTTAACTCAGTGGTCGGTACGGCCAATGATCGATTTTGTCGAAAGTGCGGACATAATAATCAATACCCTGAAGAATTTTGCTTAACCCAGAATTAAAAAAGGTGCTTACGTGAGCCCCGGTTATTCCGGGGCTCTTTTTGTATACGCCAACCTTAACAATTATTTGATAAAAAACCTTGATAAGCCATATGACATGATATATACTTCTTTCCCAATCAAAGCAATTTGGTTGGGAGGTAGTTTCTGTGGAAGTATCAAGTTTTCCCAAATGCCAGAAATGCCAGACCGGCGACCTGGTGCCTTTGTCGGACTTCGGCAACCAGGGCGCGCCGATCCATTATAAGGCTTGGGTTTGCACCAATCCCGAATGCGGCTATAACCTGAAGATCCGCAACGGGGACGTTTATATCAACGAGCCTATCGGCAACGGCGTCAACGGCCGTCAGCGCAATCCGGTAAACTTTTAGTTTAGTCTCCATGTTCGGGCGGCTCCTTGGCAGCAGTGAGAAGCTGCTGGATGTGTTTTTCCCCAAGTACTGCCTGGGTTGCGGCCGGGAGGGCGATTATTTATGTCCAAGATGCCGCCCCAGTTTGCCATTCCAGGAACCTCCCTTCTGCCCCGCTTGCGGCAAGAGCCTTGACCATCACCCCGACTGCGACAGCCTTTCGCCTGAACTCAGGCAACTGAGTTCGGTGTTCCGCTTTGAGGGGGTCATCAAAAAAGCGGTCCACCAACTCAAATATAACAACCTTAGAGATATCGCCCCGACTCTTGGCGGTTTCATGGCTGATTTCCTGAAGACCAACGACTTTGTGGGGGATGCCCTCGTTCCTGTGCCGCTGCACAAATCCCGTCTCCGCGAGCGAGGCTATAATCAGTCTCAACTCCTGGCGATCTCGATCCATAAATTGACCGGGTTGCCGGTCTTCCTCGAGGCCCTCAGAAAGCTTAAGGCGACACCTCCCCAGGCAGACAGCGGTTCGGTTGAAGAGCGGCGCCTTGCAGTAGTTGGCGCTTTCGGGTGTTATAATAATTTCATGGGCCGCCGGGTCATCCTGATCGATGACGTGGCCACTTCGGGCGCTACCCTCTCTGCCTGCGCGAAGGCGCTGGCGTCGGCGGGAGCGCAAGAGGTGAGGGCATTGACCCTGGCCAGGGAAATATGAAGAGGTTCAAGGAGGCATCCCGTGGAACTCATCATCACCGCCAAGAATCTGACTCTGGATGACATTACCCGAAAACAGGTAGAGCGCAGTCTCAATAAGATTGGGCGTCACGTACCCCAGGCCCGGGAATTACGCTTGGAACTCTTAGAGGAAAACACCAGGGCCGCCAAAGATCGTTTCGTCGCGCGCGGCTTCCTGGATATCCTGGGTCCGGTGCGCACCTCCGAATGCCGCGCTGCCTCTCTAATCACCGCGGTCGATAACCTGGCCGGGGTGATGGAGCGTCAAGCCCTGGACTTCAAGAATAAGGGCAATGATTTTGATCGTGAAAGCCAGCGTTTTGGATCGGTGACTTACACGGAGACCAAACCGACTCCGCCCCTCTTATCCACTGAAAGCGATGTGGCTATAGACATCGAGCGGGTTACAGCGGAACCTATGACCCTGGCGCAGGCTGTCGACCGGATCAACGATTCTAAAGATGACTTCTTGCTTTTCCGCAACGCCAAGGGCAAGGTGAGCCTGTTGTACCGCCAGGAGATCGGCGGATTTAAGCTGATGGAGATCGACGTCGCTTGAACCGGCCGCAAAGCTTGAACGAAAACTTGGTGACGCGATAATGGCCCAAAAACGATTGCAGCCCAAACCGGGATCAAAATATGAAATGGTCGAAACTGCCCAGGGATGGGTGGGTATCGAAGCCTCAGAAAACGGGGTAAGGCGCCTTACTCTTCCGGCCAGGAACCGGAAATCCGTGTTGACAGACTTGGGGATAGAAGAACAGGATCTTTCTCCCGGCAGCGGCCTGGGTGACAGATTGAGACATTATTTTGTGGGGCAGCCGGTCGTTTTCAACGACGGCATAGATCTTACCGGGACCACCGAATTCCAGAAGCAAGTTTATGAAGCCGCTTGTCGCATTCCCTACGGCGAGACCAAAAGCTACGGCCAACTGGCTGAAGAAATCGGCAAACCGGGTGCTGCGCGGGCTGTCGGGCAGGCACTTGGCGCCAATCCCGTTCCTATTCTTATCCCCTGCCATCGGGTTGTCGCGGCCGACGGGGGTTTGGGTGGTTTTTCCGGTGGGATCAAGACCAAGCAAAAACTGCTGGCGATGGAAAAGAAGGGGAAAACCTAGATTACCGCTTCCCCCGCAGCCCCTGAAACTCAGCCACATATTTGTCCATCAATCCTTCTGATGCCAGGCTGAAATGCTTGTCCCCACCGACGATAATATGGTCGAGCGCGCGAATGCCCACCGCTTCGGAGGCTAGTACCAGGTCCCTGGTGATGTTTCGGTCCTGTTGGCTGGGGGTGATAGAACCTGAGGGGTGGTTGTGGACGAAGATCATTGCTGCCGCATGCCGCTTTAACGCGCCCTCGATGACCTCACGCACCCACACCGCCGAGGCATTTATCGTGCCGTGGAACATATCGATGGTTTCAATTACCCGGTTCTGGTTGTCCAGGTAGATCACCTTGAAGACCTCTTTCTTCAACCCACCCATCGATGCGTTCAGGTAATCCTTCACTTGCTCCGGGGTCGTGACAGTCTTCCCGTCTACGATCTTTTCCTTGAGCAGTTCCCGCGCCGCATCGGCGATGAGCCGGATGGCGATGCAGTTGTTGGGCCCGATGCCAGCGACTTCCAACAGTTCCTCGGGTGAGGCTTCCAGCACGCCGCGGAGGGTCTTGAAACGCTTGATGGCTTCCTTGGCGGCGGGCTTGCAATCGCTCCTCGGCTGGCCGAGGGTCAACAGCAGTTCGACGACCTCATAGTCGGCCAGGGCTGGAAGGCCGCCCTTTTTGAAACGCTCACGAAGCCGCCCGCGATGCCCCTCGACCTGGCTCTTGGTATCGTCGCTCATGGCTGGAACTTATACCACTTTTGGTGGCGCAGACGCCACCTTCCTCGTTTTGCGAGCGATTCCGAAGGAGAGCGAAGCAATCTCTTGTTGGTTTACACGTAAATGTCAAAATATATTTGGTAAGTATCCCTTAGCGGCAAGTACAATTCTTATTTAATAGTGTTCTATAATCCCCGCCATGACTATATGTATCGCGGCATCATACAGCAACGGGCAGGGGTTGGTCTTGATCTCTGACCAAATGGTAACGTCTCATTTCCCGATGGGTTATGAGTTTGAACGCGATGATATCACCAAAATCATGCCTCTAAATGATCCACCAACTTGTTATGCTTTAATATCGGGCAATGTGATAACCGCCAACGAAATGCTCGGTGCGACTAAAAAGGATGTTAAAAACAAGGGCACAAACACAGTTGACGCTATTGCCGAAATCGCTAGGGCACATTTTTCCAATGTACGCAAACTTAAAATCCTAAGGGCAGAAATCGAACCACGCGGACTCACCCTCGACACTTACTATAATAACCAAACTAAATTAGCCCCCGCTATTATCCAGATGATTGACGGCGCTTTGCGCAATAATGATGTTGGGGTACAATTGATAGTAGCTGGAAAGGGAGATGGGGGCTGCCAGTTGTTCTCAATCACGAATCCGGGTGATTTGAACTGCCATGACAGTGTAGGATATATTGCCATTGGTTCTGGTGCGCCCCATGCTGTTTACTATCTGATTGAACATGGTTATAAAAAGGACTTACCCAAAGAAGATGTTTTGAAATTGCTAACAGAGGCGAAAGCTCGGAGCCAAGTAGCCCCTGGAGTTGGAAACGAGACGACCACGGTAACGGTTGATTAGAAAGGTAGTGATGAAAGATGAACGGAGTGTATAGCAAGGAAGAATACAGACAAAAGTGGGCTCAGGCCGAATACGATAGCATGGGATGGGAAAAAGAAGACCCCGATTCAAACAACCATCCTACTCGCGATGATTTTTTTAAGGACCTGAAACAGGCTTGCCGCAAGGTGGAGCAATCTGATTCAGAAAAGACCTAAACATCGGTTTTTCATCGTCTCTATGGTTATACCGGAAAGCGTATTCATTCACATAGTCCTGAAGGTATTTGGGGCTAACCGCATGATAAACCCCGCTAATTCCCCGCTTCATTAAAGACCAAAAACCTTCAATCGTATTTGTATGTGCGTCCCCCCTTACCCATTCGTCGTTATTGTGATTGACAGTTTCATGCCCATTGACGTAGAAGCCTAGCCCGCGATAACCCTGAAATTCATCCGTATAGAGCGTACAACTCGGCTCGACTTTCTTTATGACAAACGGCTTGACGGATTTGGATTTGAGATCACCAGTCACCTTAGCTGCAACCTTGCCCTTGCGCTCAACAACACCAACAACGGGAGTCTTACCGTCTGCGCCACGTCCCCGTTTACCTTTTCTTGCGCCACCGATGTAAGTTTCGTCAGCCTCAACTTTACCTTTCAGCGGGGCACAATCCTCACCTAATAGGCTCCGAATCTGCTTGAACATCCGCCAGGCTGTCTTATAGGTAACGCCTGTTTCACGCTGAATCTGCTTGGCTGAAATACCACAACGCGTTTGGCTCATTAGGAAGATGGCATAAAACCAATGTTTTAGGGAAGTGCTGGATTTCTCAAAGATTGTATTAGTCATTGGATAGACCTGCGTTCCGCAATTGTCGCAGGCAAAACAAGCGCGGTTAGTCACGCGATGATGCTTAGTGACCTTGCCGCAAGTCTTACAAGTGATTCCATCGGCGTAAAGATAAGACCTTAGCCATTCGAGACAAGCGGCATCATCCGGGAAGTCCTTGTTGAAGTCCTTGATAGTGTAGCGTTCCATTTCCTTGCTCCCTGGTTCGATTAGCTACACTATAACATACTAAGTACTTGTTGTCAAGGGATAATTACCGCCAAAAATGAGCAGTCTTGCTAATATTGACTGTTCGCCGGTGAACATAATTAACCGGCGTATTTTTTCGCGATAACTTCTTCACGGAGGTAGCCTTGCGTCAACAGGTTGTAGCTTCATGGAGCGGCGGCAAAGACAGTTGCCTGTCGCTGGCCCTTGCCCAGGATTCGGGAATGAAGGTGACCCACCTTTTGAATATCCTGAACGAAGACGGCCGTACCTCCTGCACCCACGGCCTATCCTCGGACCTGATGAAAGCCCAGGCTGAGGCCATGGGCATCCCGCTCATCCAATTGGTTACCAATGGATTCCGCTACGAGGCGGACTTCAAGAAATGCCTTAAGGAACTCAAGAAACAAGGTGTCGACGGCGGCGTTTTCGGCAACGGCGATGTCGAGAGACAGTGGATCGATTGCGTCTGTCGTGAAGCCGGTATCGAAGCACATCTTCCCCTCGACGGCATGTCCAAGGACCGTATCCTCAAAGAATTCATCAATCGAGGCTTTGAGGCGATCGTGGTCACTACCAGGGCCGATGTAATGGGCGAGGAGTGGCTGGGCAAGAAACTAGACGCCGATTTTTTGAAAGCCTGGGACGATGTAAGGCGTGAAAAGCATATCTCGCGCCCCGCCGAGGCCGGGGCCTATCACACGACTGTTTTGGGCGGTCCCCTTTTTAAGAAACCGCTCCAGATTGTCGAGTCGCGAAAAGTACTGGAGGACGGCTTCTGGTATTTAAACATTCTCAAAGTGGAGTAGGAGAAAAATTCCAAATTCCAATATCTAAATCCTAAATAAATCCAAATGACCAAAGTCCAAAACTCAAAAAACCCCTCCCCTCAAGCTTGCGACCGGATCGAACTGACACCCAATGCCCGGCGAGTACTGGAAAAGCGGTACCTGCGAAAGGATTCCGGCGGTCGGGTGATTGAAACCCCCGAAGGCCTTTTCCAGCGGGTAGCCAAAGCTCTGGCCGCGGCCGAACTCAATTACGATCCCACGGCCGACATTAACGCCAAAGAACAAGAATTCTTCGGCGTCATGTCTCACCTCGAATTCCTCCCCAATTCCCCAACCCTGCTGAACGCCGGCAAGAAGAACGGCCAGCTCGCCGCGTGTTTCGCCCTGCCGCTGGAAGATTCGATCGAAGGCATTTTCGATGCCATGAAATACACCGCCATCATCCACAAGAGCGGCGGCGGAACAGGTTTCTCCTTTTCACGTTTGCGACCCGCCGGAGATAAGGTAGGCGGCGAAACCGGCATCGCCGGCGGCCCAGTCAACTTCCTTAACGCCCTCTCCATTGCTTCCGACGTCATCCGCCAGGGTGGAGTCCGCCGCGGCTGCAGCATTGGCCTGCTCTCGGTCCATCACCCCGACATCCTCAAGTTCATCGCCGCCAAAGACAACCCAATGGCATTGACCAATTTCTGCATCTCCGTAGCCATAACCGACGCTTTCATGGAAGCGCTCAGCAAAGGGACCGATTATGACCTGATCAACCCCCGAACAGGCAAGGTCACCGGTCATTTAAATGCCGTCGAGGTTTTTAAGGAAATCGTTGCACAGTCTTGGAAGACAGGCGATCCGGGCTTGGTGTTCATCGACCGGGTGAACCGTGGCAACCCGACGCCAAACCTCGGCCCCATCGAGACGGTCACCGGTTGCGCTGAACAGGCCCTCCTCCCCTACGAATCGTGCAACCTGGGCTCGATCAACTTGGCAAAAATGGTCAAGCCGGACGGCAGTAAATCGGTCGTTGATTACGATAAGCTCGGCACCGTGATCAAGACCGCGATAAACCTCCTCGACAACGTCATCGATGTCAACCATTATCCGCTGCCGCAAATCGAAGAAGTCACCAAGAAAACCCGCAAGATCGGCCTGGGGGTCATGGGTTTCGCCGACATGCTGGTGCTCCTGGGCATCCCCTACGATTCCGGCGAGGCGGTCAAGATGGCCGAATACGTAATGGCGTTCATCACCGATACCGCCCACGACGCATCAGAGGAACTGGCCAAAAAGCGCGGCGTTTTCCCAGCCTGGAAGGGCAGCAAATGGGACGCCCCCGGCGGACGCCCGCAGAGACATGCCTCCTGCACCACGGTGGCCCCGACCGGCACGATAAGCCTCATCGCTGGCTGCAACGTCGGAATCGAGCCGTTCTATGCCACAGTATTCGTCAGGAACGTCCTCGACGGCGAGAACCTGCTGGAGATCAACCCCTATTTCGAAGCCGCAGCGCGGCACCAGGGTTTCTATTCCGGCGACCTGCTACAGGAATTGGTCACCTGCGCTGACTTGCAAGGGGTTGAATCGGTACCGGAGACCGTCAAAAGGGTCTTCGCCACCTCCAACCGCATCAGCCCCGAGGCACATGTCCGCATCCAGGCAGCCTTCCAGCGCCACACCGACGGCGCGGTGTCCAAGATGACCAACGTGCCAAACACCACCACGCCGCAGAAACAGGCCGATATCTTCCTGTTCGGTTATCGCGAAGGGGTCAAGGGAATCACATTGTACCGCGATGCCAGCCGCGAATTGGAATCCCTCTGCGCCGACGAAAAGGCACACAAGCTGGTCACGGAGTATATCAAAGCCAACCCGTAACCCGTTTACATCAAACGGCGCTTTAGTCTACAATTACATTCTACGCGGGCGGTTAGCTCAGCTGGTTAGAGCACCTGCTTTACACGCAGGGTGTCACAGGTTCGAATCCTGTACTGCCCACCATTTAAAGAATAAACAGACCAGTTTGTTATTGCTTGTTCTGAAGAATGATATCTTTACGATAACGAGGCATTTCTACTCGCCTTGCACTAATTCGGTAAGATGAGGTTTCATCTGATTTTCAAAATTCATCAGAGCTGGAACAAAGAAAAGGATAATTCCTGTCATCATGACGGCAATTCCACAAATATAGAACAAAGGCCCGATACCGATAGCATCTGAGGTAGAGCCAGCAATTATCAGTCCAATAGGTACCATTGCTGAACTTACTGAACCCATAAGAGAAAATATCCGTCCTTGCATGTTTTTCTCAATTGTAGCCTGCAACACAGCCATTATCGGTCCATTAGCAAACGACATGCCGAATCCAACGATGAAACTTGAGGCCAGACCCACCTGGAACCAGCCCTGGGATGTTAAGCCCATCGTGGTGGCAGCCAGACCGCAAAGAATTACTCCAGTTAAACAGGTTATTATCCTGTTCTTAAAACCCGGCCAAACCCCTAACAACAGCCCTCCCAAGATTATACCTACTCCAAATGCCGCTTCAATCCAGCCCAGCTTTAGCACATCTCCAGCCAAGGCCTGGTTTACCATTATGGGAAGCAGCGCGATGGCCGGAGCAATAAATACGCTGATAATTGCTGAAAGACCTATCAACCACGTCAGACCCTTCCATTTCCATATATAGCGGAAGCCTTCTATCATCTCGAAAATAATCGAAGTGCTGGGCTTATCAGTGGCCTGTTTGGGATGCGGTATCACAATCGGAATCAGACATAAAACAGCAATCACCGCCGTCATAATGTCCACCATAAGAACGCCCTGAATTGGCAGGATGCCGAACAGAAAAGCCCCCGCAGGCGGTCCAGCGATGGTAATAACGCCCTGTATCATTTGATTCAGCCCGGCTGCCCGGGTGAGGTCTTTTTTCGGGACAATCATGGTCACCGCTGCCATACTGGCGGGAAAGTGGAAGGCCTGCCCAACGGCGCGTCCTGCCATTGCTATATAGATATGCCAGATTTGGATGGCGTCCAGCCAGAATAACACCGCCAATCCTATCGTCAACGTGGATATAGCGATATCCGCTACGATCATAATGCGTTTGCGGTCCCAGCGGTCGATATATGGCCCGATGAACGGCCCCAGAACTACCTGAGGTAGGATTGCCACCAGCATTGAGGTAGCCAGAATAGTAGCTGAGCCGGTCTTGATTGTTAGATACCAGGCCAAGGCGAATTCCACAACGGCGCTGCCAAAGAGCGAAATCGCCTGGCTCGTCCAGATTACCATAAACTTTTTCATATAAATTCCCCTCTGCTGATATTTGTCATGTCGTTTTTGCCATTATCAGAATGTTGCGTCGCTATCTTTTAACTAATGTCTAATGTAAACTATCCCCTTAGGGGAGAGTCAATAGCATGAATAATAATCTTTTTACAATCGGGCAGACGTCTAAAATAAAAGGCATTACAATAAAAGCACTACGTTTTTACGAAAGGATTGGTCTTATAAATCCGTTTTACACTGATCCGGTGACGAGATATCGCTATTATTCCTTTGAACAATTAATCCAACTAGATGTAATAAGAGCTTTAAGGTCTATTGAAGTAAGCCCCAAAGACATGGTGGGAATTCTTGAAAAAAGGGATACCGGTCAGTTAATGGAATATCTTGCTGAACAAAAAGTAAGCATGCTGAATAAAATAGCTCTGTTGCAAAATTCAATTCAGACGATAGAACAGGCCCGCAATACTATTGATCACTCCATCTCGGTGATTGCCAACCGGGAGGTTGCTACTAGATTAATACCTAAGCGGTATATCCTTACGCAAAAAGTAAGCAACGATATTGGAGAAAAGGACGCAATGGTGTTATTTTCAAAATTTCTTATGATTATTGAGGAAAATAATCTTCTGGATACATATGAAACCGGTTATTATTGTATTCCTGATAAAAAAGGCGAAATTCGTCCATCAATGGTATACAATGCGGTTACTGCCAATAAGCGCTCAAATAAGGCGTTGTTATCAACCATTCCGACTGGAGAGTATTTATGCGTTAGTTTTAACTTGCAGAATGCCCATCTGCAAACTAATAAATTAAATGAATACATGACACAGAACAAAATACAACCCAGGCTTATATTGCAGGTTAATTTGTTGAACGATGTGTTTACGACCAATACCCAATACTGTGAAATACAGGTATTACTATAAATCTTCCTTTATTGGGGTAGCTCTTTAGCTTTGGGAGTAGCTTTGATCCCGCGTGGACATTTTAATTAAACGCTCAACAATTTGTTAAATTGTGACCTGAAGCGGGCTATTGAACTATTTAAGCAGGTAAAAAATCTTCAATACGTTCTCGGCAGGCTTTCCATGGGGGATCGCCGGGCCATAGTATAGGTAATGAAATGGCATTCCATTGCCACCAGAAAATTCATTTAACCAAGGCTTATCCCATACCATTTCGAGTGCAACTTGGTAGCAATCAGCCTGCTCTTGAAGATCCTCGGCGGCTCCTATTAAACGAGCGCCTGAAGGATCTGTATTGACCCCGTCTAAGTTTGAGTAACCAATTTCAGAGATAATCGCAGGCTTGTTGAACTGTTTGGCGATATCTTCTCGAGAAATTAAGAAGCCAGTCCGCAGCCAACCTCGCTTCAATTCTTCTATCATTGGATTGTTTTTGTTCGTTAACGGCATCCAAAAATCGGTACAAACATAATCCAAAACATCCCACCACTTTATGCGTTTATACTCGGGGATTGGATTTCCCCAGAAGACGCTGTCATAGCTAATTGGCCCCTTAAAACGCTCGCCGACCGCTTTGACCACCTGCCGCCAATCTTGTTCTCGAAGTGTGGTACCAGGTAATTCGCTTCCGATATAAAACATGTCTGCCCCAAACTCTTGGGTAATCGACGCATAGTGGTTAACCTGATCTCGATATGAACTGAACCACTGCTGCCATTGGGTTTCATTGATGAAAGCCGAACCAATCTGTACCCAGGAGTGTTCGGGATCATTAGACAAGGTTAAAAATGGCACCAGAATGACCCTTATCCCGAAACTGTGGCTCAGCTCTACGATGTGTCGAAGTGCTTGGTCCGATGCTGTCTTATATTGATTCTTTGTAATACTTGTTGAAGAAACCGTTTCCTGAAAAAGACCAACGACAACAGAAATCCAATTCGCCCCTGTATTTGCCAAATCATTAAGTGACGTGTCGGCTTGGGCGGGTGAATATAACGGGCCATAGACGGGTGGTCTTGGTTGGTCGAATGCCTAACCCCAATCGTTGAACCACATGCCTTTCATGAAAGCATCGACTGGGGGAAGGGTTTTCGTCTGGGTTGTCGGAATGATAGTTGTCGAAGGCTGACATTCTGTGAAGACGCAGGCTGATTATCTCCGGTGCAACCCGAAAAGAAGTTTAGAGAGATTAGAAGAAATAAGCTTATCGAAAAGCAAAGCCTATTTTTCATTTACGGCTCACTCGGAAGGAATGAGGGCAAGGTGATAATAGACAGGTTAACTGACTGAAGTCAATAGGTTTTGTAGATTAAATGATGTAGTAATAATTTCAGATTTTAATTCGGTTTAGTCCTCCAGATTTCAAATTGTGATTTATAGTGAGGTAGGGTGAGGAAACATCATATTGACGTCTATTAATCTCAAGAATAGAATAAACTTCGCTCTAGTGAACTCGTTCTCCAGGAGGCTGTGAACCGCCATCTGTAAATGGTCACTTGGGTAGCGGGGAGCCAACAGTGAAACCGACCTGTGAACAGGTCGGTTTTTATTTTTAACGAACTCTTCACAATTGTCTCAGGCAACAACTTTCCGAACTATAGGACCGGCCGTCCCAATTGGTTTCGCTTCACGAACGAACTAAAACAGGGAGTGGAGAAGAAACGAAAGATCAATGAAAGTCCTGCTGTTGGCTTTCATCGATATTCCTATCAATGTAATCAACGAACAGCTTGAGAGTGCGCCGGCAGTCAAAGGGATTTGACGATCTTGAAAATTAAAGAGCCCATAAGGAGGACAAAATGAAAGCGCGGATTTTGATGAAGCTCGGATTCTTGACCCCATTAATTATGGCATTCATCCTCCTGTTGCCGACCACACCTGTACCGGTGGCGGCGGCTGATCTGCCCGGCGAACCTATTGAACGTCATCCGACAGGATTTTTGGATTTCACCGGCAGCTGGACTAGGAACGGCGGGGAGCACGGTTGGGACTGCGTCGATGAATACCCCCCGGACGATGACGATTATGTTAAAGCTGGCGAGACCAACGATGAGAACAGTTACATGCTGTTTCGCTACGCGTCATTTGGGGTCCCCAACTACACCGATGCAAACGTGACAATTTTCTACAGGGCCAGAGACAATGACTACGCAGTTTTCGATGGCAATAACATCCAATCATCGTTACAGATAGGAGGCTTGCGTTACCATGCGGGGTCTCACAATCCCCCAGGAACCAACATTTGGGGGGAGGGTGATTTTACCACATTTAGCTATACCTGGGACGTCAATCCTGCTACAGGCCAAGAATGGGTAGGGGGGGAGATAACGCAGATCCAAGGGTTCGGAGTCTATACTAATGATGCCCAACCCGACGTCCGCGTTTCGGCGGTATGGATGGTCATCAACTTTACCTACGTAAATCCCTATGTCAAATTTGAATATGCCAATCCCCACCAGTCCGAAGCAGCTCCCGGCGAGATGGGTTTCGGCATAGTCCTCAGCAATGCTTCGACCAACACGATAACCGTGAACTACTCGGTCACCCCGGGTACAGCCACGCCCGGAGTCGATTACAACGCATCGTCGGGTAGCGTCACCTTTCTTCCCGGTGAGACCCGGAAATCGGTCAGAGGTATTTACCACCTGAATGACCAGATGTATGAGGGACCTGAAACCATAATATATACATTGTCTAACCCCGTTAATGCTTTATTGGGGGCGATCACCACCGCCACGTGGACGATAGATGACGACGATCCTGAGATTTACCTGGAGGTTATCCCCGTAAATGCAATTGAAGGTAACTCCGGGCCGCATACCGTTCCGGTGACTATCAACATCTGGGGGGCGGCGGCGGGCGCCAGCACGGTGAGCGTCAACTATGCCACGGCCGACGGCACCGCGATGGGATCGGGGACGATGGCCGATTACGCGCCTGTCTCGGGTACTCTGACTTTTATGCCGGGCCAGACCAGCAAAACGATCAACATCACCGTTTCGGGCGATAAACGGTATGAATCCGACGAATATTTCTGGCTCAACCTTTCCAACTTTGTCGGGGCGTCCCTGAACTACTTCAACCCGGGTGGGGTTATGCTCCGCAACGATGATACGCCGCCCGTTATTAACGAGTTTGTCGCCGACCATGCAGGCGATGATACGTATGAATATATCGAGATATATGGGGCACCAGCGACCGACTATTCCGACTTCAAAATCCTGATTGTCGAAAACGACCCTGGTGAAAATCCAGGGGTCATCGACCGGATCTATAACGTCGGCACCACCGATGCCCAGGGTTTCTGGCGGACGCCTTTCCTTCACAATGAACTCGAGAACGGCAGTTTTAACATGTTCCTGGTCAGTGGTTTCACCGGGACGCTAGGCCAGGACCTGGACGCCAACAACGACCGCGACTCGGAAATCAAGCCCTGGAACACCCTGTTACAGTACGATGCGATAGCGGTATATAATCCCATGCCCACAGAAGAATTTTTCTACCCCTGGCCGACCCTCTTCGATGCCGGCGGCGGCTCCCGCCTGCCAAACGGCACCGGGGCATGGGTCAAAAACGACTTCGATGGCGCCGGCCTGCCCGGATTTGCCGGAACGCAGACAGCGGCGGAAGCTCTGAACACGCCGGGGGCGGTCAATGCCCGCTGTTCCGGCCCGCCAACCGTGCAATTTACCATAGCGACCTCGAACGGCTTCGAGGCTGCGAATGCCAATCTCACCGTCAACCTGACGCCATCTGTTGCCACGACGGTGACAGTGCAATATTCCGTCACTGGCGGCACCGCCGGCGGAAGTGGGGTTGACTACACTCCGGCCAGCGGTACGCTCACTTTTGCTCCCGGGGTCACCAGCCAGAACATCCCCATCACCGTTGCTCACGACAGCCTGGACGAACCGAACGAAACGATTGTTGTCAGTCTCAGTTCCCCGGTCAATGCGGTGTTGGGAGCCCCGACCACTCACACCTACACCATCAACGATGACGATGCTGCGCCATTGCTTTCGATCAACGATGTCACCGTTACCGAGGGTGGCAACGCGGTT
Source organism: Dehalogenimonas etheniformans (assembly GCF_014672715.2). Lineage (NCBI taxonomy): Bacteria > Bacillati > Chloroflexota > Dehalococcoidia > Dehalococcoidales > Dehalococcoidaceae > Dehalogenimonas > Dehalogenimonas etheniformans. The sequence goes on along the minus strand of NZ_CP058566.2, from coordinate 1,999,669 downwards.
TTTACCGTGACTCTTAGCGCTCCCAGCGGTAATACCGTTTCCGTCCATTACGATACGATTAGCGGCACCGCCGTTATCGGCAGCGATTGTAATAATACCCTCGGTATCTTGAATTTTAACCCGGGTAGCCCATTGACCCGTACGATAACAGAACCTACCATTGACGATTCTGTTCACGAAGAAGATGAAAACTTTATCATCAGGTTGTCCACTGCCAGCGGGGCTAACATCACCAAACAGGATGGCATCGGCACAATCATCGACAATGATGCGGTTGCCATGTATACCGTGACCTTTGAGGCCGGCAGCAACGGCTCGCTCAGCGGCACCGCCACCTTCTCAAATGTTCCATACAACACTTCCTGGGCTTCCACATTTACCGTGCCAACTCCGGTGCCTGCTGCCCACTTCCACTTCGTCGACTGGACGCCGAGCTTCCCGAGCAACGTGACTGAGTCGGTGACCTATACCGCCAACTTCGCCATCAATACCTTCGGTCTGCAATTTTTCGCCGGTTTGCCTCCCTCTGCCGAAGACGGTGCCGAGATATTCAGAGTGACCATTGGCGATGGTGATCCCGTCTCAGTGACTTGTGGTACAAATGGGCTTGCATCGGGTATCTTCAGTGATATTCCTTACGGCACCAGCATATCTTTTATTTGTACTTCACCCGTTGCCAATATCATCCCTGGCTATCGTAATCCCTGGACTGGTACTTCGGGAACCGGGAGCGCCAATGGCCAGGTTGAGCAGACCGGTAGTTTTAGTCTGACTGGTCCCTCATCGGTTACCGCAACGTATGGCACGGAATATAAAGTGACCTATGCTTCCAGCCCGGCAGGCCTAACAGTGCCCACGGACGAGTGGGTCAAGTCCGGTGAGGCGGCTACCGGCGTTTTTGCCAGCCCCCAGTACAATAGCGATGAGACAATCAAATATGTCTTTATCACAGATAACCGGCCTGACGCCATCACTGGGCCGAGAACCATCGCTGGGACCTATACTACTCAGTACTACCTCACCGTGAATAACGGCGGCCACGGTACCGCCGGTGGCCAAGGCTGGTACGAAGCTGGTGCCAAAGCTCAGGCCACGATTAGCCCGCTGACGGTAATCGATGGAACTATTCCTTATATCTTCGCCGGCTGGTCAGGTGACGCCTCGGGTACCGGTGCAATCTCGAATGACATCACAATGAATGCTCCAAAGACGGCTACGGCTAATTGGACCACTCAATGCCAAGTCACCTTTCACCAGTCAGGCTTGCCCGCCGATACCCTTTGGGGGGTCAGTCTCGACGGCGAGGTCCACACGGGTACCGGCGCTGATATCGTGATCACCGGGGTGACCCCGGGGGTCAATAACTGGCTCACCGGCATTATCGAGTCTGGTTTCACTCGTTACGTACCGACGCCGGAAAGCGGAAGCCCGAACATAACCGAGAATACCACTATAAACGTCACTTTCGAGACGCAATTCTTGGTAATCTACATGACCGCCGGCAGTACCTTGCCGGTCACACCGCCTGGTATTGAAACCGGCGGATACTATATCGAGTGGGTGCCCGGCGGCCATGCGCCCACGGGAGTCTTCCCCGCCTCGGTCCATAACGAGGCTAATAATACCCGATGCGTTTTCCAAGGCGATGATCGGCCGGCCACCATCACAACTGGTTTAACCACCGTCACCGGTACTTATAAAACACAGTATCTGCTGACAATCGCATCAGCCCATGACTCTCCAACCGGTGCCGGCTGGCACGACAGCGGCGCTTCTGTCACCGTATCGGTAACCACTCCTGCGGACACCTCCGGTGTGACCAGATATCGCTGCACCGGCTGGACAGGCACTGGTTCCGTCCTGGCCACCGGCTCCGGAAACTCGGTCACCTTTGACATCAACGGACCTTCCAGCATCACCTGGAATTGGGTTCTCCAATATCAAATCACGTTTGCCCAAGGGGGTATCACGGCTGACGCTGGCAGCGCGATAGTCCTAACGGTAAACGGCAATAATAAGATAGTCACACAATTGCAGTTTACAGATTGGTATGATCACAACTCAACTATAACCTTCGCCTACAATTCGACAGTCGCAGCCGGGACCGGTAAACAGTATATCTGGGCCAGCACCTCCGGCTTGAGCACTTCGCAAAGTGGGAATCTGTCTCCTTCGGCGGGCACTGTCCTCGCCACATATCATACTCAGTACCAGTTAAACGTAGCTGTAACCGGTGGGGTACCCGGCGGAACGGCCAACATCACAGGCACGGGCGGTTGGTATGCCCCCGATACAAATGTTTCCCTCTCGGCGGCACTCACGGTTGGTGACGGCACTGGCCATCGATGGCGCTTCGACCATTGGACCGTTGTCATCGATGGAACACCAGTCGACACGTCGCAGCAAGAGATTATCGTGCCGATGAGAGCGCCGGTCAATGCTACTGCTTACTACGTGGAACAATACCAGGTGACCGTTATCTCCGCCCAGGGTACGCCTACCGGAGCGGGCTGGTATGATGCCGGAGCCTCAATCACTTCATCTGTAACGACCCCAGTTGAAACCTCAGGATCCAGCAGGTACCGCTGCACTGGTTGGACAGGCACTGGTTCCGTCCCGGCAAGCGGCAACAGCAACTCGACAACTTTTAATCTCACAGCGTCATCCAGTGTCACCTGGAATTGGGTCCTCCAGTATCAGGTAACCTTCGCCCAGGGCGGTGTCGGTACTGACGCCGATACCAGCACTGTGCTAACTATTAACGGCGTTAACAAAACGATACACCAGCTTCAATATTCGGATTGGTACGATTACCGCTCCACTATCGATTTCGCCTACAGCGCCACCGTAGCTGGTGCAACCGGAAAACAATATGTCTGGGGTTCAACCTCCGGGTTGTCTACGGCACAAAACAACAGCGCTTTTACAGTATCCGGGCCTGGCACTGTCGTTGCCAACTATGGCACCCAATATCTGGTGACTTTCACCCAGGCCGGAATCAGCAGCGACGCCGGCACCAACACCGTTCTAACGGTAGGGACGACCGACTATGATTATCTTCACTTACCCAGCGCCGCTTGGCTCGATAGCGGCACCACTTTCAGCTGGGCATCCCCAGTTGAAGGCACTACCGGCGAACGATTCGTCAAAAGAAACCAGTCTGGGTCTTCACCTATCACGGCGGCCGGGACATACTCAGCCACCTATGGAATGCAGTACCTGATAACCTTCGCCCATACCGGCCTAGATAACACCGCGACGGGCGTCGTAGTTGATGTCCGTGCCTGGAGGCCTTCGGTAAATGGCAAAATCCTTGAGTGGCAGGAGACAATCAGCGGTAACTTCAGCGATACTTCATATTGGGTCAACGATTTTAATGAAATCTCGTACGAATATCATTCTGTTATCGCCAGTTCCTCTGCCGGAAAACGGTTTGTCCGAACCTCAGGAGACGATCCGTCATCCAACTTCCATCCAGAATCAGCGGTAACTATAACTGGCAACTACACTACGCAATACAGGCTCACCATGGTCGGAACTGGCACTACCGACCCGTCTATGGGCGAGCATTGGATTGATGCCGGCACTAGCGTCACCATCACGGCGACGGCTCCCGCGATTGTTGATGGCGAACGATATGTGTGGAACTCATGGGACTTCAGAACCAATCCCGGCACTCCGGGTGTGGATGTGCATACCTACACGGATAACCCTTACATCTTCACCATCAACGCGCCGACCCAGGCTGGCGCTCAGTGGTGGCACGAATACCGTATAACTTTTACCCAGACTGGACTGGATGAAACAGCCTCGGGCTGGGTACTCCAGGCTGGTAAATACCAATCATCTCCACCGCCAGTAGATTCATTCTACCGCGACGGTTACTTCGGTGTGTTTGAATACTGGGTTCGAGTCAACTGGAAGGTAAGCTATAACTTCCAGCCTGAGATCGCAAGTACGACTAGTGGCAAGCGGTTTGTTGTAACATCGCCGGTACCAACACCGGCCACCGACTTTCTGGTTACCGGCCCTGTGACCATTACCGCAAACTACAAGACGCAGTACCAGCTCAGCGTGTCTACCAACTTAGGTACGACCTCGCCAAATACCACCGATGAACACTGGTATGATGCTGGCGCCAAAGTCACCTTATCGGCCACGCCGCCATCATTGACTTACAGCGGTCAGGAGCGTTACGTGTTCAATGGCTGGACGGGCAGCGGTACCGGTTCTTATTCTGGTACCGATAACCCGGCCACCGATGGTGTGACCGTGAACGGACCGATTACCGAGACCGCCTCTTGGACGCACGAATGGCACATCTATTTCGGCCTGACAGGTGTGGACGACGACTTTACCGGCGCCATCCTCACGGCTGATGGGACAGGCTACGGCTACTCGGATTTCACGCATGGGCTATATAAGGAATTCTGGTGGGCTGATGGCACCAGTCACAGCTTCGAATTCCATACGCCATTGGTTGTGGAGGGTGCCGGAAAGCGGTATGTCTGGAATAACGTTGGAGGAAGATCCTGGTCGGGAACGGTGAGTATTTACGGAGGTTCGGCCGGCAGATACAAGACCCAATACCAGCTAACTCTGTCCATCACCGAGGGTGTCCCCGGTAGCCTAATTAACCTCTCCGGCGGTGCTGATAGCACCTGGTACGACAGCGGCACGGCGCTCAACTTGTCAGCCGCCACTCCGGTGGCTGATGGCGCGGGCAAACGGTGGGCTTTCAAGAACTGGACTGGCGATGTGTCTTCATCGCCCAATACTAGTAACCCGGTTTCTGTAACCATGACCCAGGCCAGGAGCATCACCGCCAATTACGGAACTCAGTACCAGCTGACTCTAGCCATCACCGAAGGCGTCCCTGGTAACCTCAGCAATGTTTCCGGCGCCGTTGATGGCACCTGGTATGACAACGGCACGGCGCTCAACTTGTCAGCCGCCACTCCGGTGGCTGATGGCTCGGGCAAACGGTGGGCTTTCAAGAACTGGACTGGCGATGTGTCTTCATCGCCCAATACTAGTAACCCGGTTTCCGTGACCATGAACCAAGCCAGAAGCATCACCGCCAAATACGGTGTGCAGTACCAACTCACCCTGGTTGTATCACCAACCGAGCACGGAGTGTCCGGGTCTATCTTCGGCGCGGTGACCGGCGATTGGATTGACAGCGGTACCACAAAGCAGCTTACCGCTAATCCTAACTCCCAATGGCATTTCTGGAAGTGGACGGGAGACATCGGCTCAGCCACGGCTACAGTCAATCCGCTTTCGATCACCATTGACGCTGCCAAATCCGTCACGGCCAATTTCAAGGGCTTGACCTCGTTGCTCTACATCGGCACCCAGGAGGTTGTCGCCGGTAATAGTCTTACGTTGTCCGCTAAACTCACCGGACCTGCCGGGTACATAGGAGGTCAGACGATTACCTTCACCTTTGGCAGCTATACACGGTCTGGAATTACCGATAGTTCCGGTGTGGCTTCAGTGACCATCAACGATACCTCGGGTATGTCTGGCATTTACGATCTCTACGCAGACTTTGCCGGTAGTAATTACCTTGATGCAGCCGGTGATGAGGCAACCCTCACTATCGCCGACCCTGGAGCAGCGGCGGCGGGCGGCGGCTGGTACACTGCTGAAGGTATCGGCCGCGTTAACTTCGGCTTCACGGTTAAAGTCGTTGATCCATTAGCTAATCCCTTGACTTACAAAGGACAAATACTGCTCATCAACAACGGGAAATGGCGGTTGAAGGGCGATCTCACCAGCTACGTCTACCTTGCCGCTTCGTCTAGCGGCGCCTGCTCCGGCACAGGCACACTGTATCGTTGGGACGCCACGGCTCGCGGCGGCCTCGGCGATTGGGTAGTGTCGGAGACGGGCGTTACCTTTACCATCAGTTTTGTCGACAACGGCTCCGGCGCTTCCGGCAATGGTAAGAAGGTAACTATACCGGACACCTTTGGCATTCACATCAACCATGTTCTTGTCTCTGGCGAGCCGGTTAGATTACCGAACACCGACCCTCAATCCATTGGCGGTGGTAATATAGATATTAAAGCCGCCAACCCTAGCACCACTCCACCCCCAACCACCAATCCACCGAAGGGCGGCGGCAAGAAGTAGTCCTGCGAGTTGCGCGAACAACCAGAGGGGAGCCGACATACTCCCTTCTGGTTTCATCGTTGGACTAAGTGTGTGCCCACTGCGTTATTTACCTGGACTGAATCCTTAATTACCATGCTATCTCAATGTATAAATCCACTAGACTGAACCATATGCTTGACTTAGACAACCTCCCGGACGGCAAACAACGCCAACGACACAAGTTTCCAGGGCGTAACCAACAGGTGATCTTTAACTTAGGATAATGGGTCTATTCAAGAGGACAGTGAACATTTCGTCAATTTGTTAGAAATTTTCTACTTGACTATGTTCTCTGCCTTATTTGCTTGTCGAAGACGCTACGGAACTTTTAAGAAAATCTTGCAAGGTCGATTGTTGCCCAGCATTGAGTAACGCAAAATTTGGGTAATGAGCAGTAAGATAGAGATTTAGACCGGCTTCACTCAAATTACTAATCCGAAGGGAGATCTCTGTCAACATGTGGCATTTTCCACAAGTATCGGCGAAGATTACCCTGCCATCGCTTGATGTTGATACCAATGTATCCTGTTGAAAGGTAGGTTTAATCGAAAAACGGTTAGACCCATGAGATTCATTCGAGCACCCGCAAACAGAAACTAACAGGATTGAGATAACAACAACCTTCATCGAACAACTGAGAATTTTACAATGTACCTTCATTTGCCCCCTTTATCAAGGTCTAAAAATTAAGGAGAGGTGCCAATATACGAACAGCACCTCTCCTTCGGATTCAACCAATTAGGCACCTGTTTTATTTAGGCTTTACTTCAGGTCAATTGACAGAATTTCACTCGCTCCAAACTCCCATAGGTTCAAAGTCCGCTTCCCAGACAAGATCAGGGTGTTTAAACTTATTTCCCCCCATGGTCCTCTCCATTTTCGCAAAGAAACCATTAAAAACTGAAGTATTAGCTGTGGTGGCTTTAACTATATCATGGATGCTCGCGTCACTTGGGTTGTTGCGGCTAAATGGACAGACAGTCATACAAACGGGGCAGTGATGGCATTTGGTTGTATCATTACGCCAGGCCAAGTAACCGGGATTATAGCGGTCAGCGTACTGATAATCAGAAGGAGCCTCCCAGGTTGGATCCCCTTTCGGAATTGATTGGAAAGTACACTCTTCGGCACAGATACCGCAGTTGTGGCAGAATTTCCACATACCGGCATCTATCGGTTTAGTTTCCGCGAGTGGAAGGTCGGTAAGGAAGCCCCACATGGCACGCATCCCTAGTCCGTACTTCGGACTCATGGCATACCCAGCTCGTCCTAACTCAGAACTTCCTGCCATAACGCCGGCATAACCCGATGGTTGATATGTACCATGTACATTACTTAGAGAAAGATAGCCAAGGCCCCATAAGAAATTCTCTATAGATTGTAGAGTATTAACCCAGTATGGATGTTCTGAGACAATACCTTCATATCCAGCCGTCGCACAATATTGATTAGCCTGCCAATAAGGATTACGGCTCGTCCAGTGCAGGTACCATTTACATGTTTTTGGAATCACCACCTTCGTAGGAGCGATGTCATTGGGTGTGAACACAAAGTCTTCAACGTCACCGAATTCATACTGTGTTGTCCCGTTATTCCCCCACATCACCCTAAGGAAATTGTCGTCGACTGGAATAACTCCGAGATCGGCAGCGCCTGCCAACTGTGCAGACACCTTACAAATTTTCAAGGCTTCTTCAGGAGTGCCCTGCCACCGTGATGAATATCCTCTCTCTTTCCAACTTGCATATTCACGGAAACCTTGGGGCCTCATTCCCATAATATACGGGGGTTTCATCGCCGGTGGAGGAATCATCCAGGGATGAGAGACCAATGCATCCCACTTGATGTCTGCAAATTGTTGGGCTGTGTGGCCGTTTCGATAATCACTCCAATGGCCTGATGGTTTCCAATCAGGGAATTGTTTCTGAAAGTACGCGATGTAGGGTCCCAAATTGTCCTGCGCGGGGGTTGTAGGAGGCAAGGCCTTGGTTCGGCCAGGCTTTAGTACACTTAGATCCATCGGCATTGGTGGCGTATCGACTACCTTTACCCACCAAGGTTTTCTGGAAATCGCTGTGGGAGCGGCGACCATTTCATCCATATCGTGGAAGGTAGGTCCCACTAGGGCTGAAGCTCCGACGCCAACTCCTGCTAACCCTAAGCCTTTCATGAATTCGCGGCGGCTAATAGCACTATGAAAAGTAGACATTTACTTCCCTTTCTTTCTATTTCGTTAGCTTTTCTCAGACTTTCCTGAGTGTCAACTTATCATGTCTTATCCTCCACGTTTCTTTCCACGCAAACCCACCTGGTACCATATGCTGCTACGCGAAATTCAATAACCTGTCTCATTGCCGAACGAGGTTAAATTAGAAATATCGGTTCCGACTTTGCTCATTAGACAAGAGCTAACTCCTCTTCCTGATATATGATGGATGGCTCCTTGGTGGATTTTTCGGCTTGGTGGAAGCGCTTGATATCCAGATACCACATATCATTAAGTTTGATCTCGGCGGACTCATCCACTTCTAGTCTCTTTTTGAAAATTGGTCCATCAAGAACAAACGTGTGGTATAGGCCAACTTTCCCATCGGGAGTCGACCGGTGTCGTTCGACAAACTCGGCTAGAAGATCTTCGTCAAGGACACGACCGAGAAATTCCTTACCCAAGCGATGGTTGTCGCACATTACAATGATGGCTTTAAAACCATCAGCGATGATATTTGTGAGTATTGATTGGCGGTCAATTCCCCAAAGGGGCAGGTAAGGACGTATTTCTGCAGGACGGCACACTTCATGGACCCATTCGTGTTGTTGTTGGTAAAATGGGTTGCCTACACTCACAACACCAAAGACGCCACAGGTGACACCCTGAATTCTTGCCTTTTTCAGCATATCGGTAAATTTTGCGTCATAATCGGTCACCCTGGTCTTATCGCGTGTCACCTTCGCGGGTACGGTCACCCACTGCTGAACAAGCGGTATGCCAATAGCGTCAGACTGGGCTTGCATGATTTCAGGAGTCAGATAGTGGGGAAAAAGTCGGTTGTTGTTCGTGGTCATCATTGAGGCCAGGTAGCGTACATTTAGCCCCTGGCGCATGGCTAGGAAGCAGGCGTAAGCCGAGTCCTTCCCGCCGCTCCAGGAAACGAGGGCTTCTTCGGGATGATATTGGCTAAAACGATCCATATAACTTCCTCATCGACATTTTTATCGTCATGGCGTCTTTGGTGCCTGTGTCGTTGGACGGATTGACCAGTAGCTCTCTCATGTTAAGCTGTAAGCCCTCTCTGTGTCGGTGGAGACTTATTTATTCCTGCAGCCCTCGGAGGTCGCATTAAACTAGGGTCGCAATCGCCGATAAATTTATATATGTCGTTTTCTTTCCAGGCGCTTATGCCCCATTCATTTCTGTCCAAGCCATTGTCTTGTCGCCAACATTTGACATATCTAGCTTCACGGGGGCGCACCGGATGAATCAGGCAAGTCCGTGTCTTCTCGTTGAACATGATGCAATATCCTCGGTCGTACGTCCTTAGAGTGGGTATACGCCCACCGGTGATGTCCTCTTCGCCATGTTTAGCCCAACGTAGGAAAAAGGTCTTGCAATCAGGAGTGTCAATGACCATATATTTTCCGATTAACTCGCTAACCGATATTTTGAGGTAATTGGCAATCGGTTCGATTTCGTCGGGGCGAGGGGTGCAGAAGCGGAGGCAGCATTGACCACAACGTTGGCAGGACTTCACCCCGAACTTGACTGCCATAGGATTTCGTAGCGACATTAGACGGAGATAACTTTCATACTCGTCGGTGAGATGCCGCCAATAAGCTTGTTCCTGCAACGACATCACGTTGTGGACTTGTTGTTCTATCATGTCAATCCTTCGTAGGTGGAATACGACCTGTCGACCCTAATACCCAGCAAGTTCATGTTGACATCTAATACCTTTCGATCGTTGAACCTACGCTTTCCTGTAGACACTTTTTAACCATTCCTGTGACAAAGGCGCTGGTTCTTGTTTCTGACTGAAATCAGTTACGTCAGTTTCAGTACTTCGATTCTTTTCATTCCAAACGTAAGTTAAATGTAGAATGCCTAGTCTTTTTCTGGCGGTAAGGCCTGTTGCGGAACCAAAAGGACCTGCGTCATCGAGACAATTCTTTATCCATGAGTTATGAGCACCAATCACAATAATTACGATCGCTGCGATAATGAATACAATTATGAGTAATAGCATTTAATTCCTCTTTTGAAACGATAAATATTCAATTTTCTCCAATAACTTGACCCCTTCCTCACTGGTAGATAGAGGCTGTAAGTCCCGGCTGTTGTCCCGATATACGGTAATTCCCTTGAGACCCTGCTTATAAGCCATCATGAATACCCTGGCGATATCCTCCCTAGTGGCACTCTTGGGGAAGTTGACTGTCTTGGATACCGCGTTATCGGTATGCCGTTGGAAGGCAGCCTGAATCCTCACATGCCAATCCGGCGAGACCCGATGGGCTGTTACAAAGACTTTTCGGACGTCCTCGGGAACCTCTTTCCTAAGATATAAATGATTTGATGTCACCAATTGCTCGATGAGTTCCCTGGAGTAAAAACCGCGCTCTCGAGCCACTTCTTCGAAATAGGGGTTGATCTCCAAGAGGTTCTCACCATCCAGGATGTTGCGGACAAAGACCGCCGCAAAGATGGGCTCGATTCCGCTCGAGACCCCAGCAATGATGGACAGCGTTCCCGTGGGAGCGATAGTGGTGCAGCAGGCATTACGCATTGGAATGCCTATTATTTCGTAGGTGCTGCCGTGCCACGCTGGGAAGACACCTCTCTCCCTAGCAAGCCGTTGGGAGGCTTTATGGGCTAGGTCATTGATAAACTCCATAATTGTCTCGGCCACTGTAATAGCCTTGGTCGAGTTATATGGGATCCGCAGTCGGATAAGCATGTCGGCGAATCCCATGACACCAAGTCCAATTTTGCGAGTAAGTTTCGTCGCCCGTTCAACTTCTTTGACCGGGAAATGGTTGATATCGATTATGTTATCCAGGAAACGAACTGCTAACGGCACAATCCGCTCGAGCTTATCGAAATCGATCTTCAGCCCATCGCCGTTATCCATAAGCATTCGGGCGAGGTTGATGGATCCGAGATTACATGACTCGTATGGAAGTAGAGCTTGCTCGCCGCAGCCTGTGAGGGTTTTCATATTGCCAAAGGCGGGTGTGGGATTGTCTAGGTTAATACGGTCGATGAAGACCAAGCCGGGATCACCGGTATGCCATGCCTGGTCGACAATGAGGTTAAGGACGTCGCGAGCTTTCAGACGTTTAACTTCGCTGCCTGAGTGTGGATCAATGAGAGGATAATCTGTTCCAGCCAATACTCTTGATATGAAATCGTCGGTAACTGAAATAGAATTATAGAAATTGGTTAGAGCTAGCGGGTCGTTCTTGGCCTTGATGAAATCCAAAATGTCGGGGTGGTCTACGCTCAGGACTACGGAGTTGCAGCCACGGCGAATACCCCCCTGTCTGATGTAGTCGGCTGCTTTGGCAAAGACATTTATAAGCGCTACGGGTCCACCTGCAGCGTTCGGGTGTTTCCCGACAGGACTGCCTTTAGACCTGACTTGCGATAAGTCGAATCCGATGCCTCCGCCACTTTTGTGAATTAGAGCGGTGTGTTTGATCGCATCGAAGATCTCTTCAACAGAATCTGGGATAGGCAAGACGAAGCACGAGGCTAATTGCCCATCTTCAGTACCAGCATTCAGCAAGGTCGGGGAATTGGGCAAAAAGTCGAGATTGGCCATCACCTGATAAAATTCATTTTCGACCGAGCCGGCGTTAGCTTTAGACTTGTATTTGAATTCAGCTGAGGCAACAGCTTTGGCTACCCGGTGGAACATATCCTCGGGAGTTTCAATCATCTCACCTATTCTATTGCGCCTGAGGTAACGCTTCTCTAGCACTCGCAAGCCATTTGCGGAGAGTTTTACTTCGGAAAACGTTGGGGTTTCGATGAAATCAAGCATCTTCAATTCGTACAAATCGCTATTTCGTACAGAAATCAGGAACTATCACTGGCGCTATCTCGAGCACACGAATGCTTACCGTTCAAAATGTCGATTATTTGATCACCCGAATTTGATCTAGTCGATTTGGCGTGTGAACTAGACTCCGTAGCAAATTGTTAGAGAAGGATTTTGGGTGACATCTTAAAGTCCTTCGTTCAAGATTTTTTATAAAGGTTTTTCGGCTAATTATTTGTTGGTTGTCCATCTAATTTTTACTTCCGTTTAGGTTAATAACCGGAAATCTTGCCGAAGGACTAGTACGCAATCGCGCTACACCATCCATAGACTCAAGCGTTGAAATTAGATCATCGACGTTAATAGGTTTGAATAGATAATCTGTGCAGCCGTGATTTAACACCCAAGCTGTCTCCATTTGATCGCCATGTGGATCAGCAACGAATAAAAGCGGTAAGTTAGGATACTTTCGCAAGCGCGAGATAATTCCCATCGCTGGACGTTTCAGGTCACCGTCAACAATTGCCAAATCATAAGCGTCTTGTCCGATCATTTGGGTTTTATCTAACTTGTGCACAATTACCACTTTCCCAGATTCTGGCCATCGCATTTGCACTACGTTAGAAATCAGAGATGAAGTTGCCTGATCACGGGAGATAATCAGGATATTCATGCGCACAATGATAGACAATCAATCTATCGAAAGGCGTAAAAAACGGTAACGAGTTGTAATTAGCTAAATAAAGTCAACGTAAAGAGTTATAGGTTCAGATAAAGAAATATAAAGGGAAGAAGGTAGATGCTACACCATTACAGGTTCATTAACTCTCGTTTCTGGGGGAATGAGTCGATAACCAAAACCAGTCTCAGTGAGAATTAATGAGGGACAACGTGAATTGTCGCCGAGTTTTTTCCTTATGTGTTCAATATAAACCCTTAAACTGGCCGATGAATCAACAGAATCATCCCCCCAGACTTTTTGGGCGATGCTTCGGTGGGAGACGGTATTACCCATGTTCTCTACCAAATGGCGTAAAATTACATGTTCCGTCCGGGTAAGAGCCACTTCCTTATCGCCGAGGTATGCCATGTGGAGAGAGGCATGTAATCGAAGCATCCCTGCAACCAAAATCTGGTCGTTTCGGTTAGTCGATATTCGTCGCATTAAAGATTTCGTACGCGCCAATAATTCTAAGGGCCGGAGTGGTTTGATGAGATAATCGTCCGCACCAAGTTCAAACGATCTAACCAACGACGATTCATTTTGATTTGCATCTATGACGATCAGGGGAACAGAGGAAAACAAACGAACACTTTTAACCATTTCAAAACTGTCAATGTCAGGCATTGTGAGATCAAGAATTATCAAGTCAGGCAAACGTTTTTCAATCGTTTCCCATGCTTCAGCGCCGGTATGAGCCGCTATAATCAAGATCCCATGCCAACACATCTTAAAAATGGAGTTGATCGCCTCCAAATCTGCTCGCACAGGTTCGATAACTAGAAATCGCATTGGTCTCACCCTCAATAGAGAGATAGTAGACGTCTACTAGTATAGGTCTACTATCTGTTAGTGTCATCGTCCTAAAGTATTAGAACCAAGAATTTTTTAGGATTGACTCTAAACGACCAATTAAACAGTTATTGTTGCTCGAGCTGTCGAATAAAGATAGAATGCTGCAGAAAGGATGGGCTCTTGCAGTGCCTAAGAAACCCGCGGTCACTCCATCGCCAACAATAGATCTTGACTGGTATTTAAGAATTTTGCTTTTCCAAAGTAGCCATTTGCTTACGAAGTTATGGTCACGTTGGCTAAAGAAAAAGAAAATTAATCTTAGCGGAGAAGCATTCGCGATATTACATGAAATCAATAACTTCAATGGTTTGCCTACTCCGTACTCGATAGCTAAGTCTGTGATTTTTGAACCTGCAGCAGTGTCGGCAATGATCGGCAGACTAGAAAACCAAGGTCTGGTCACTAAGCATAAAGACCTCAAAGAGAAACACATGGTTAGAGTAGAACTAACTCAAAATGGAAGGGATCTTTTCGAGAACGCCAGACAAGACATTGAAGCCGCCGGCCATGATTCGATGGAGTGTTTAACTGATATTGAAAAAGAGTTTTTGGCAAATATACTCCTAAAGCTCCGGGATCATTTATTGCCTCAGGTATACAAACAATCTAAAATACTAGTTGAATATAAAATAAATCTAAAGTAAATAGGAACATCGAATATCCTACGTCGTCCCCCCTTAATAGCTCAAAGGAAATCCACTCCAGGATAAGTCGTGCTTCAGGCAGTGTCCGACTCCTTGAAAGAGACAACATCTAAAAACACCCGAGGGACAATTGAACTCCTTCGGGCGAAATCCTATCGATTCATTGAAAAACATCCGGTTGCGTTTCGGAGAGCGCACGACTCTCCTCCGTCTCCCCGTCCAGGTCACTTTATCTGCTTTTGTTCAGGTGATTGTTTTTTAATTTTGATTATTCCACTCTGCTGGGCGACTGATTCACTTCGCCCGTGCTAGTTTCCAGTCACTATCCAGTCGAAGCTAATTTTCCAGTATCGTCTACTTTCCAATTACCAGCCTACGGTGGATCATTCAAAGCTAAATCTACTATCCTGCTACTTTCCTCTTTAGTATCTTGTCAAAGCTATTTTTACTTTCCAGTCAATACCCTACGCCTTCCTAAATGAGATACTAGAAACAGGATAGTGGAAAGTGATAAGTGCCGAAATAAGCAAAAATATGACAGTGACCTAGGAATTAAAACTGACAGGGTTTTGTATTAAACACGAAGCGCCACCGTGTTCAGTCTCTGACATAGAGACTCTAGTCAATCGATTCAAATTTTTTCCCGTCACAAGAAGCTAGATTGTTATCTTGATCTAGGCGCACCCACATTCATCTCGGGGTTAGGCTGAATGTTAAGCTAAAAGTTCTGTCTATTGACTGATAGCGCCCACCATCCACCCAAAGCAATTTGAATCTTCGCTTTTTGCCGGTGTTATAATTTCCTAATGGCCCAGCAGTCCAACGACGTTTTAGTCCGCTGCTACCTGACCTTACGCAAGGCGGTAGGCATAATCGGCATCTCGCTGCCTTTCGTCCTTGTGATCGGCAAATGGATATTCGAAAGCCCCGGCATTCAAAATTCCATCAGTTCCTATTACTACACCGGCATGCGAAACATATTCGTCGGAAGTCTGTGCGCGATCGGCGTTTTTCTTTTTTCATACCGAGGGTACAAGGGCGACGGTCCGGCTGGCATCCTTGCATGCATATTTTCGATCGGAGTGGCTTTGTTTCCGGCGACACCGGAGATGCAACCATCAGACCTGGCAAAGACAGTAGGCACTTTTCACCTGATCTTTGCGGCCTGCATGTTCCTGATGTTGGCCTATTTTTCGTTGTTTCTCTTTACAAAAACAGATCCCACCCAAACTCCAACTCCCCGCAAGCTAGAGCGTAATATCGTGTATCGGGTCTGCGGCTGGGTTATCCTGGGGTGCATACTCGTCATGTTCCTCGGGGGAATACTGCCAAAGAATGATGCGATCAACGCGTTGCATCCGACTTTCTGGCTGGAATCGATCGCCATCGTAGCCTTCGGCGTGTCATGGCTGGTCAAAGGCGAGGCGATACTGGGGGATTTGCCACAAGGCTGAAAAAGAGTAAGGCACACATCATGGACAATTTGAAATACCATTTCGTGACAAAGTGGCACTTTGATGCTCCACCCGATCGCGTTTGGTCACTGATCCGGGATGGTGAAACGATGCCCCAATGGTGGCCGGGGGTGAAGCGTTTTGAAATTATTGGTCATGACAAATCGCTCAAAATCGGTCAACGTATTAACGCCGCCGTCCAGGGATTAGTCGGTGAGCTCGCTTTTACCCTGGAAATCACCGAAATCGAGAACGGGAAGCGGCTGAAAATGAAAGTAACCGGCGACCTTGAGGGTGAGGGAATCTGGACTCTCGAGGAGGAGGGCGATGGCTGCCGAACCATTTACCAATGGGATGTATCAACATCCGGTTGGTTGATGAACGCACTCGGTATAGTTTTCAAACCAGTGTTGATGTGGAATCACAACCGCGTGATGGTAAAAGGTTACGAGGCAATCAAAACAAAACTGATTTTGAACTGACTTTCTCAGAGTTTAGAAGAACCGCTTTAACCAATATTTCTTTAGCCATTGCTTTTCCCTTCCACCCCGTCGCACCAGCGGCTGTACTCACACGTGTTCTAATGATACAAGCGTTTTCCGCATTTCCGCCGCGTAATGGACTTAGGTTGCTTCTTCCCTAACAAAGTGAGGTTGACCACTATATTCGCAGCAAAACTATTCAGGAAATGGAAGCTTTATAGAAAATCCTTTGTTTTGAGCGGATGAAACAAGAATTCACAATGTTTTCACTCATCCATATAGGGTTTCAACGCCAGAGCGAGTACTATAACATTATCGAATATCAAGGGGTGGACGAAGTGATGCTGCAAGATTTTGCCAGAGCTATCAAAGGAAGAGTAATTCTCCCGAATAACCAGGACTATGATACAGCCCGGAAACTTTTCTACGGCGGATTCGACAGGAAGCCGAAAGCGATTGTTCGAGTCAAGGATGCATCAGATGTTCAGAAAACCATCGCTTTTACCAAAGAAAACAATTATGAGTTGGCAGTCCGTAGCGGCGGACATAGCGTTGCCGGTTATAGTGTTATCGACGATAGCATCGTGATTGACTTTACCGACATGCGGCAACTCGAAATCGATACTGAATTGAAAACAGCATGGGCGGAGCCCGGACTCACCTCAGGTGAGGTCACAAATGAACTTGATAAACATAACCTTGTACTTGGATTCGGTGACACCGGCTCAGTAGGCTCGGGCGGAATTACTCTGGGCGGAGGTGTTGGATATCTTGTTCGAAAATTTGGACTGACAATCGATAACCTATTAGCCGCAGAGATAGTGACTGCTGATGGGAAGATTTTACGAATAGATAAAGACAATCATCCTGATCTTTTTTGGGCGATTCGCGGCGGTGGCGGCAACTTTGGCGTTGTCACGAAATTCAAGTACCAACTTCATGATCTTGCCGAATGTTATGGTGGAATGATGTTTTTACCCGCAACCGCCGAGGTGATTGCGGGTTTTGTGGATATTGCCCAAAAAGCCCCTGACGAATTGTCGACGATCATCAACATTATGCCGACTCCTCCGATGCCCGGTATTGATAAAGACCAGATCGGTAAACTCTCGGTAATAGCGCTGATGGTCTACGCGGGAGACCCAAAAGAAGGTGAAAGAGTGATCGCTCCTGTTCGCGCGCTCGCTAAACCTATTGTGGATATGGTCAAACCGATGCGGTATAAGGAAATCTATTTCCCGGAAGATGAGAGCTACCACCCGAAAGCCGTTGGGTTAAACCTGCACTTGAACACGATCGACTTTAACTTAGCAAAAATCATCGCTCATCTCAATTCGATTGACGCGCCGATGCGGGCGCTTCAACTAAGAGTTCTCGGTGGTGCGATGAGCCGGGTTCCGATTGACGAAACTGCCTATGCCAACCGGAAAGCTCCTATCATGGCCAATATCGCGGCTTTTTATGGAACCGAGGATGAACGAAAAGCGCGCCAACAATGGGCGGAGTCATTCGCAAAGTTGCTCGACCAGGGAAATCCCGCGGTGTACGTCAATTTTCTTGGGCTTAATGAGAAAGACAGGATAAGAGACGCCTATCCCGGTAAGACCTGGGAACGGTTGGTGGAAGTCAAAAAGCGTTATGACCCTGCGAATTTCTTCCACAATAACGCGAATATTTCACCTACACCGGTTCGTCAGATTCATCCAGCGCAACGGTCAAAATAAGGGCGTTCTGCGATACGACCACAACTTTGCATCCCGGCCGAATTTCAGGTCCTCCCGTTTGTGCCGACCAATTCTGCCGACCGATCCTAACCAGCCCTTTTTTCCTGCCGATAATGGTTCCAGCAATCCCTTTAATCCCAACCTGATTCTCGAAACCCAGGCTGGGTTTTCGCTTCACCACCACGAAAGCCCAGGCTCCGGAGAATAAAAAAAGGACCGCGAGCAAGACCACGAGCCAGACAGGCACCGATATCCCGAATTTCGGCAGAATCCACACCACCGCAACGACCAGTAGCAGTTCATCGAGGAAAGACGCGATTATGGCGATGATGATCCTGGGATTTATCCGTTTCACAGCGTGATTATACAGCGTTCGAGAAACAAAGAGCCTTCGCAAAGAGGGCTCTTTGACATCGTTCGAATTGACTACTTGTTGTGTATTCTCTCCCAAGCCGCCGTTATTTTGTTGGCCTGGTCCAGTTTTTCCACAACCTCCTCAATGTGAACCCAATGTTAGATCGTAAGATTAGATCCATGTTACCGTGTAAACGCGGTGTAAAAGCTTCACTCTGCCAGATTCACCTCAACCGGAGCCCTTTCAAAGGTGGCGGCTTCCAGCAAAGCCATCGGTTTGAAACCGAGCAATCTCCCCAGAACCCCGTCCGGGAAAATCTCGAGGCGAGTCCGGTAAAAGGTGGCGATCGAATTGTAATAGTCCCGGGCGAGCGCGAGCCTTTGTTCGGTCTCGGAGAGAGACGTCTGCAACGCCAGGAATGACTGGCTGGCCTTGAGATCCGGATATTTTTCAGCAACGATCGACAACCTGGCGGCGAGGCCTTTAAGTTCTCCGTCCCGGGTATCCATGGTGAGGGTCTGTTGGTTTCGCAGCTCGGCGGCCAATTGCTGAAGTCCGCTTTCGTGGGCTCGGTAGCCCTCGACGGCGGCCACCAGGTTGGGAATGAGATCGGCGCGGCGTTTGAGTTCGACATCTATCTGGGAGAAACCCTGGCGCACTCTCGCCCGGAGGTTGACCAGGCTATTGTAGGCAGTCCAGACCCAGCCGATAAATGCAGCCAGGCCATAAATGAACGCCGCAAAAACGACTGGAACGACTATACTGGCAAAAACTGCGGTTTGGCTGAAATAGACTCCCGCCCCAACCATCGCCGCAACCAACCCTATGCCGAGCCACAGCCAGTACCATACTCGGAAGATGTCGCTGTGCTGTTTCTCGGGATGCACGGAGACGATGAATAAGGAGCCCTTGCTGGCGGCGATTTCGGCGGCAACGGCATCAGTGCGGACGCGCGCCTGGCCGATGACGTAAATGCCGGTATGAAGCGGTATCGCCTCCTCGATAAAGCGCCGCCGGTGGGTCGAGCCGGAAATCGAACGGTCGGGGCCTTTGCCGTAGTAAAGCGGATCGTCGCGCTTGACCTCTTTCTTGAATACCTCCTGGCCGTGTACTTCCGCCCCACCCGGCAACACGCGGATAACGCCGGTGTCATCTTTGAGGAACACGGGAACGCTTTTCGAGCCTTTTTCGACGCTCTCCCAACCGCTGTGGGTCGTCGGACGGCCTTTGGCATCAACAGAGGTTCGGACATAGTGCTCCTCAACCCTGTAGCTGTACCAGACGCAGCGGGCGGCAGCGAGGTAGCTTTCGAGGGGGGTCTCGCTTTCGGCGGTACCCTTGAGTTCGGAAAGGCCGATGAAGACGCCCTGGGTCTTCGAAGTGGGCGTGTCATCGATGAGGTGACGGCGGCGGTAGAAATGGAAAGCGACAACGAGGCAAACCATGGCGATAACCGCGGCGCCGATGAGGATGAAGGGCGAGACATTTGAATTTGGCATGGCGTTATATTATCACTTTCGGTTCAAGATAATATCAAAATCCAAACAACGCCTAAGTATCAACTAACAAAAAGGGTTCCCCAGTCCAATTGCCAGATGGGAAACCTCCCTCACCCTCTGATCCTTCTCCCTGGGAGGGGCTATATAAGAACAAACGTAGGGATTGGCAAGAATTGGTGTCCCTCATCCCTCAATTGACAACAGTGCATCACCGCCCTGTTTGAGCTGCGGTGGTTATGGGGTATAAATAATTAAGATCAACCTGGAAGGCGCGAACTGTTGACCCACGTTCTTGAATTCATAAGTTTAGGGATAAGCCTTATTGCCGGCGTCATCATTATTTATGGCGTCGTTATTGCCATCATCAGAGTTGCGCAGGAGGAATGGGGCCAGTTCGAAGCTGGAAATGACAAGCTGTTCAATTTTGAAAAGATCCGCTATTCCCTGGGCTCACATCTGCTCCTGGGAATAGAGTTTCTGATAGCCGCGGACATCATGCGCACCATCGTGACCCCGACGCTGGAGCAACTGGCGATCCTTGGCGGCCTGGTAATCATCAGGACAATCCTGAGCTATGTCCTTGAGAATGAAATCAAAAGCCAGAAGTCAGACTAACCTGTGATGTAAAGGGACACCAAACGGCTGGCTGTGACCGGGAACATACCCAGCCACAACCACGCCGCAATATTTTCTTTCCGACACTGGAGTATGCCAGCTTCAGTGCTTCA
Organism: Dehalogenimonas etheniformans; assembly: GCF_014672715.2. Taxonomy (NCBI): domain Bacteria; kingdom Bacillati; phylum Chloroflexota; class Dehalococcoidia; order Dehalococcoidales; family Dehalococcoidaceae; genus Dehalogenimonas; species Dehalogenimonas etheniformans. The sequence goes on along the minus strand of NZ_CP058566.2, from coordinate 1,979,007 downwards.
TCCCGGCCATGGTATGAACCGCGAAGTACCCCAGATTAACTTCCTGCTTGTGAGCGGTGAAAGCCGAAAGGACCTCGCCCTTCTCTTTAGCGGGGACCTTATAAAAGTCGAGCGTTCGGGCCAGAACATTGGCCACAGCATCGAACTCCTCAGGTGAGATGTGAAGGTTATAATGGGCTTTTTCCAAACCCATCTGAGTTTCGCCTGGCCGGGTTCCAACGTAATTGAACGGCCCACCGGCGACAGTACAGACCCACAGCGTCCGCATGAATTTTAGACCGGGCAACCGCTCCGCCTGGTGGGTGCCCCAAGCCCTCAGGTCGGGATTCGGCGAATTCAGTCCGGCAACCGGATCTTTCAGAATATCGTCGCTGAACTTGTTGACCACCGCCGCAATGGCAAACACTCCGCCGAGACGTTCGTACAATGTTTTTTCCGCCATGACATTCTCCTCCTAAACTTATGGTGATTTCAATCATGGACCCCCGGGGCACCTCCATATATCCGTAAAACTACCGAATTTTCACCTCCAAACGCCCTTAATTTTTAGCGCAGAACATCACCTCGACTATCAGAATATTATGAGCTCCAAAAGAGCCGTAGTAATATTGGAAATGAATGGATTTTAAGGAGGTCGCCCACATGGCTACCACAAACATCACCGCTGACCACGGCAAACAGGAGGTCATCGTCGAGAGGGAGTTCGATTACCCCCGGGAACTCGTTTTCAGGTGCTCCGTACACCCGGAGCTTATGGTACAGTGGATGGGTCCCCGAGATATGGAAATGACGTTCACTTATCTCGAAGCCAAACCGGGAGGCTCTTACCGGTTCACTCACATTAATCCAAACGGCGAGGAGTTCGGTTTTCATGGAGTTTACCACGAAGTAAAAACGCCCCAACTCATTATCGATACATTCGAGTTCGAAGACATGGCCGGACACGTATCGCTGGTGACGACTAAATTCGAGGAACTGCCAGACGGCCGCTCCAGGGTGACGGAGCAGACCGTGTTCCAATCAGTCGCCGACCGGGACGGCATGCTTCAATCGGGGATGCGGGAGGGCGTCATCGAGTCCTATGAACGACTCGACGGGATTCTGGAGAAACTGGTAAAAGAAGAAGAATTAAGGGAAACGAGACGGGACCATATCTAATTAAAAGAGGCGGGCAGCCCACCTCTTTTATTTTACCAAATTAGTATTAACTTGATCGAACAATTTTGGGTAGACCTTCGGATAATACCCGTTTGTCCCAGCCGCCCGATTCCCCCTATAATGTCCCCCAATGAGCACGCCTAAAATCATCGCCATGGTCGGCATGGCCGGCGCCGGCAAGACCGCCGCCTCGAAAATGTTCGAGAGTCACGGTTACACCCGCATCCGTTTCGGCGATGTGACGGACGAAGAGGTTAAAAAGCGCGGACTGCCACTCAACGAGGCTAACGAGCGCGCCGTGCGCGAAGCACTGAGGTCCGAATTGGGGATGGCGGCTTACGCCAAACTTAACTTGCCCCGCATCGATGAAGCTTTGAAAAAAGGGCCGGTGGTTATCGACGGGATGTACTCCTGGGAGGAGTACCTGTTCCTCAAGGAGCGCTACGGGGACAATCTGGCAGTGGCGGCGGTATGGGCTTCTCCAACTACCCGAGCCCAGAGGCTTTCGACACGCGCCGTGAGGCCCCTGACACGGGAAGAGACATTCTCCCGCGATAAATCAGAGATCGAAAAGGTTTCCAAAGCCGGACCGGTCGCCGTGGCGGATTACATGGTGGTCAACGGCGGCAGTTTCGAGGAACTGCGGGCGCAGGTGGAGCAGTTGATGCACCAACTCGATGAAAACGCCGGTAATAACACATTCGGGTGAAATCAATACTACCAATGTTAAATACTACCAATACTACAAATAATCCAGTATCCACAGCCCTCAAACGGCCCAACATCGATGAATATTTTCTGAAAATCGCGGCAGTGGTGGCCGAGAGAAGCACCTGCCGGCGGCACCATGTCGGGGCGGTGGCGGTCAAAAACAAGCATATCCTGACCACTGGCTACAACGGCGCTCCCGCTGGTACCCGTGACTGTCTGGAACTCGGCTGCCTGCGCGATCAGAAAAACATTCCCTCCGGCACCCGCCACGAGATCTGCCGGGCGGTCCATGCGGAGCAGAACGCCATCATCCAGGCGGCGCAGCACGGGGTAAATTTGGAGGGGGCGACTGTCTACTGTACTCACACCCCCTGCATCCTGTGCGCCAAGATGCTAGCCAATGTCAGAATCAAGCGGTTCGTGAGTTACGGCAAGTACGCCGACGACTCCTTCATCGATCTGTTCAAAGAAGTCGGCATTGAGGTTGAGATAAGACCCCGGCCGCCGGCTTGCATCGAGTTTTTGGACTAAAGCCAACTACAGAATGCTGGTTCGATAGAACCCAGCATTTTTATCTAAGCCATATCCTCGAAGACTTCTCGCCATTCTTTCGGAAGGGAACAGTTCTGCGGACAATTCCTGAACATCGGCAGGATCTGGTGGTTCTCGTAGCCAGCCAATCCGCAACCTACCCTGGTTACGAAGAACTTTTTCGCCGGATTTTTCCCGGCGTATTCGATGAAATCGTTGACTGATTTTTCGATTTCGGGGAGGCTCCTGGGTTTAAAACTGCCGGTCTCGGTGGGGATAGCGTAAGATCGTCCGGTAGGTCCCATACCAATTCCCGGTTCCGCGCCAAACTGTTGCCTGGCTAACAGCGCGGCACCGGCGGTGTGAATACCCTTGAGGTTGCTGCCAAAAACAAAAATCTCCGAATCAGCAGGGAGGGTGTGGTCGGTGTGGTATTGCACCATTTCCCAAACTTCCTTTCCCAGTTTTCGATCGAGCGACGCTAAATATTACAAAATATCACTCCTTTAAACAAATATGTAATTCCGATCTACCAAAAGAAAGGGAAAGGGCTGGCGTACTACGCCAGCCCTTGTGACACGATATTATTTTATAGTTCAGGGACCGTGGGGTATTAGTTGACGGGATAGAAACGTACTTGAATCAATTTGGCACCATCGTTCTGGAATTGCCAGAAGTAAGCCAAGTCAGAGAAATTATAGTCGTCGGTGACCCAAGCGTCGAGTCCAGCCATATAGTCAAATACCCACATGCCTAAGCCTTGTTCGTAGTTGGATTCGCCGCCAGTGAGGAATCCAAACTGATCCTCGGAAGTGTTAACATAGAAAAGAGTGGAAGCGTCCGTCCACACCTTACCTTTGCTAACTGAAACGTCTCCAACAGGAATGTAATACCAAAGTTGGCCGAGGTTGTCGTAGGCTTGGACCCATCCAGTGATGTCAACAGTTCCTGAAGTCTTGGGCATTTTGGCCTTGACCGCAATGTAAACGCGATACTTGCCGGGGCCAAGCTGGAAGGATCCCTGACCATCGGTGGCATTGCCGTCGAGAACAGCAAATTCAGAACCCTGGGTCATATTGATTTTGACGCCAGCCATCGTAGTCTGGTCCAAGTTGTTCGGGGTGTTCAGATCAAACTCGAAATCCGAGGTATCGGTTGGGACGAACATTGTATGCCGGTCGGGATTGTTATAATCGCCCGGCATTGTCTTGGATTTACCAACAAGATTTAGATTGAAGTGGGCGCCGTTAAAATCAATTCCTTTCGGTGCGGCCGAAACAACCAGCGCTCCGGAAAGTACCATGACAAATGCCATGGCAACCATGAGTAAAATCCTTTTCACCGTTTCTCCTCCATTTTCAAAATGATGACAATCCATGGATCGTCGGCGATTATTGATTTGCACCACCTCCTCTGTTCATGAAATCCCCGGGAATATTTGGTAAAACCCTACCAATTATTTGCGCCGAAATAGTGTATTTCAAGATGCATTTAGTTTATCTGACCTAACCAAAAGTACTACTTTTAATGATTTATGGAATTTTCATCAAAAATGATGTCAACAAACACCGACATACGTTTATTTATTATCAAATATATTTATTTTTGTGTTTGCATTATTTCATACAAAAAATGGTGAATGTTGTTACCACTTAGTTAAAAATTTAAAAACAAACGGCAGTTTTCAGCCCATTTGTCGAAATTCCACTTCTGGTGGTTATCCAGAAGAAACCCAGAGGCCGGCAATCGACAGCCGCCAATGACGTCACAATGAAGAAAGGAAAGGATAATGAGTCAGATCAGTCAAGATCCGAAAATATCTTCGATGCGTCTATCGAAGAGTTCAGCCATCTTGAATGCCAGCGGCAGGCTGGGGTCGTACTTTTCCTTTTCGATGGCAATAATGGCTTGCCGGGAGACGCCCAGCCGCTGCGCCAGGTCTTCCTGCGTCCAGTCCCGCTCAGCCCGAAGTACCCGCAGTCGGTTTTTCACTGGTAGTGCCTCCAGGCGATGGTGTAGCCGATCACGAGCATCACTTCCAGAAAGTAGCCGGCATCGATGAACCGGAACGGCAGGCTGACACCAGCCTCCATGAGGAAGCCGACGAAGAAGATCACCGGAAGGGCAATCATAAAAGCGATGGATAGACCCTCAAGGATGATCCTCTTCTGGACCTCGTCTTGCCCCAATGTGTAGCGGAAACACAACCAGACCTGGTACACCAGCACCGCCACGGGCACCATGCCGATCAGGATCCTAACGGCAAGGTTTGTGTGAAGTATTCCCAGCAGCGTCGCAGCAAAGACCCAAGCGATCGCCATGGCGACGGCTGTGAGATAGATTGCTTTATCGGTGACTCGATTCTTCATAAACTCCCCCCAACCTGATATCGAGCGTATTGTAATGCGTTATAAACTATTTGTCAAGTCTTATTTACATCTTCGGTACTTTTGATTCTCGGTTGAACGTTAAAAGAAGCGTCGGCCGTGCGGTGGAGGAAGGCGCCGATTTCAATTATACTTGCCTTATGATCTTCACTTAGGCGAGGAGATAATTTGAAAAGAGGCCTGACAAGGTGAAAAAGATTGTTATCGCCCTCACGGCAATTCTGCTGGCTCTATTCCCTTTAGCTTGCGCGCAGGGACCGACAATTCCCGATAAAGTCGATTTCAAGATCACAGTCACCGGAAAGTCTAATGCGCCCTTGGAGGGAGCCAAAGTAGCCTCGGAATCGCAGCCGGGTGGACAACTGAAGCTGACAGGTCTTACGGACAGCAATGGAAACGTCATCTTCGCCGGTATCAAGGTCGGCGCCTACAAATTTTATATAAGCCTTTTTGACTATGAGCAAGCCGAGGTTTCGTTCATCATTACCACGATCAACAATAAGTTGACGGTGAAAATGACTCCGGTAGCGGGAGCGCCGACGACAACTTAAGATTCTCTGGCCAAGGCACTGTCAAAGGCCGAAGATCGATCTAATCGCAAGCGGATGAGGTTGGCATTAACGGCAGGCCATCAGTTCAAGAATCCTCAGGACGGTTCCGTAATCCCTGATCGTGAGTTCCTTGTAGATCGGTTTGGTGATCAGCCGAGTAAACCAGCTCCTGGTCAAGGCGGTCATTAAAGTCGACATGTACAGTACGCCGGACCCGGCTTCGATAAAATCTATGCCTTCCCTGGTCTCGACTTCACGCAGGACATCATCGGGTGTGACAGGCTCCCGGATAAAAACGACGCGGCGCCGAAGATCTTTCCGGTTCTCCCATTCCCCCGGCATCTCCGCCACGATCCGGGTCAATTGATGGCAGCTTTTGACGACTATCTTCGTTTCTATTTTGAAGTGTTCAAGGACCAGGTCTTCCAACGTCCGGGTAACCGTCTTTGAACCTTCATCGGTCTCGAAAATGATGTTCCCGCTCGGAAGGTACGAGCGCGCCTTTTCATATCCCAGTTCCGAAACAGCCTTGGTCAGTTCAGCCATTTTAACTGTGCTTTTTCCGCCGGCGTTGAGACCCCTGAACAGGGCTACATATTCCATGACCCCAGTTTATCAATAAAAGCCGCCCGGAAAAACATCGAGAACCGTCCGTTCCGGCTTGCCGAAAAATAGGTGCCTTTTCTGGAGATTATCAGGTAGTTTTACGGATTTTGCCACGGGGCGTAATAGTTTAAAATTGGTGAGAAGAATAATGTTAGACATGAGGAACGAGAGATGCCAAGTTTACAAAAACAACGCGAAATCGTAAACAAGTTCTTTGAATTAATCGCCGCCCAGAAGTTCGACGAGTTGCTCCTGTTGTGCTCTCAGGACTGTAAGACCCACAACCCTTACATCACCGGAGGCATGGCGGATCTTACCAAGGCGATGACCGCCGCCAACAAAGAAGGACGAGCCCAGAACCCCGATGCCAGCTTTGTCGTCCGCTATGCCCTGGTTGATGGCAACATGGCGGCAGCCTATACGCAACTATTGAACGACAAGGCGAAGCCAGGCGCCGGAGGCTTGCGGCAGATCCACCTGTTCCGGTTCGATGAAGAAAAGATCGTCGAATACTGGGATGTCACCCAGCAGGTCACCCCGGATATGCCCAATGCGGGCGGCGCGTTTTAACACACACAGCAGGTCAGCAACTTCAACGTCGTCGATAAGCAGGGCCAGCCGAATGTCGCCAACAAGGGACATGTTCATTTTTTACCTCGATGTCCAGCCGCCGACGACTCCCGGCCAGCCATCCATTCCGCCGTTCGGGGTCTGGGCGCATGTCTCCGGAACCACCTACACATTCACCGGGGTAGCGGCGGGGTAGCACACAATTTATGTCAAGCTGGTGAACAACGACCTAGCCGGTGATACCAATCACATCAGCTCGAAAGAAAGTTATGGGTAATATATTTGCGTCGGCAAATTTCCGGTCGGAAGAGAGGTGATCGTGACCGGCAGGGTGATGGGTGGTTGCCCCCAGTGAACCGGGACATAGGAGCCGTTGGAGTATACTATCATCTCACTGTCATAATCATAGGCAACTTGCATCTGGTAGGTGATATTGCCTTCGATGTGGGTTAAGGTTACTCCTGGATACCATAGTGCGTTGGGATTGACGTTGGCGGGAATTCCCTTGAGCGCCGTCTGTTCGTCCAAAACCCAGACGGTGTCAACAACACTGCTGTTTGTCCAGATGATTGCGACCCAAAGGAAGGATGTCGCTTCAACCTCGAACACTGAACTGCTGATCCTGGCGACGAAAGAGAACCTGTCCTTGTCCTCATCAGTCAAAGTTACTGGCATGGGCAACCCCATGACGCCGTAAGGGCGGGTACCCTGCTTGGACCAGATACTCTGTGAAGGTGGGAGAGTTGTCTCAGTACCTGCTGGAGATGCTTTAACACATCCTGCCAGGAGTGGAACTAAAGCTAACAATAAAACCGCGATCTTAAATATCCGGTTCATGGAACCCCTCAACCAGGATACTGACCATTATATACCGGGAAGAGACATAGAGTGTGGTGATGAAAGGAAATGCCCGAACCCAGCCTCAGGCCTTGGAGGAAAGATGATGTCAAGGACCAAACCTTTGCCGCAGTCTTTCGTTATCCTTATTGGGACTTTGAAAAGGAAAACCGCAATGCAAACAATCCTGGCACGCTGGTTACCGGTCGGAATCACGCTGCTTTTGATCGCCATGGCGACCAGCTGCGGCGCCGGAACACCGAAGACGGTCCCGTTCAGCTTTAGCGAGCTTATCGACCATCCAGCCCTGTACAACAGCAGAGCGGTCACTGTAAATGGCTATTATTTTTCTGGCTTCGAGATCTCTGCTCTGGCTTCAGCCCTGGTCCAGTCCACATTCGACCCATCGAACGTCACTCCGGTCCAGCCGCTCATCTGGATAACTGGGGACTTGGGACAGGCAGTGTATCAAAATCTCATGCAACAGACGAACACGCCGTCAGGGTATCCGGAAAAATACGGCCACGTCGAAATCACCGGACTTTTCCAGTACGGCAAGTTCGGCCACCTCGACGCTTATAGTTACCAGATCACGGTGACGCAAGCGGCTATCATACCTTGATAGTCACAGCTACGGTCCCAGGTACAGGCCGTGCCAGTTATGATACCAGACCTGGCCGGTGTAGCCGTTGACCGAAAGCATGCCGTAGGTCTTGCCGTTTAACGTGAAATCCATGGTGTAATAGCCGTAGAACTGCGAGGCATCAGACACCTTGGAGCCGGGCAAATAACCGTTGAGGAAAGACTGGGCGGTGGTCTGCGCCTGAGATGCGGTCAGAGACATCGGGCTGGTACCGGCGGATATGCCCCATAGCACGCCCGACATCATGCAGTATTTAGTGTTCCACATCACGGAAGGACCGGGTTCGGGGTAGAGGTCGCCGGTGTAGGGATCGACCAGAGATTCGAAGGCGTGGATGCCGGTGCTTGTCTCGATATAATCGACGTAAAAGTTGAATTGGAACTCCATCACCTCGCCGAGTTTGAAGCCCAGATCAGGCCGGGAGGTAATGAACTTATTGGCGATGGCGGTGGCCTGGGCCAGGGTCAGCCGCTGGGCGTTCGGGTCGTAGATGCCCGTTCCCGGGATCATCATGCCGCCGTTGCCCATCATCCCGCCCGGACCGTAACCGCCGCCTGGGTAATAGGTTATCGGGGGAGCGACAGTGCCGGTCGTACCGGGAGGAGCCGTTGTCGTAGTAGGATTATTGGTCACACACCCCACAGCGGCCAGGGCGAATATCATTAAAGCCGCGACAACCGCGATGTAAACGCCTCGAATTTTCATCTGTCACCCTCCCTGAATCAATAAAGCACCCTAACACCCAAAGAATAACACCAACATTTTCGAGGTCAAAAAGAAGGAGGCCTGGTTTTCACCGGGCCTCCTTTTCTCTATTCAGTTTTAACTAGTGGCAGGCGACGCAAAGCCCCTGATATTCCGGCAGGGATTTGTGAGTCTTGATCAGGCTGCCGGTCGGAACCGCGGGCAGGGCGGGAGTTGGGGCAGGCGGCGAAGTCACCGTCGGTACCGGGGTAGGAGTTGTAGTTGGAATCGGCGCAGGGGTAGGAGTGGGTAATGGAGCAGGAGTAGGAACGGGAGCCGGAACCGGGGTAGTCGGAAGAGGCGCCGGGACCGGATCAGGAACAACGGTCGGTACAGGAGCGGGAGTGGTGGCGGGAACCGGAGCCGGAGTCACCACAGGAGCCGTGACGACCGGGGTTACCGAAGGTTCTACCACCGGATTGGTCGTGGCCGGGATCAAAGCCGCCAGATTGCCTTCGTCGACCGGAGCCGGCGGCAGGGTCGCGGCATCGGAGTAAACAGGGATCGGCAGGACGGACGTCGCCGGGGTGTTATGCTGGAATAGAAGACCTGTGGCGCTTCCAATCCAAAGGGTACACAAGGCGACGACGGTAGTGATTAGAGTCTGACGTTTCATTTTTCCTCCATTTTTGTCTTGCGAGGGATTATGTTAAGTCTAACTTAGAAGCTGTATTTAAGGTATTCCTCGTGAGAGGTATTTTTGGCGGAATGGGGGATAACTCTTAGGAGTTATCGAGGGAGATTGGGGAATTTCAGTGGCGAATGGCGGGGATTTTCCAAAGCAGTTTGGTTTTTGTTGAGAAGAGATGGGAGATTTCTTGTCTGTCTCGGTTATCCTGTTTAACCTTGCAGGATATTTTAAGGCTTTTTGAGCCTCTTAAACATGACTTAGGTCACATTTAAAGCGAGTTGACACACGATAGTTTACAGTGGACGCACTGCTCTACTCAACGGCAAATATTCAATCGTAGTTGCAGATCAACCCATAATAGCGGCGTCGATGAAGGTCTGGCCGAGGAATTGGCCGTTGACCCAGATCTGGAAGTCGTAGCGGCCTTCGCCGGGGATCGGGAGAGGGGGATATTGGAGGTTGAGCTCGATGGTTCCCAGCTTCTCTTTGGCGGCGAACTCGCCCTTGGCTTCGGCGAGGGTCTCGCCGGTGTTGGAAAAAACGTATTTAGCCTGGAACTGGTAATTGCCCTCCGCCTCGGTGAGCTTGGCATAGAGGGAAACGGGGCGCTGGGCGGGAAATTGCTTGACGTGAATCTTATCAAAGATACCGATGAGGGAGATTTTCCCGGTGGTGGGGTCTTTCACCGCCACGTCGCACACCAGGGCGGCGATCAGAACAGGCTTGACATGGCTTAAGGGTTTGGATTCATCCACGGGGGAATTGTAGACCAACGGCACAATTTTTGAAAACAAATCGTTGACTTACGGTGCCGGGAGACTATAATCAGGGCAGGATAAATCTATGCCGGAACTCGATTTCCCCTGGGAAATCAGGGAGTTCGTTTACAAGCGGGCGGAAGCCACCTGCGAGTGCACGTCCGGGTGCGGCATTCACACCGGCAAGCGATGCGATACCGCCTTCTGGCGAACCTCTGCGGCCAACTACCACGCCCTCAACTCCAAAGGTCTGCCGACCTCTTCCAACTGTATCATGCTCTGCAACTACTGCCTGCGCCAGGCGACCAAAGACGGAAAGTAGCCCTTCTTCCCGCAAACAAATCATGGATAGACGCCAGGAAACGCGCTTAGCCTTTACTACCGGCGGAGTCCTGCTGGTGATCGGATTGGCATGGCTCATATTAAACGACAGCCTCGGCGCCATCGGGCTGACAGTGTTATTGATGATAATTCCCGGAATCGCAATTATGGTTCATGGAATCAAGTCGTTCATGAATACCAAAGGGGAGATACCAATCCCCCGATCCAAACTAAAACCGTACGATTGGATTTTGATCACAGTCGGACTGGGCCTTTCGATATTCGTCCTGAGCGCTTTTATCCGGATGATCGATCAGGGTTGACCGGACCGACTCAGCTCACGGCTTTCTTCACCAAAGCGGTGATCCTCGCCTCTTCGGCGGAGGTCAGCTTTTTGATGGCGAAGGCGCTGGGCCACATATTGCCCTCGTCGAGGTTCGCGGCGTCCTGGAAGCCTAACGTCGAATATCTCACCTTGTATTTCAGTCCGCTCTGGAAGAAGCAAACGACCTTGCCGTCTTTGGCATACGCCGGCATTCCGTACCACGTCCTCGGCTTGAGCCCCGGACCGGCGGCCATGATAATAGCGTGGACACGGGTGGCCATGGCGCGATCCGGTTCCGACATCTCGGCGATCTTGGCCATCACGGCGCCTTCGCCCTCTGCCGCCTTGCCTGCTGCAATCTCTTGTAAGTGCTCTTGCAATGCCGCCTTTTCATCTTCCGACAATCCTTGCGAAGGTTTCTTCTCAGCCATGATCTTCTCCTAGCGATGATTTCCGGTAAACCTAATGGGATCCGGTTTAACTCTAACCGGGCTCCCGAGTTGCGTCAAACTGACCCGTACCTTTTGCTCCGCCGGTCGACATGGTAGATTAAAGCCTGATAATTAAGGGGGATCTCCATGGCCAAACACAATCTCTATACCATGCCTGTCGCCAACGTGTATCCGCATTACATTGCCAAGGCCGAGAGAAAGGGACGGACAAAGACGGAAGTCGATGAGATCATCCATTGGTTGACCGGTTATAGCCAGGCGGAGCTGGAAGCGTTACTCGGAAACGGCACTAGTCTTGAGACCTTCTTTGCCAAGGCTCCTCGCCTCAACCCCTCCCGAACCCTGATTAAAGGCCTGATCTGCGGTATCCGGGTGGAGGATATCGAAGAACCGATAATGCGGGAAATCCGCTATCTGGACAAACTGGTCGATGAGCTGGCGAAGGGAAAAGCGATGGAGAAGATTTTGTGGAAATAACGGCGACTCGCGGTGTTTCCCGTTTATCGCCGGGTCAAAAGACAGTCAGCACCATGGCTTTAAAAGAACCGCCGCAGGCGAAGCTGCGGCGGTCAACTATCAGGCCGGGATTCCCTGACTAGGTGCAAAAGTAGAACTCGTTTTGATTCAGCAGGCGCACCGGCAAGAGATAGTGTGTTCCGGTATATTCCGGGATGCCCACACCTCCTGCTGCGCCAACGACCTTCACGCCGCCTTTGCCACTGTTCTCCGAAGACAGATACGCTACCCGGACGTCGGGAGGGCCCGACGTCCAGAAGCTGAACGCGGTATACATGTCTACCGGCATCTCAGTCCAGCCCTGCGATACCATCCATTGATTGACGCTAAGCGTGGGATACGGGTTCCAGAACATCGCTTTCAGGTAGTTCCCGGGTTCGTTTACAATTCCATCGAGCCGGCTATAATCGTAACCCCCCACCGGAATCTCCCAGTTGTTCCGCGTGATATCGGCGCTATTGAGAGTAGCCAGGGTATTGACCGCTACGGCGTAAGTCATCTTGCCCCTGGTGGCGAAAGTGCGGGCGTCGATCATAATGCAGGTTCCGGCGGGAATATAAGGTGGGTTAGGAACCAAAGGAACCACCAGCCAACCTTTGTCCGGCAGTTCCCACGGAATTTTAGCCTTTTGAGCGGCCTTGGCCTTATTGTACTCGATGAACTCGTTCTCGATGGCGGTGGTCGTATAGTCCATGTAGTGCATGTATTCGATTATCAACTCTTCCTGGATCGCCTGAAGGGCTAACCAGTAGCCGTACATTCGCTGCTGGTTATCGGAGTCGGCCTTGTTAAAAAAATGATGTTTGCCGGCTACCACTCGACTCCATTTCTCGATCAAGCCGCTCGACAGCAAATCTCCAGTCATGGCGTCGGAAATCACAGTCCTGTTGACGTAGAGTCCGTCCGGCCCACCGATGTAGTTTAATATGTCCTTGATCATCTGCTCCTCGCCCGCGGTAAGAGGCGTTTTTTGGGTAGGAGGTAGGGTTGTCCCGGTTGGTACCTTCCTGCCTTCAGCCAGGGAAGCTATCAGCAAATGCGCGGACTTGATCTTGCTCACGATGGGCAGGAGTTCGGCAGCCACGGTGTCGTATTCCACATTATTAAGCTGTTGCTGCAAAGCTGCGATCTGGGTGGATAGCTGGTTTAGCTGCGAGGTAATCTGGTTCAGAGTCTGGGTCGTCTGGTCCTCGATAAGGTAGCCCAGTCCCGCCTGTTTCATTATCCAGCTAAAGGCGGCGCTGGCGGCGGGGCCGGCTATACCGGCCGCGATCTTCCCCCCTATATTCGATACTAAACCCAAATCAAAAGGAGCTAATTCCCCCGCCGGGGAACCTACTGCCGGCGGGCCGGAGCTGGTCGTGGTTGGCGGAGGTAAGGAAGAGTCCGCCGGGGGCGGCGAAGTGGTGGTTTTATCGACGGCAAGCTGACAGGAGGGTAAAAGGAGTGTCACCGCCAGGACGCAAGAAATGAGAGCAACCAGACGAGCTTTTCTGAACACTTCGACCTCCTTTTACTTAGACAACAGGTTATTTCCATTATACAGCTAATGTCAATTTTCCTTATCTTGTGTCATTTATACTTTTTAGAAAGCAATCTCCTTTATCACTCCCCCACCCCAACCCCTACCGCACGCTTATACAGGATCTGATCTGCGGCATCAGGGTTGAGGATATTAAAGAACCGACGATGCGGGAGATTCGATATCTGGATAAGCTGGTCGATGAGTTAGCAAATGGAAGAGCAATGGATAAGATTTTACGGGGATAATCGTTTACCTGATTCCTGTTCCAAAGCTCGTTCTTTCTGTCTTGCATTTAAAAATTGAATTAAGCTAACGAGAAACACCAACAATCCACCGGAACGTAAAGCATAGACTAAAGGGAAACGTCCGCTTAAATAAAAATAGGGCGAATTGATTTCTTGGATCATAATAAAGGTCAATAATCCAGTGCACAATCCAAACACTAGTTGAATTTTGGAGAGATACATTTTCTTGGATAATTGTCCAATTGCTATCGTAATGATCAACAAGGTAATCACAACCAAAGCGATCTCGTAATAGATATTTGGAGTGGGAACAGTGACGGTAATATCACCGTCGTTTTCACTGAAACTAACGACAACCCACGAGAAAAATGTAGAGAGCAAGCCAAGTATGGTTAGGACGACCGAAGATATTTTCAATTGATCACCAACGTCTTGCAGAAACCAGGAGCAAAATAAATTTTAATACTTGCATGGATATGTGCACTTTAAAAGATTTCTCGCTCGATTTGATCAAATAAATTTGGCAAAATTGGTTCCTAAAATTGGAAACAGCAGAAAGTAGCTGAGCGTGAAAATGAGAATAAGAATTATTACATACTCGACTTTGGGTTTTATCGGCAATCTGTAGCTAGCAAACCCCATCAATCCAACCCCGATTGTCGCAGTTGTTAAGGCCATAATATCACTACTAAATCCTAGCAAATTGGAAAATAAGGCCCAGGCGAACGTGGACAGAATAATACCCATTGAGGCGATGCTTATAACCCGGGGTTTCATTAACATATCCATATTCAATCTTTTTTTAACCTTTGTTCCAATGAAATGATGTGGTGGCTTTAAACTAAAAGATTATGCGGACTTTTTTTCTAGGAGCGCCCTCACCGCAACCGCTATAACCAGACCGACGATCGGGATTAGAGGCTGCCCAAAATACATCCAAATATCGGCAAACGCGGATCCCGCTTTTAGAGGAACACCCGAAAATCCGATGATAAGAATGATAGCCAACCAAGCCAGTAGAATTCCGATGACAATTTTCATCTTCTAATCTCTATTGTAAACCAGGGTCAATTCCACAACACCAAGATAAGAAAGATTTCAGGTAACTTTTTTCGGCCGTCCGGCACGTACTAAAAGCGTGATAACTAAAGCAGTGGATGGTATCGAAGGGTGAAACGTCCAAAACCAAATTTGTTGATTAAGAAAAGAAGGGTGAATAAACAACAGTGCTATATCAAGCACCAACCAACCTAGTAGAATTCCAATGACAATTTTCATCTTCTTTTCTTTATTGTAATCCTTGATGTCAATAATCTAAAAAACTACCACACCGCCGCCACCACCGCATCGTTCGCCCTGAATTCATCGAAGAAAAGGACAGCCACCGCACGCCCCGCGGTCATTTCTGCCGTCGGAATGTTGCGGGCTACCGTGATATTTTCAAGGTAAGCCTGGGATGAACCGACCAGTTGGACCGTGGCGATGAAAGTGGCGGTATTGAAGCTTTTGAGTAACGCCTGTTTGATATTCATTGTTCTCCTTAGTTGACAGTAGACAGTTAACAGTTGACAGTCTTCATGGTTGTGCAAACCCTCACCCTAGCCCTCTCCCGCCGTAAGCGGGCGAGGGGATATTATTCAAGGCAAGTCCTCGCAAAGACAGAGTGATAATTTCATCTTGTATTTGCCGCTCATAGGCCGGTAGTCCAGGGCGATGCCAGTCACCCGGTAGCGGGCGGCGGAGAGGCCGGAAGCCTCGTCGGTGACCTCAATGACGTCATAGAGCTGTTGGCCGCAGTTGTTCGGGGTAGCGATCTCGCAGGTGGAAACAATACTGGATTCAGCAAGCAGGCAAGCAGCGAATCCATGTTCAGAGCCGTAGGCGTAGCCTGGACCCTCATCGGCAACCGGATTTTTGAGATAAGCTGCGCTACCCTCGATGAAGAGCCGGTCGGGGACCATCGATAGCAGGCGCCGGACCGCCGAAAAACCATCAGCGCCGGGATTCAAGCAGAAGTCCGGGCAGAGTGTCTCGATAGTGTCCGAGGCCAAGACAACTTCCAGCCGCAGCCCCACCCTCCCCACCACCCAGGCGATGATGTCCTTGATGCTGGTTATCGAGGCAGATGCGTTCCAGCGGAAAAGGTTTTTAGCCCGCCAGCCCTTCAGTTTCTGCCAGCCGTCCGAAGCCTCGATGAGAATCTTGCCGTTTGATCTCTCGATGCGGCTGATGGTGAATGACAGTCCCTCGCTCGTCTCGGCGCCGTCGTCGGTGATGTAGCCGGGGCTGACGATGACCTCATCGCCGGGGGCGGCGGGAGACGGGCCTAGATTTGAGTTGTCCAGTTCAATAACAGCTTTGCCGCCGGTCTCGGTGAGATCGTATCGAGCGGCGATGAGGGTGGAGGTCAAATCGATCTCGCAAGCATCGACAGGAGCCCGTCGCACCGAGTTGGCTGAACAAAGCCACGATGAATCTGTGGAATGGGCAATGGATACGCCGTAATCTCCGGTGATGTCCATCGGCTGAGGTTCCGTCCACAGACACGCGTCGAAAGATGCGCCGGGAACGGTTGAAGTCAGGTAAACGCGGGAATATGCCTCGTCGCCGGTGAACTTCTCGACGTAGGCGCAGTGGTAGACATCTGATTTATCGAGGAACGCCGAGCAGAACTCAAAACCTTCGGCGGCGGGTGAGGTGGCGATCTCCTTGAGGTCACCCCACGTCCCAGCCGGGAGAGCCGATCCATCGCCGTAGACCAGAGACCAGAGGCGACAGTTGCCGGAAGTATCGCAACCGGTGATTACCAGGTTGAAATCGCCGTCATAGGCGCAGGAAATGCCGGTGAGAGCGTCTGTGGTCTTGTTCCAGGCGGTCCTGGGTTGCCATACATTATCTAACTCTTCTTTGACATAGAGGGTCGCCTGGTCGGCGTAGAACACCACAAGGTCGCCATTCGGTTTATAGGCCATGGACAAGCCGCCGCAGGACGTCGTCGGCGAGTAGTCTACAAGCTCGGCTGCACCAAAGGTTGCGCCGTAGTCCGTGGACTTGATGCGCCTAATCGAGCGATCACTCTTGATCCACAGGATGGAGACTTCGGCGCCCAGGGTGGCGACGGCAATGGCTACGGCATTGTACTCGCCGGTGTACGTCCAAACGGAGAAGTTGCTGGTCTCATCCGGCGCGGCTATACGCTGGAAGTAGAGTTTGCGGGAGTCGGCCACGTTACCCAATCTCGCTCGAATGATTGAGCCGTCGCCGGCAAAAGTCGCGGCGTGTAGGCAGTCTTCTTCGGTTCCGGTGCAGAGTATTTTCCAGGCGGGATGCTTGTGTAAAACGAATGAAACGAATCCCTCCCGGCTGGGCGATTGCTGGGCGGCGAGGAGTGAGGGTGACAATTCATGCATCGGTTTCTCCTCTGAATAAAAAACAACCAATAATCATCTCTACCAACTCCGTTCGCCCTGAGCCTGTCGAAGGGTGAACAAGATTTCGGCCTTACCGTCGTTCATGGATTCGACAAGCTCACCACGAACGGCTACGTTTATCGAGATTTTTATTCGGCATCGGCTTTCTGGCCGGGGACGTAGTCCTTGCCCCAGAAAAGGTGTCCGGCGACGTAGCCGAGGTTGAAGGCGATGAGCCAGCCCAACAGTTCGTCGAAGCCGTTCCGGCCGATAAGATAGCCGCTGAGCAGCAGTCCGATGATCCACAGCCATTCGAACCTGTGCCATAGGTCGCGCAGGATATATGTCCATGGTCGGCCTCCGAGATGAGACCAGAGTAAACGATAGAAATCCATAAATCTCCTTGTTATTTCCAGAAATCCGTCTCCGCCGGGCAGATGTACGTTTCGACCGGCTTGAAGAATTTGCCGCTGCGGAAGGAGTTCTTCCGCGCCAGCCGCCGGATTTCATCGCGGAAGATGCCCATCCGCTCCTTGCCCCAGCGGAAATAGTCCGAGGCCGCGTTGGAGCCTGAGTTGATCCGGTTGACGGCATAGGCTGCCCATTCGATGGCAGCATAGGATGCGGCGCCGGTGGCGATGAGATCGAAATGCTGGGAAGGCAGCGTCGTGCCGGCGGCGTCGAGGGTGTGTGCCATGCCGTAGTAAACGGCCATCTCGCCACCGTCCGGCGGAGCGCAGTTCTCCAGGGTCAGCCGGTCAGCCCAGACGGTGAAAGGGCGGAACTTCCGGGGTTTCAGATCGACGGGGTATTCCACCGCCATGACCGAGGTGCGGTCGGCCAGCGATGAGATATCAAGGTCCATCGAACCGAACGTGGAGATGAAGGTCTGCTTCATCTGCCGCGGCGCCGCCGAGGAGTACTCGGCAACAGCGCGGCGGAGGTGGCGGTCGAGCGTGTCATCGGTCCAGCGGTAGTTGGCAGGTATGGTGTCTTTAAGGTCGCGGCGGACCATATCGCGCATTTCTGTAAGGTTCATTGTTTTTCTCCTTTTAGCTTTCAGCTATCAGCTGTCAGCCATCAGTTTTCAGTTTTCAGGGAACCACCCTCTCCCTACCCTCTCCCCTTGGGGGAGAGGAGTTGAGAAGGTGTACTATTCGAGGACGATTGCCACGGACTGCCGTCAGGCAGTCCTCGCAAAGACAGTAATGGGAGGGTTCGGGCGGGGAGGTTTAACACTAGTCCTTCACCCCTATCAGTGCGGCAGCCTTGACCGACGAGAACAGCGCCAACGATGCGTACCACTTCACCCTAGTCCGGCTGGCGTCCTTGTCCTCCAGCGCCCCTACGTTTTCCACCTGGACCATGCCCGGCGCGGACAAGCCGGCAAGGGCCCCTTCACCCAACTGCACGGCGTAAATGGTGGAGCACAGGCCGCCGGTGGTGGCGGTCTCAACGCTCGAAGCTACGACGTGGGTATCCAGCATCCAGTCATCGACGCCGATAGCCACGCCGTTCCAGTACTGGACGGAATTGCCGAAGGCGTCCCGGTCGGTTTCGAGAAGAGCGCCCGATGCCCGCAGCAGCGAGTTAAGCTTGCGCCGTGTGCGGCGGCTCATGATGAGCAGGTCGGGCTTGCCGCCTTTTACCGCGTCGATCAGCTCATCGAGCTTGTCCAGGGTGAGGGTGGCGCCGGCGGCGCCCATGGCGATGACCTGGGCACCGGCGGTGGTGGTGTCGATCAGTTTGCGCAGGCCGTCGAACTCCTTGGCGTTGCCGCTCTCATCGCCGTAGATGAAAGTCTGCTCGAACTTGTCCTTGAGCGCCTTGGCCTTCTGCTGGATGATCGCCGTTTGCAGGTCCTGGACGTTCGAGCGGGTGGTTTTCAAGAAGTTGTCCACGTCGGCGTCGCCGCCCATGATCTTCAAAGTTGCGGTCTTCTGCTCGAAAGTCGGCGTGCTCTCCGTCCAGGTGTCGCCGACATCGTAGAAGGCGATATCCGGCAGGGTTTTCTCCTGGTTGTAGGTCAAGCCGTTGCCGGTGATCTCGATGAAGGGCAGGCGGCGGAGAACGGGGGAGTCCTTGATGATGGTCTCAATGACGCCCTGTTTCAGCAGGTCGTTGGATAATTTAGCTGCCTCGGTTAATGTGATTGCCATATTCAGTTGTCTCCTTTACAGAGCTGTCAGCTATCAGCTGTCAGCTTTAATTATGCGGTGCCTATCCCCTACCCCTTCCCTTCCGATGCTCGCGGTAGAAAGGGGTGGTTTTTTAAGAGGTTCCAGCTCGCAAACCCCGCTCGCTGGAACCTCTAGACCGGGGCACCACCACCCAAAGCGTTATCAGTCTTCAATGGGAAAGACCCAGCATGATCTTGTCGACCGTGGACAATCCCTCGGATGATCGTGACCTCCCTGCGGCGACGAGGGGCGGGGCGGTGGTAGCCATCGTAGATTTCACCCGGGCGACCAGCGACATCGCTTTCTTGATAGATTCATCGACGGCGGCAATGCTATCGCCTTCGATGAGTTCTTCCGGCAGGTCGCGGTGCAGAGTTACAGTTGTTCCTCGATAGGCGGCAACCGCAGCATTGAGGCTGGCGTTCAGCCGCCCGATAACATCATCTTTCTCGGCGAGTTGTTGAGAAAGTTTCGCCACCTCCGCCTCCCGGGCGATGAGCTTGGCTGTTATCTCGGTATCGGGTGTCGGCGCCGCTTCATTTTCCCGGACACGGCACGCCGTGTCCCTACATTCGGTTGTGATTTCCTGTTCGGTTTCCATGTTTCTCCTTGACTAATATGAATGTGCTCCCCTCTCCCACCCGGGGCAAGGGAAGTTGGAGTGTTGATGGCCTTCGCCGTCACCTATACCGCGCTCTCTCCCGCTTTCAGGTTGTTGCTCCGGTTCATCTTCAAAATTGATTCCCGTTCCGCCAGCCAATCGGCGAATTCCTTGTCGGGGTCGGCGATGCCTAGCCCTGCCATGGCCCGCTTTCGCGAGTGAATGCCACTCTGGACGAGGGTCTGTTCCGAGGCTACCGTGGCGGCGATGTCCCGCGGCAGTACCGGCGCCCAGGTGACCTCAATGCCGACGCCGTCAAAGTTCTCGCCGAGGTATTTGGCATAAAGCGCCAGCATCATCTCGGCTCGCCTGCGGTAAACGCCGGTGCGGATGAGGCGTTTGCGCCAGATGCGGTGGAGGAGGGGTTGAAGCTCAAGCTCCAGCGCCACGCCGGAGACGTCCCGACCCATACCGCAGAAAGCCGCCCGCGGCATTTCCGAAAGGTCGTGCAGCATGCGGAAAAGTAGGTCGATGTAATTCAAATGGAGCTGGGCTCCGCCACCCTGCAATAGGTCGAGCAGGTAAGCTTTGGCTTCCTCCGGGATATGCCATACCGCGCCGGGGGCGACGGCGATATCCTGCGACGATTCGACGTTCTCCAACACGGCAATGGGATTGCCGGACAACTCGAGGATGCGTGAAAGCTGCGAAGTAGACCGGTTCAGTTCCCTCTGTACCTCGACCAGCGGCTCAAGATCGGAAATGCCCCACGGGGATTTTGGCTTGGGGAGGTTGGGGAAGACGATGAACGGGATGAAGCCGTAGGGGTTCGGACTGGCCGTCACGACCTCGCCGTTGCAGGCGACCTGGTATTCAGCGGTGGTCCAGGTTTCGACGACATCGACGTTGTCCGAATCGACGGGCAGGATGCCGATCCCACCGGGAATAGTTGAGCCGGCAGGCAAGATGCCTGTCCCACCATTAAAGCCCCAGGCTTGAATCGCTACAGCTTTGAAAACGGTGTATGACAGGGTGACCTTTTCGACGGCGACCCCATCGATGGCGTATCCCACGTCGACAGAGGCGATATCAGGCGAGGTAACTCGGACCGTCCCCGAGGCGGCATCCCAACCGAGGCGGTAGCAGCCGTCACCCAGCACAGCGGCATCGATCTCCGTCTCGTAGTCCAACCGGTCGAGATTGTTGCCGACGCCCGTCTTTTCCAGCAATCGCTGAGCCTTCAAAACCGTTTCGGCCGAGGCATCATGGGACACGGCCTTCACTGAAAGCCCGCCCACCAGGTAGGCGGTCAGTTTGTCCACCACCGCCGCGGCGTAATTGAATGTCAGGCGCTTTTCTTCGCGGCGAGTGCCCGCCCAATGACGGCCGTGATAAAAGTCCAGCAGCTCACGGTAGCGCCGGCGCCTGTCGTTGGCGGCCGAATTGAAATCAAAACTATTCATCCCATGTCTCCCTTCCATTTTCGGTATCGATGTCAGTGTCACGTTTGAATTCCTTGATCACCCGCTGGACCGTCCTCAGGTTTTCATCCAGCATCCGGGCGATCTGCTTGGCGCTAAATCCGCGGCCGTACTGAAAGATGATCTCCCGGGCGCTTTTGTCTTTCTCATAGCGCCGCATGCCGCCGCGCACCTCGTAGACGCACCGGGGAAAGGGGCAGTTGAGGCAGGAGTTGGAAAGACCGCAGCCCTCGTCCCGGTAGTGGGTGTATTCGGGGAGGGGGTCGTCATCCGCAGGCGCGTTTTCGCACGGCGCGCCAAGGTCTGCCGGATCTTCATCGAGATCCTCGCCGTCTCCATGCATTTGTAAATAAACGCTCATATGTTCTAATTTTCTGCACCAGCCGGGCCATTTCAGGTTTGTTGGGGTTTACCGGGCGGTTACGTCCGGCCGATGCGCTAACATGATAGCACGAGCGTTCTGCGTTCTGTCAAGCGTTTCGTGTCGTTTTTGGCGGGTTGCGAAAAAAATATTTTTTGCCGGGCCGATCCGGCTATCGGATTGCCGGTAAGGACGTTATAGAGGGCAAGGGAAAACTATCGTAATATTTCTAAAGAAAATTGGATACAGTCGGAAAATCGTGTGTTATAATACCGGCAAATTGGGAATACGTTTGGAATGTCAGGAGGATAAAGCAGGCAAATGAAGATTAGAACGGTGTTCAAGTTGTTCCCTGCTCTCATCATTGCCGCATCGTTGGCGATAGGTGTGTTTATTTCTCCGGTGTCCGCGGTCAGTTCGGCACCGACCACAGGACCGGTGGGCACCCTCGTGAGTTTCAGCACATCACCTACTCAGGTTACCGGCACCAACTACACGGTTCATTTCATCGGGTTGGACGCCGGGAACAACACCATTAACATAACGGTAGTTGCTTCAACAGCCATACCCGCAGGCGGAATCGTCACTGGAAGCTTCCAGGTTCCGGTTGTGCCCAAAGGCAACTACCAGATTGCGGTACTCGGCGACGGCAACCCGACTCCCGTCAATGTCGGTACTTTTGCAGTCACCCCTTTCATCACATTATCAACCATATCGGCGACAGCGGGTACCGCGGTTACCGTGAACGGCACCGGCTTCGGCGCCAACCTTGCGGTGAACATCTATTTTGCCACCACTGCGATTACGACAGGGACGCCCGTGGTACAGGTAACCACGGCTCAAAACGCGAACGGGGCGTTCAGCGTTCCATTTACCCTGGCACAAACACCTTACTTGCCCGTGCCCCATGTCGTGACAGCCATCGACACGGCGCTCAATACCTACAACACCCAACTGGCGATTTTACCCAGGATCATCAGCCTTTCATCTGAAGCCGGAGCCGTAGGTGATACGATCACCGTCAACGCCGACGGTTTCACCGCCCTGGGCTCGGTCAGTATTTTCTTTGACAGCCTTACGAGCACCCCCCTGGTAACGGTAGCCGCCAATTCTTCCGGGGTGATCCCCGCCACCGCTATCGTCATCCCGCCGGCAGTCCGGGGGCCGCACACAGTTTACGTTAGAGACAACACGTACACCACCGTTTTTGCCTATAAGACCTTCACCATCAACCAGTCCAAGATTATCCTGTCTCCCGCCTCCGGTCCTGTGGGCACAAACGTCACCGTGAACGGCACCGGGTTCGGCGACAGCGTCGTGGTCGGTTTTGAATTCGACGGCACGGCGCTTACCGGCACGACTGTCACCACTGATACCAAAGGCAGCTTCTCAAAGACCCTAACTATCGCGAATTCCCCATCGGGAGTCCACGTGATCACCGCCAAAGTGACTACCGACGCCGCGATGTTCGCCTCGGCGAATTTCACTGTTTCGGCAAAGATAACCATCAGCGCCGCGACAGGTTCCACCGGCGACCAAGTGACCATCAACGGCACCGGCTTCTACCCCAACGGACAGATAACACTGGCGTATGATTCCATCGCCCTGCCGACCGCTCCGGCGACTCTCACCGTGCTAGCCAACGGAACATTCAGCGGGGTCTTCACCGTGCCCGGCGCAGTAGAAGGCGCGCATACTATCATCGCCGCCGACGGATTGGGCAACCTGGCTACGGCGGTATTCACTTCATCCATCACCGCCGCCATCTCCCCGGACACCTCAGCGACGCCGGGATTTGTCGGCCAGGACATTACCGTTACCGGCAGCGGTTTCAAACCGGGCGCCGCCATCACGGTCAAACTTGAAGGAAATCAAGTGGCAACCGGCACATCCAACACCGCCGGAGCCTTCACCGTCGCCTTCAAAGCCCCGGTAATCGTCAAAGGCGCCCATCCGGTGACGGTATCCGACGGCCAAACTACAAAAGATAAAGATCAAGACGGCAAACCACTCACCTTCACCATGGAAGGAACAGCCCCAGCCGGCCCGACCCTGACCGAACCGGCGTCCGGCATCAAGGCCAAGCAGCCGATTACCTTCACCTGGGGTGCCGTCACCGACCAGTCCAACCCGGTGACATACAAACTTGAAGTCGCCACCGACGCCAACTTCACCACCCTTATTGTTTCAAAGGACGGCCTGACCACGACCAGTTACACCATGACCGACGCCGAAAAACTGCCGACGGTCTCAAAGAAAGCCCCGTACTACTGGCGGGTGATCGCCACGGATGCGGCAGGCAACGTCGGGGCACCGAGCACCGCCAATAGCTTCGTCGTCGGTTTCTCCTGGGCTGACGTCCCGGTTTGGGCCTGGGTCACCATAGGATTCTTCGCCGTAATCATCATCGGAGGCGGGGTTTACCTGCTCCTGCGACGCCGTTCCTCGTTTTAGAGTTTTTTCGCGGTTGAATTTAAAGAAGCCCTCTTAACCGAGGGCTTCTTTTTTCATGCACCTTAGCCGATACAGACATACCGCTTACCTTTATTTGAACATGGCTGGAGCCAATTTGGGCGGCCATTGAAGCCCGGAGTATAATGTTATGACTCTTCTCAATAGTCTTTAACCTCGCGAACCCGGAGAACGGAGACCTGTTTGGAAACCCTGAGGCTGAGCGGCATCGACATTATCGGCAACGTGCCCTGGGGCACGCATTTCTGCCAGTTCTATCAGACCAAACAAGACTTGATCGATACCCTGGTGCCTTATTTCCGCTCGGGGCTTTTGAATAACGAATTCTGCATGTGGATCACCTCGGAACCGCTGAACGTCGCCGAGGCGAAAACCGCACTGGCGGAAGCCGTCCCCGACCTGGAATCGAGGATCGCCTCCGGGCAGATAGAGATTTTATCACACCGCAACTGGTACCTCCCCGAAGGCATGTTCAATTCCGACAAGGTCCTGGCCGGATGGGTCGAAAAGCTGAATAATGCCCTCGACAAAGGTTTCGACGGGTTGAGGCTCAGCGGCAACACCTTCTGGCTGGAAAAAGCCGACTGGGACGGGTTTACCGATTATGAGCACGCCGTAGACTCGGTCATCAGCCAGTACAACATGCTGGCGCTGTGTACCTATTCGCTGGAAAAATGCGGTGCACCCGAAATCCTGGACGTCATCAAGAACCATGAGTTCGCCCTGATCCAGCAAAAAGGTCAGTGGCAGTTAATCGAAAGTTCCACCCACCGGCAAACCCGCCAGGCGATGCAGAGGCAGCAGGAGCAGATCCTGGCGACCTACCGCTCGATGCGAGAGGGTCTGTGCCTGCACGAACTGGTTTTCGATGATTCCGGAAAAGCGGTGGATTACCGCATTCTCGATGTAAATCCGGCCTTCGAGGCGGCTACCGGTCTGGAGCGAGCTAAATCGATCGGCCAAAAAGCTTCCGTGTTGTATGGCACCGGGAAACCGCCCTATTTTGATGTTTACGAAAGAGTAGCCCTCACCGGGGAACCGGAGTCCTTCGAGACGTATTTCCCGCCGATGGGGAAACATTTCAGCATTTCGGTCTTTTCACCGGGTAAAAATCGTTTCGGCACCATCTTCAGCGATATCACGGAGCGCAAGAACCAGGAATCGAAACAGGCTCTCCTTAACGGCATCCTTAAAATCCTGAACCGGCACGACTCGCTTCAGGCGATCGTCGGCGACACTCTGCGTTTGATCAAGCAAACCACCGGTTTTGAGGCGGTAGGACTACGCCTGTGCCAGGGGGATGATTATCCTTATTTCGGTATCGATGGCTTTACCGATGAGTTCGTCAGAGAGGAAAATTTCCTGTGTCACCGGGGTGGCGATGGCCGTGTCCTCAAGGACCCGTCGGGCCGGCCGGTGCTCGAATGCACATGCGGCCTGCTGATTTCGGGGCGCGAACTCCCCGATATGCCCTGTTTTACACCCGCCGGCGGTTTCTGGACTAACAATTCGACCGATCTTTTATCCCTAACGCCTGAAGAGGACCCCCGGATAAACCCCCGGAACCGCTGCATTCACACCGGATTCGCTTCGGTGGGTCTGTTCCCGGTAACGGCGGGTAATGAAATCGTCGGCCTGCTTCAATTGAACGACCGTCAAGCCGGACGTTTCACGCCTGAACAGGTGAATTTCTTCGAGAGTATCGCCGCCAATATAGGCATGGCGCTCCAGCGGCTGTCGGCCGAGGAACAACTTCAGCAGGCCAAAGACAGCCTGGAAACCAAGATAAGTGAACGCACCGCAGAACTTGCGCAGGCCCACTCCTATGTCCGTAGTCTTATCGAAGCCGCGGTCGACCCCCTGGTTACCATCAATCCGGACGGCAAGATTACCGATGTCAACAAGGCTACTGTCGAGGCCACCGGAGCCAGCCGCGAAACGCTCATCGGCGACGATTTCTGCGACTACTTCACCGAACCGGACAAAGCCCGCCGAGCTTATCTTCAGGTCTTCGCCGATGGCGCCGTCATCGGTTACCCGCTTACCATACGCCGAAGCGACGGCAAGTCGACCGATGTTCTTTATAACGCCTCCGTCTATCGTGACTTGAATAGTAATGTATTGGGCGTGTTCGCCGCCGCCCGCGATGTTACAGAACTGAAGCGGGCTGAATTGGAACTGAGGGAACAGGTGGGACTCCGCCGTCGGGCTGAGGAAACGGCGCGCGCCCTGTCTAACCGTTTGATGGGGGTGCAGGAGGCCGAACGCCGCGCCATCGCCCGCGAACTGCACGATGAAATCGGCCAGGGTTTGACCGTGGCTAAGTTAATGGCTGCAAGGGCCGACCGGCAAGCGCCCGAAGAACTGCATCCGATCCTGAAAGATCTTTCTGAACAGATAGGCGACATCATCCGCAATGTTCGCAACCTTTCGCTCTCCCTGCGACCTGGCGTGCTTGACGAACTGGGGCTGGTACCAGCCCTTGAGTGGCTGTTCAAACAACTGCACACGCAGGCGGGTCTCAAGGTGTCTTTCGAATGCCAACCGCTGCCGCCCCTGCCGATCGACCAGGCGACAGGCACTTTCCGGGTTGTCCAGGAGGCACTGACTAATGTCATGCGCTACTCCGGCGTCAAGGAAGCACGCGTCAGCCTGAAGCCTGATGGAGATAACCTGTGCGTGGGGATATGGGATAACGGCCGGGGCTTCGATCCTTCCTCGCTGCAGCCGGGGCAATCCACGGGTTTATCGGCGATGCGGGAGAGGGCGGCGTTACTGGGGGGCACCTGTGAATGCGATTCCGCCCCCGGCAAGGGGACAAACATACTGCTGACCCTGCCCATTCGCGCAGGCGCCAAATCCTAATATCTAATTCCTAAATAATACCAAATATCCAAATTTAAGATTTCTAACGCATTTTGATTTGAACGTGGATTTGAGCGTTTGAAATCAGCGTTCAGGATTTAGTGTTTCCAGGAAGGCATTCAATTCCCGCACCTTCCCCGGGTCTCCCGTGAACTGTCCCTCGGCGTCTGTTCCCAAATCCCACAATTGTTCAAGCCCCTCCTGGCAATCCTTTTTATCGGCGTCGGCGTTCCACTGGATGCAGGATTCGGGCTTGAATTTTTGGATGCGGCAGAAGAAAACCCGGTTATCGGGTTGGGCTTCAAGAAATACGCAATGCCCCTCGCGGTGCCCCAAAAGAACTGTCCTGGTTCCCGGCCAGGCGCCGTCGAGGTAATCATTCTCGAACTCATCCCACTCGATGCGCAGTTTGTCGGCGATGTTATGCGCCTCGTTCACCGTCATCTGCACCTGGTACTTGGAGCAGCAGACGCCACAGCAGAAACACTGGAAAGACTCTTCCGGGGACACATCTCACCTCATATTAAAAACGCCTGGGTTGTCACCCCAGGCCCGTTAATCATTTGTGAAATATTATAAGTGAACTCCGGGAGGCTGTCATTTTCTTGCCATCAACGCCACAAACGATGTTATACTAACAGCACAGGCGATCATTCGACTATGTAAAGGCAGGTAAAGCCGCATGATCAAAGAAGTCGTAATCCCCCTCGACGGCTCGGCGGAAGCTGAGATAACCGTCCCCTACGGCATCGCGCTGGCTCAGAAGCTGGGCGCCCAGCTAGATTTCATCAGTGTCGACGAGACCGGCGCCGCCGACACCGGAAACCTCTACCGGAATTACCTGCGACACCTCGACGAGCGCCTCAAAGCGAAATACCCCGGCCAGCGCGCCTGGCAGACCAGCCTCCAAACCGGCAAAGCCGCCGATGAGATCCTCCGGTTTATCGAGGAACATGTGGCCGACCTGGTGATACTTTCCGCCCACGGTGCCTCGGGGCGGGGGGCAGCACTGGTCGGCAAGGTGGCCAACAAGATCATGACAGGCACCAACAAGCCGGCATTACTGATTAAATCTCCGCCGCCTGAAAACAAGCCGCTCATCAGCAAGATTCTGGTACCGCTCGACGGCTCCGGCATCGGCCAGGCGGCGCTCGACATCGTGGTACAGTTGGCGCCGGCCTTCGGAGCCGAGGTGGTGCTCGCCCAGGTTGTTGAACCCGTCCGGTACCTGCCCAGCGTGGACGGCATGGGCGCTTACACACTGCCCATAGATGATGCCGAGATCGAAGCTGATGCGACTACGTTCCTGAACCGCCGCGCTGAGGCCTTGCGCCAAAAAGGCATAACAGTGTCTACGGTAGTCAAAACCGGCGCCGCCGCCGAACTGATCATGAATTATGCCCGGGACAACCAAGTTGACCTCATCGCCATGTCAACTCACGGCCTGTCCGGCCTGACGCGTTGGGTTTTCGGTTCAGTGACCGAGAAAATCGTCGTCTATGGCACCACGCCGGTGCTGGTAGTCCACCCTCCGGGGGGTTAATAGAACCTAGTAGTTGACGGGAATGAGGTCCCGCCTCCGGTCTCAAGAAACAACTGTCCGGAAGTTTTTACAATGCCCAATACCAGTGGATCTGGTTCCTTGTCTGTTTCGTAGAGTGGCTTCACCCCGAGGCCATAGTAGTGCTTTTCCGACCAATTATCCGATTGGAAGTTCCTAAACCCTGTCTCTAAGACTAACGCCGACATTTTCTCGACCGTCACCCGAATCTTCTGCGACGGTCCGGGGCTGTCGAATTCAGCCCGCCACTCCATCACCAGCAACCTGCCTCCCGGTTTCAATAACCGGTAAGTTTCGGCCAGCAGCTTTTCCGGCTGTTTTGTCTCGTGCAAAATGAATGCCGCCAGGCAGAATTCGGCTATTCCATCGACGAGACCGGTCTCGGTAAAATCGGCTTTTACGGGCATGACGTTTTTCGGGGGCTTGCGAGATTTCAGGATATCCAGCATCTCCTGGGAATCGTCTACAGCGTATACTTTGCCCCACCTCCCCACGATCTCCGCCATCGGCAACGTGAACGTCCCGGTGCCGCAGCCAAGGTCAACGCAGTCCGTCATTACCTTGACACCCCCGATCTCTGTGAGGAGCTCAGGGATGCGGAGTTCGGCGACGCGGCTGGGATTGTCCAGGCGGGCGGCTTTGGAGGTGTCAAAATGGGAGTCGGTCATTTTTTGCTTTTCCCCGCCCGCTTTTCCACGCTCTGCCGGTAAATCAACGCAATGGACTTGCCGTGATGGGTCATCCGGTTTTTCTGCGCCTGTCGTTTCTTTTCGCGGCGTTCCTGGCGAGTTTCGGCATATCCGCGATCGTTATCTCCGGCCACGAGGTTTTGCCTCCGGTTCGATAAGTTCGCGCTTAAGTTCGACTATTCGATCACGCAACAAGGCCGCTCGTTCGAAGTCCATAGTCTTGGCAGCCCGCTTCATCTGATATTCGAGCTCCCGGATAAGACGAGCCAGGTCTTCCTTAGTCAACGGCATGGCTTTATAGGACTCAGCCGTCTGCTCCGCGACCACGGCCTCGGCGGTACGGATACGTTCAGTAATGTCTTTTATGGCCTTGCGGATGCCCTGCGGCGTAATGCCGTGCTCGGCGTTATAGGTTTCCTGGATGGCACGCCTCCGCTTGACCTCGGCGATGGCGCGTTCCATCGAACCGGTGATGATGTCAGCGTACATGATGACCTTGCCGTCAACGTGACGGGCGGCGCGGCCCATAGTCTGGATCAGCGCCCATTCGCTGCGGAGGAAACCTTCCTTATCGGCATCGAGGATGGCGACAAGAGAAACCTCCGGGAGGTCGAGTCCTTCGCGTAACAGGTTGATGCCAACGACTACATCGTAGACGCCCAGCCTGAGATCGCGCAGAATTTCCACGCGCTCGAATGTCTCGACCTCGGAGTGAAGGTACTGGGTCTTGATACCCGATTCGGCGATGTACTCCGACAGGGTTTCAGCAAGCTTCTTGGTCAGGGTAGTCACCAGGCAGCGCTCGCTTTTTTCAACGCGAAGCTTGATCTGGTAAAGAAGATCGTCAATCTGACCTTCGGTCGGTTTGACCTCGATGACCGGCTCGAGGAGTCCGGTCGGCCGTACCAGTTGTTCGACGGTATTTTGCGAATGCTCTTTTTCGTACGGCCCGGGCGTCGCCGAGACATAAACCGCCTGTTCGAAGCGCTGCCGAAACTCGGAGAAATTCAGCGGCCGGTTGTCCATAGCCGAAGGAAGGCGAAATCCATACTCGACCAGCACTTCCTTGCGGGCCCGGTCGCCGTTGTACATGCCCCTGATCTGGGGCAGCGACATGTGAGATTCATCGACAAAAAGGATGAAATCCTTGGGGAAATAATCCAGCAGCGTCCACGGCGCCGAGCCAGCGGGTCTTCCGGACAGGTGCCGGGCGTAGTTCTCCACGCCGTTGCAATAACCTGCCTGTTCCAGCATCTCGATATCGTATTCGGTGCGCTGTTCCAGCCGGGCGGCTTCCAGGAGTTTACCCTCGCGTTTAAGCTGCTCCACCCGCCCCGCCAACTCCTCACGTATGGCCTGGATAGCCTTGACAAGCTTTTCCGGCGAGGTCACGAAATGCTTAGCCGGGTAGATATCCACCATCTTGAGTTCTTCGAGAATTTCACCCGTCAGAGGATCGATCCTCACCATGCGTTCTATCTCATCGCCGAAGAACTCTATGCGTAGGGCTGTTTCTTCATAAGCCGGATGCAATTCCAGGGTATCTCCCCGAAGCCGGAACTTCGACCGGGAAAAATCGAGGTCGTTACGCTCGTATTGCATATCGACGAGCCGGTGCAGGATCTCCGTCCTGGGATAGCGCGCCCCTTTTTCGAGGTTCAGGACGAAACGCATGTATTCTTCAGGCTCACCCAGGCCGTAGATGCACGACACCGAAGCGACGATGATGGTATCCCGGCGGGACAGGAGCGACCGGGTGGCGGCGTGGCGAAGCTTATCGATCTCGTCGTTGATATCAGCGTCTTTTTCGATATACATGTCCTTGGACGGGACGTAAGCCTCCGGCTGGTAGTAATCGTAGTAGCTGACGAAGTATTCGACGGCGTTATTGGGAAAGAATTCGCGGAACTCGGCGTAAAGCTGGGCCGCCAGGGTCTTGTTATGTGAAATAATCAAAGCCGGACGGCCGCAGCGGGCGATAACGTTGGCCATGGTGAAGGTTTTCCCCGAGCCGGTAACGCCGAGCAGGGTCTGATCTTTTAATCCATCTGCGAGACCTTTGGTCAGTCCCGCCACGGCGGCGGATTGATCGCCCATCAGGCCGAAATCAGAAACGAGGTTAAATTCAGGCATATCCCGAATTATATCCCATGGCCCAACATAACTGTAAGGACACGGCTCGCCGTGTCCTTACAGTACACGTCGATCGAGACCTAGGTTATGCTGGCGCCTTTCAACAGCGTGGCTGCTGCATCTATAGGGATGTACTCGTAGATTCCGTCGGCGATACCAAGCGAGGCAATCCCAACCAATTTCCCGTCCAAAGTGAACAGCCCGCCACCGCCGCTGCCCTGGGCGATATCGGCATCGCTCTGAATGAAGTAGTTGGTCGGGATATCCATCCGAAGTGATGAAACTATGCCGACGTCGAAGGTCGCCGGACCGTGCAGTTCATCACTTAGAGGATAACTGACGGAGATCACGATCTGCCCGTCCTGGAGAGTGCTGATCGATCCCCGGGCAGCCGCGGGGAAATCCGTCCGAGTAGAGGTTAATTTTATCAAAGCCAAATTATTTACCGTATCAGTAGCGCTGATCGTTCCGGTAAATGTATCGCCCGTAGAAACAGTGACGTTGATCGATCGTGCGCCGTCAACGTTGTGGAGCACCGTCAGAACATACCCGTTGGAACTTACAATGACGCCGGAGGCGAATCCGCGCAGCCCGGTTCCGGTGGCATTGATCCTGACGACCACAGGATTAATTGAATTCATCACCGCGCCGTATTTTGAGGCAGCGGAAGACGTTTGGGATGTCAGCTTATCCACTTGCGCCTGGACCGCCGCCAGGGCTGTTTGAGTTTGGATGTTGCTGGTTTGAAGCGCCGCCAGATCGGTTTGGATCGTGGTGTTGGCAGAAGTCAAATCGGAGATCTTAGCCTGGGCTGAATTAATGGTGCTTGACGCCCCGAGGTTAAAGGCCGCGAAGACTCCGTTGACTATTAGTAGAACAACTACGATGGCGATCGAAGCTGGATTTTTCATACTGTTTTCATCCTCTCTTCTTCTCTCGCTTTCGTTACTTCACCGAACTCTGGATGAGGGCCTTTACAGCGTCGATGGGTATGGCGGTATTGATGCCCGTCGCAAAACCGTATGACGGGATGCCTACAAGCTTGCCGTCAAGGGTGAACAGGCCGCCGCCGGAGTTGCCCGGGTTGATATCGGCATCGATCTGGATGTAGTTGAGTGTGAAGGCCGGATTATCGGTATTGCCGGAAGGCAGGTTGCGTATGGCGGAGACTACGCCGGCATTGAATGTAGCCGGGCCGAAAACGGCGTTGCCGAAAAGGTCGGAGCCGAGGGGGAAGCCGCAGGTCAGGATCTCCTGGCCGATGACCACCGAAGCCGAAGAGCCGATAGTGACCGTCGGCAGGTCGGTGCGGGTGGTGTTCATTTTGAGTATGGCGGCATCGAGGTCGGCGCTGCTGTCGACCAGCGTCGCGGTAAACTTCTCGCCGGTTTTCAATGTAACGCTTATCGAGGTCGCCCCGGCGATGACGTGCTGGTTGGTCAGGACGTAGCCGTCGGAACGGATGATGGTGCCGGAACCGCTGCCGCCGCCGGTCCGGTCAGTCACTTCGATATACACTACCTGGGGCTCGATCATCTTGGCCGGGGTGACGAAATCGGTGGTCGTCGGGGTCGGTGTGGTTGTGCCGGTCAGTTTGGACACGGTTTGCTGAAGCGTAGCGACGCTGGCGGACAACGTATTGGCTGCCGTTTGTTGCTGCGCGATGGAGGCTTGGAGAGATGAGTTGGCACTTTGAGCCGCTGCCAGATCGGAGTTGGTGGAGCTCACCTTGGAGTTTGACTGGATAGCCAGAGCGCCATTGCCGACGGTAGCCAGGGCTAGTATGACGATAAGTACGGCGACCAGGGCGTTGCCTCCCGAACCTGGAGATTTTCGCGGCATCTGGGCTATAGGTTCAGACACCGTTTGGTGCATCATTGGCGATGGCGTAACCGGCTGAGGATTCCTCGCCTGTTCCGAAGGATTTTGTTCCGGCATATTAGATGATTCCATTTCCATTTTTCATCCGATCCTTTCCAAAGCTTTCTGAAAATTTACGACTTATTTGCCCTCTTTTTCTATTATGACACTTTTATTTTGTCACGCAATAATGGATGAATTATGTGGGATTCGTGGGAACTTTAAGGTGGCTCGACTGCGTTATCTAAAAAATGAATTGTGTTTCCGGTTGCCGGGGCAAATGTGTATTGCTATACTTACAAGGTTAATTTTATGACTGACGCGACAATCTCCTCCAAATACGAGACGGTCATCGGACTCGAGGTCCACGCACAACTGGCCACAGCCAGCAAGATGTACTGCCGCTGCGCCTCCGATTATGCCGATGCCCCGCCCAACACCCGCGTTTGCCCGGTGTGCCTCGGCTTGCCCGGCGTACTTCCGGTGATAAACAAAAAGGCCGTCGAATTTACCATGATGACGGCACTGGCGCTCAACTGCACCATCGCGCCCAACAGCAAGTTCGACCGCAAGAACTATGCCTATCCCGACCTGATGAAGGGTTACCAGATTTCCCAGTACGATGAGCCCATCGGCCGCCAGGGCTGGATCGACGTCGCTGTCGACGGCAAGATCCGGCGGATCGGCATCACCCGCGTCCACCTCGAAGAAGATGTCGCCAAACTCCTCCATAGGGACGAACTTGGCGGTCCGGGCTATTCCCTTGTTGATGTCAACCGCTCCGGCGTACCGCTCATGGAGATCGTTTCCGAGCCGGATATGCGGACTCCCGAGGAAGCCCGGCAGTACCTGATGAAACTCCGCACCATTCTACGCTATTTGGGCGTTTCGGTAGCCAACATGGAAGAGGGCTCTTTCCGCTGCGACGCCAATATCTCGTTGCGCCCAACCGGCGAGACGAAGTTCAATCCCAAGGTCGAAGTCAAGAATATGAACTCGTTCCGCGCCGTTTTTCGGGCGCTGGAATACGAAGAGGTCCGCCAGGCCAAAGACTACGACAATGGCGTTCGCGTCCCGCAGGAAACACGGGGTTGGCAGGACGAAAAAGGCGTCACCGTGTCTCAGCGCTCCAAGGAATTTGCCCACGATTACCGCTATTTCCCGGAGCCCGACCTGCCGCCGCTTCAATTCGATGAAAAATGGATCGCCCAGATCAGGGCTAGGCTGCCCGAACTTCCGGAAGCCCGTCAGACCCGATTCGTCAGCGACTACCAGTTGTCAGACTACGATGCGGCGATTCTGACCTCCGCTCGAGATATCGCCGATTATTTCGAGGGCGTGTTATCCGCCGATCTAAACGTGACTGCCAAGGACGCTGCCAATTGGGTCAACGGCGAGGTCGCCCGTATCCTGAACGCCGCCAATGCGAATATCGACGCCTTCTCCGTTAAGGTCCCCGCCGCCGCCCTGGCCAAACTCATCGCCGTAACGGCAAAGGGCGCGATCAATACCGCAACCGCCAAGACGGTGCTCGAGGAAATGTGGCAATCCGGCAAAACACCGGAGGCCATCATCTCGGAGAAAGGCCTGGCCCAGATATCCGACGATTCAGCTTTAAGGGACATGGCGGCAAAAATCATTGGCGATAATCCCGCCGCGGTTGCCGATTTCAAAGCCGGCAAGGAACAGTCGCTGAAATTCCTGGTCGGCCAGATGATGAAGCTGTCAAAAGGACGCGCCAACCCGGCGGTCGCTTCTGATATAATACTGCAAAAGCTGAAAGAAAGTTAAGGAACTGCCGGGCATGGCACGCCGTGCCCTTACAGGAAGGTTAAAACATGCTGACATTTTTGCTCATAGCCCAGATAATTGTCGCCGTAGCCCTCGGACTGGCGTCCTTGCTGCAGGTGCGCGGCGGTGGCTTGGGCGGCATTTTCGGACAGGCTGACACCGTTTTCCGCACCAAGCGCGGCATAGAAAAAACCCTGTTCCAGATGACCATCATACTTGTCGTTCTGCTGGTGCTCATCTCTATCTGGGTCTTGCTGGTAGTTTAACTCATCCATTTTCTTCTCCCTGCACGGGAGGAATCGGTTCAGAGAAGAATCGATCCTCGAAGAGGTGGTATGTCCGGAATAATCACCCTGACTACCGACTTTGGCGATACGAGCGGCTACGCCGCCGCCTTGAAGGGCGTCATCCTGGGTATTGCCCCGGACGTCCAGATTGTCGATATCAGCCATCAGATTGCCCCGCAGAACATCTTCGAGGCTGCGTTCCTCCTCTCAACCGTCTACCGCTGTTTTCCGCATTACACCGTCCACCTGGTCGTGGTCGATCCCGGCGTCGGTACCGACCGCAAGATCATCGCCTTAAAAACATCGGAGGGCAAGTTCATCGGTCCCGATAACGGAGTATTATCTTACGCCGTTAAAAACTACGTCCGGGATGCCGCCATAACCTCCAGTAGTTTGCTCCAGGGAGAACTCTCGAACGGCGCCAAAGCGGTAACGGTGACCAATAGTCCCCATTTCCGGCATCCTGTATCCGACACTTTTCACGGCCGGGATATCATGGCGCCGGTAGCCGCGATGCTTTCGAAAGGATTCGAATTGACCGCCTTCGGTGAACCGCTTGAGAGATTGACCATGCTGGATCTGCCACAAGCCGTAAAGGAGCCCGGCGGGACGGTTATCGGTCATATTATTCTCATCGATAGGTTCGGCAACATGATCACTGATGTCCGAGAGAGTGATCTGCCGCAGGGCGGCGAACTGCGCCTCGAATTGGGCAAAAAAGTCGTGAGCGGCTTGAAGAAGACCTATTCTGAAGGCATTGGCTTGATGGCTCTGATCGGATCATCAGGCTACCTGGAGATTGCGGTTAATGGTGGAAGCGCTGCGGCGGTAACTAATCTCAAGGTTGGGGACGTCGTCAAAGTATTCTCTAAACAAAGTTCTCGGATTTCGTGCTTATAATTTCGGAATAAAAAGAGCGGGTACCTAGCTAGTCCGCCTAGGTACCCGCCCCCAGATTGAATTTTTGGAACCCTTGGTTGAAAACCTGTTTGGTAAAACCAGTGGATCCTTGAGACCTATTCTATTTTCGTTCTTCGGGAAAGTTCTTCGCCCTTTACTTTTCCGTCCTGGTCAGAAAAACCAGATGGATTTCAATCCTCAATTATGAAAAGCTCAAGAGCCTTCGTCCTGACTCCTCGCCATGGACATTGACTAGGATTTCCCACCTCCCAGCGAGGAGCATGTGCACGGAAAGAGCCAAATCCCGAGAACGGCTTGTCTCTCTACCATTCGCCCTCCTTTCGCTTTATTTGGGTGACCCTGTGAGTACTAGTACCGGTACTCACACCTATAACCTACTCCCAATCCGGAATTAGGTCAAAGATAACTATGCTTGAATATACCGATTTTGCGTCATACTTTGCCATCCATCATTCGTCATAACCCATTGCCAGGCTGATTATTCTCCAGCTATATCACCGATACTCGCTATTTCACAGAGTACCACGTTCAGGAAAGCTAACTCTCGGTTGATCAACCCGGGGTAAACTGTTTGTGTTAAAATCAACCGATGCGTATAGACATACTGACGTTATTCCCGGAGATGTTCGCTGGACCGTTTTCAGAAAGCATTCTGAAACGCGCCTCTGACAAAGGATTGATAGAGATCCGCCTCTATCAGATCAGGGACTACACCCATGATAAGCACCACGTCGTCGACGATACTCCCTATGGCGGGGGCGCCGGTATGGTGATGAAACCCGGCCCGGTCGTCGAGGCGATCGAGGCGGTTAAAGGTCTTTCCGGCGACGAAGCGAGGGTGATACTTCTTTCTCCCTCCGGGCGCTTGTTTAATGAGGCCATCGCGGCCGATCTGGCCTCAAAGCCCCGCCTTATCTTAATCGCCGGGCACTATGAAGGGTTCGACGAGCGGGTGAGAGCTTTTATCGACGATGAACTCAGCATCGGGGACTACGTACTCTCCGGGGGCGAGATCCCGGCGATGGTAATAGTGGACGCCGTATCCCGCCTTGTTCCGGGTGTGCTTGGGTCGGAAGAATCACAGGTGGAAGAATCCCATAGCCAGGGACTCCTGGAATATCCGCACTACACCCGCCCCCCGGAATTTCGAGGTTTGCCGGTACCGGAGGTGCTTCTTTCGGGAAATCACGCGAAGATCGCCAAATGGCGTCGGAAAGAATCTTTGAAACGTACATTCGAGCACAGGCCGGACCTGATGGAGAATGTAACTCTTTCCAAAACCGACCAAAAACTCCTCGCCGAGATCAAATCCGAATCGGATTCGGAAATGAGAGAACGCCTTGCCGAGCCCGAGGCGTAGATCTGTGAGTCTGATGATCAATAATTTGACTATCGATACTATTGACAGAGTATAACGGGCTTGCCATAGCCCCCCCATTTGTGATTTACTATTCAGTCTGTGACATTGAAATTATCCGCCTGGTGATGACCGGCGCGGCAAACAAAGGAGTTCCCGGATCATGAGAATCGATGAATTAGTGCCACCGGCCGTCAAAGCCGAATTTCCGGATATCAACCCCGGCGATACTGTCAAGGTGCACTGCCGGATCGTTGAAGGTGACAAAGAGCGCATCCAAGTCTTCCAGGGTATCGTCCTGCGCAAGAGGGCTGGGACCGATGGCGGTAACTTCACCGTCCGCCGCCTTTCGTATGGCGTCGGCGTCGAGCGCATTTTCCCGTTTGCCTCGCCGCTTGTCGCCAAGATCGAGATGACCCGCCGCGGCCGTGTCCGCCGCGCCAAGCTCTACTACCTGCGCGCCCTCTCCGGCAAAGCCGCTCGCATCAAGGAAGGCGAGCGCGAAAACGCTACCTAATTTCTCCGGTCGTTGAATCTCATCGGCGTCTCCATCACGGAGACGCCGATTTAACAAGGGGAGTATGCTTTGCCTTACGCCGAGGTCAGCGTTAATTCCCCAGCCGCCGGGCGCAGCGCGTATAGCTACGAACTGCCTGCCGGCCTAACCGTCCGTCCCGGTCAGGCGGTTCTGGTCCCTTTCGGCCCCCGTGTTCTCCAGGGCATAGTAGTCGAGGTTTCAGAAACCCCGAGGTTCGACGACACCCGCCAACTCTCCGGCATCATCGATCCACCGTTATGTTTGACTCCCCAACAGCTAACCGTTGGCATGTGGATCAGCCGGCATTACCTGGCGCCGCTTTTCCCCTCTTTGGCTTTATGGCTGCCACCTGGTTTTGAACGCTCCGCGGAATCAGTTTTTACACGTTCCGGGCTGGACATTGGCGAAATCCCCCTCTCCGATCTCGAAAGCAACTTCCTGGCCACCCTAGACACCAGAGTTCCGACCGATCAAAAAACCCTGGAAAAACGTTTCGGCAAAGTTGCGGCTCAGAAAGCGATAAGGCACCTATTGGGGCATGGCTTGATAGAGCGCCGGTACAGGCTGCAGGCGATAAAAGTTAAACCCAGGCTGGAAAAGATTGCTCATTTAAGAATAGATACTGAAAAGGCACAACAGGCAGCCGCAGGGCTGTTAAAAAGATCTCCAAAACAATCGGCAGTCCTCCGGTTCCTGGCTAACTCGCGCGGACGCCTCTCTGTCACCGAGATTCGACGTGAATTTGGCGAAGTCAATGCCATTCTTTCAGCCCTTGTGAACAAAAAGCTCATCGAAATCTCTATGGAGGAATCGCGCCGTAATCCGCGACTTCCGGCGGCCGTAGAATTGCCGATGGCGCATACCCTGACCCCCGCCCAATCGGCCGCCGTTTCCGTGGTGACAGCAGGCATCGATGAAGCCAAAGGAGAAGCATTTTTGCTCCACGGCGTGACCGGGTCAGGCAAGACCGAGGTCTATCTCCACGCCGCCAACTACGCCTTGAAACAGGGCAAGCAGGTTGTGGTGCTGGTGCCGGAGATTTCCCTGACTCACCAGATCATCGAGCGTTTCACCGCCCGGTTTCCTGGCCGGGTAGCCGTGCTGCATAGTAAGCTGTCGCTGGGAGAGCGTTTCGACCAGTGGCGAGGTATCGCCGAGGGTGACTACGACATCGTCATCGGTCCGCGAAGCGCCCTCTTCGCCCCGTTCACAAATCCGGGGCTCATTGTGATCGACGAAGAGCATGAATGGGCTTACAAGCAGCAGGATACGCCGCCCCTTTATCACGCCCGCGAGGTCGCTCGCCGCCTGGCTCTGGAGACCGGCGCGGCGCTCCTCCTGGGATCGGCAACGCCCGATATCGAAACCTACAACAAAGCCGAGCGTGGCGAGTATCGCCTGCTGGAGTTGCCCGACCGCCTGACTCCCCACCCCTCGGCGCCGCTTCCGCCGGTGACGCTTATCGACATGCGCGATGAGTTGAAGAGCGGCAACCTCTCCATTTTCAGCCGCAAATTGAAGGCCGAGATGGAGTCTGCCCTCAAAAACGGCGAACAGGTTATCCTCTTTTTCAACCGCCGCGGCGGCGCTACTTTCATCCAGTGCCGGGATTGCGGGGAGGTCCTGAAGTGCCGTCACTGCCGCCTGCCTTTAGGCTTTCACCCGGTTGAGAACCGCCTGGTCTGTCACCATTGCAACGCCCAGTATAGAGTCCCAACAGTGTGTCCCGTCTGCAAAGGCAGCCGGATCAAGTTTATCGGCCTCGGAACCCAGAAACTGGAAGAAGAAACGAAGAAGGAATTCTCCGGAGCCAGGGTTCTGCGTTGGGACTCCGACGCTGCCCGCGGCAAAGACTCAGGTTACCAGATCTTCGACGACTTCCGCGCCGGTAAAGCGGACATCCTGATCGGCACCCAGGTAGTCGCCCGCGGCCTTGATCTGCCGAGGGTTGGGCTGGTGGGGGTTATCAACGCGGATACGGCTCTCAACCTGCCGGATTTCCGGGCCGGGGAACGCACTTTTCAATTGCTTTTACAGGTGGCGGGGAGGGCGGGCCGAGGAGAATTTCCCGGGCGGGTCGTTGTCCAGAGCTACCAGCCCAGCCACTATGCCATAGCCGCCGCGGTGGCGCACGACTTCAAGACTTTTTACCAAAAAGAGCTGGAATACCGGAAAATCCTGGGTTATCCTCCGTTCAACAAACTGGCGGTCCTAACCGTCCAGCACCTTAACGAAGCCGACGGTTTGCAATTGGCGCACGATCTTAAAAAGACACTGGAACTGGAACGCGATTCCACCGGTGTCAGCGGCATTGAGTTTATTGGGCCGGCGCCGGCTTTCATACCCCGCCGCCGGGGTAAATATCGGTGGCAGGTCATCGTGAAAGGGCGAAACATCGTTGAGTTCCTATCGAAAACCAATCTATCTTCCAGCATCGGCGTTGACATTGATCCTCTAGGTTTGGACTGAACATTCGGATTATTCCCAATTCAACGGATGGGCATCGCCACTCAAATTAGGACGCAGCGATTTCAGGCATTATCCTTGTCGTAGTCATCACCTGCTTGTATAGTAGTGTACTTAATGACGCCTTCATCAAATTTTATTTCGGTTTCGAATCCCAGCCAGCTTGAGATCATCAAGGCCGTTGCCGGAGTTGCCGCTGTTCAGAATGTTGAAGCGGCCATCGTTGGGGGATTCATCCGGGACAGCCTGCTCGGCCGGCCTGTCCGGGACTTGGACTTGGCAATAGAAGGCAATGGCCGGCTGTTCGCCGAAGCCCTGGCGGCGAAACTTGGCGCCTCGATGTTCATCCTCCATTCAGAAGCCGGGATGTACCGTATAACACTTACCGGGCAGGCATTCGATCAAATAGACGTCTCTGAAGTCGACGGCAACCTGGGCGATGACCTGATGCGCCGGGATTTCACCGTTGACGCGATGGGGGCCTCGATTACTTTGCCGGCGCTCAATAACAACCAGATGGAGATCGTCGATCCTTCAAACGGCCTTGTTGACATTGGACAAAAAATTCTGCGCGCCGTCTCTCCGGACGTTTTCAAAAGCGATCCTGCCCGGCTACTGCGCGGTGTGCGGCTGGCCGCCGAACTCGGCTTCACTATTGAATCGGCGACCGAGCGTCTAATAGCCGAAAACGCCGCACTTTGCGAAAATGTGGCCGGAGAACGGACCCGGGAGGACCTGGTCAAGCTGTTTTCGCTGCCGTCAGCAGGACCGGCGATCGAGTACCTCGATCGGCTCGGCCTCCTCACGCGTATTTTCCCTGAACTTGAGCCATCCCGGGGAGTCGACCAGCCCATCGAGCACTCCTGGGACGTCCTGGGGCACCAGATGAAGACGGTGGAAGCCCTCGATTGGGTCCTGCGCCGCGGCTATTGGCCTTACGCCCCCACCGGAGCCCAGGAACTTGTGCCCTGGACGAGAGCGGTTCAAAGCTATTTTGAATCCGGAGTGAATTCCGGGGCCAGCCGGATAGCCTTGACCCGCCTGGCCGCTTTGATCCATGACATCGCCAAGCCTGAGACTAAGACTCAGGCGCCCAACGGCCGGGTGCGGTTCTACGGGCATCCCGCCCGCGGCGCCGAAACGGCGGTCTCGATGCTGTCGCGGCTGCGTTTTTCACAGAGGGAGATCAAATTCGTCGCCGCCATGGTCGAGCTGCACATGCGACCCACCCAGATGGGCCCGGACTCGATCCAGCCGACACCGAAGGCGGTCTACCGGTTCCACCGGGATGCGGGTGATGCCGCAGTCGCCACGCTCTATTTAAGCCTGGCAGACCATCTGGCGGCGCGGGGACCAACCCTTCAGCTTGATAACTTCGCCGAACATGTTAAAATAGTGGCCTATGTCTTGTCCGAGCGCGAGCGGCAGAAGTCTAAAGAACCGCAACGGCTGATCGACGGCAATGAACTGCAATCGAGATTCGGCCTGAAGCCCGGACCTGAACTGGGCAAAATACTGGATGAAATTGTTGAAGCGCAGGCGACAGGCGAGATCAGCACGCGCGAAGAGGGACTTGAGTTAGCCAAACGCCTGATTGAAGCCGCAAAAAGCTGAACTTGATTTACAAACACGGACTATTTGATAAAAAACATATATTAAACATAATTCACTATCAAAACGACCCGCATGGAAATGAAAGAATGAAAAAACACCTTCCCGGTTTTATCGTCATCCTTATCCTATTCG
The DNA here is from genome assembly GCF_014672715.2 of Dehalogenimonas etheniformans. Lineage (NCBI taxonomy): Bacteria > Bacillati > Chloroflexota > Dehalococcoidia > Dehalococcoidales > Dehalococcoidaceae > Dehalogenimonas > Dehalogenimonas etheniformans. The sequence goes on along the minus strand of NZ_CP058566.2, from coordinate 1,936,777 downwards.
TGCTTTCGGCTCTGGTCGTCCTGCCGACCGGAAAGGGTGTCCTGTTCGGCAAGCCGATCCAGCTCGGCCTCGATCTTCAGGGCGGTCTGCACCTGGTATATCAAGCTGATCTATCCGATGTGGCCGATTCCGAAAAGAACAACGTGTTGAGCGGCGTAGTCTCGGTCATATCCAACCGGGTGAATCCGCTCGGCGTCAGCGAACCGAACATCGCCCAACAGGGCGCCGACCGCATCGTCGTCGACCTGCCGGGCACCGCCCTTTCGGACGCACAGAAACAGCGTATCGGCTCTACGGCTCTCCTTGTTTTCGGTGAATTGGTCACCGGCGATGAGGCCTTCACCTGGGAGAACGCACTGGGTAAATGGAAACCGGCCACCGACACCGGAACAGCCGACGGCAAGGTGCTGGATTCCAGCTATTTCAAGAACAACACTTTCCTGACCACCAACAGCCAGACCGGCGCAGTGCTATTGAACTTCGAATGGACCGACGAAGGCGCCAAGATCAGCGAAGCCGTAACCACGAGGATGCTGGGGAAGCGCCTTGGTATTTTCGAGGGCGACACCACGTTGCTGGGTGATGACGGCATGCCTGTGGCTCCCACCGTCAACGCGGTCATCACCGACAAGGGCGTCATCGAGGGACTTTCCATCAGCGAAGCCCAACTCCTGTCGAAACAACTTAACGCGGGCCGCTTGCCGGTGCCGCTGACCATCATTTATCAAAATACCGTCTCACCGGTCCTCGGATCCGATTTCGTTCACCTGTCGTACCTGGCCGGCATTGTCGGCGTCCTGCTGGTCATGGCCTTCATGATCTTCTTCTACCGGCTGCCGGGTTTCCTGGCCAGCCTGGCATTGCTGTTTTATGTGGTGCTCATCCTGGCCATATACAAACTGGTGCCGGTCACCCTGTCCTTGCCCGGCATCGGCGGTTTCATCCTCTCCATCGGTATGGCGGTCGACGCTAATGTCCTCATCTTCGAACGCATGAAGGATGAACTCCGAGCCAAACGCACCCTGGGCGCGGCCATCGAAGCCGGCTTCTCCAGAGCATGGAGCGCCATCTGGGATTCCAACATCACCACCCTTATCGTCTGCGGCATCCTGGTCTGGGTCGGCGCCACCGTCACCGGCGGCGAAAAGGTCCAGGGGTTCGCCCTGACGCTGGGCATCGGCGTTATCGCCAGCATGTTCACCGCCATCATGGTTACCCGCACCTTCCTGCGGATGATCATCGGCACCAACGTGACCAAGAACTTGAACCTGTTCACCACTGAATCGGGAGACCGCAATGCCTAACTTCATCGGCAAACGTAATATTTTTCTGATTATCTCGGGACTGCTGGTTATCGGCTCGATACTCAGCCTGGCGATTTTCGGGCTTAAATCGGGCATCGATTTCTCCGCCGGTTCATCGCTCACCGTCCAATTCGATTCCGCCCCAGCACTTGCCGATCTGAACGCCAAAATGCGTGACCTCGGCCACCCGGAAGCCGTCATCCAGGAGACGGGCAGCGGCGACTTCATCATCCACATCAGCGTTATCACCGATGCCCAGAAGAACGACCTGGAGGCTGGCTTGGAGACCGCCTTTGGCACACTCTCCGAGCAGGGTTTCGAGTCCATCGATCCCACCATCGCCGGGGACACCCGAAAAATCGCCGCAGGAGCTATTGCCCTGGCCGCGGTCGGCATCCTGCTGTACCTCACCTATGCCTTCAGGCGGATGCCCAAACCCTTGCATTACGGCACCGGCGCCGTCATTGCCCTGCTCCACGATGTCGTGGTCGTCCTGGGTATTTTCGCCATCCTGGCCAGTATTTTCGGCTGGGAAATAGACCTTGTTTTCGTCATCGGCATCCTGGCCGTCCTCGGCTACAGCGTCAACAACACCGTGGTGATCTACGACCGCATCCGGGAGAACGTGCTGCGTGGCGTGGCTCCCACTTTTGAAGCGACAGTCAACCGTAGCGTCGTCGAGACAGTGGTCAGGTCGATGAACACCTCCTTTACAACCATCATCGCCGTTCTAGCCCTCATGCTGTTCGTCGGCGCCACCGTCGAGAACCTGGCCATCGTCATGTTCATCGGCATCCTGGTCGGGACTTACGACTCTCTCTTCATTGCTCCTGCGATCCTCGTCATCTGGGATAATTTCGACAAAAGACGCCTTGCGCCCAGGGTTTCCCGGGCAGGAACCTAGCTAGATGAGCGGTGCAAGCCGCGTCGCCGCTATTTCGGTCGGCTCCAACTCGCTTCTGATCTTCCTGAAGCTGATCGTCGGGTTTGTTACCGGATCGGTTTCGATACTGGCCGAGGCGATCCATTCCTCGATCGACCTCCTGGCGGCCATCATCGCCTTTTTCGGCCTCCGCGCCGCGGGCAAGCCCGCCGACCGGGAGCACCAGTTCGGCCACGGCAAATGGGAGAACGTCTCCGGCAGCGTCGAGGCGGTCCTTATTTTCGTGGCCGCCATCTGGATCATCTACGAAGCGATCAAGAAGATAATGCATGGCGTCGAGGTCGAACTCCTCGGCTGGGGTATCGCCGTCATGGCGGTATCGGTGATAGTGAATATTTTGGTCAGCCGCAACCTGTTCAAGCAGGCCAAGGTCCATGATTCGATAGCTCTCGAGGCGGACGGCCAGCACCTCCGCACCGATGTCATCACCTCGCTCGGCGTCCTGGTAGGACTAGCCCTTGTCCAGTTCACCGGCCTCAAAATCCTCGATCCCATCGTTGCCATAGGGGTCGCGCTCATCATCGTCAAGGCTGCCTGGGATATTCTTAAAAAGTCATTCGGAGGCATCATCGACACCGGGCTGCCACCGGAGGAAGAGAAAATTATTGTCGATACGCTGGCGGAGCACAAGGGACAGCTTGTAGATTTCCATGAGATCCGTACCCGCAAGTCCGGCGCCGAACGCTTCGTCGACCTGCACTTAGTGATGCCGGGGGCGCTTTCGGTCGAGGAAGCTCACAAGATGTGCGACCACCTGGAGGCGGACTTAAAACGCCGCTTGCCACGCCTGGAAATAACCCTCCACGTCGAACCGTGCGACGATTCCTGCAAGTCCTGCGAGATGTCCTGTGAGGCAAGGCGGACCGAGACCACTTAGGTTACCTCCTCTCCCCAGCGGGGAGAAGGGATCAATACCCTATTCAATGTGATGAATCCTCTTGAGTTTGGCAATGATCCCCGAAATGTCCGGTGCACCGAAGTTGTATTCCAAAGGTTCCATCGCCATTTCCAGTTCGGCAGGTTCTCCTAGTAAAACCCTGAAAGTCACCGCGACCGATCTGGCGAGGGCATCAAGGTTGTAGCCGCCCTCGAGGCAGAAAACGGCTTTACCAGAGCACAGTTCATCCGCCAGAATACAAATCCTCGACGCAATCGCCGCATAGCCTGATTCGGTCAGTTTCATCCCCGCTAACGGGTCGTCGCGGTGAGCATCGTAGCCAGCGGAGACCAGGATCAACTCAGGTTTGAAACGCCTGACAGCCGGCATCACGATATCATTGTAGATCGAAGTATACTCCGCGTTGCCGCTGCCGGCGGGAAGCGGAATGTTGACCTTGGTGCCACTCGCGCCGCCGATCCCGATATCATCGATGCTGCCGCTTCCGGGGTAGTGGGGCGACTGGTGAACCGACACGTACATCGTGGCCGGGTCGTTATTGAAGGTGGACTGGGTGCCGTTGCCGTGGTGGACGTCGAAATCGAGGATGGCGATCCGCGTAAGACCATACTTTTGCCGGGCGAACCGTGCCGCGATGGCGATGTTATTATAGATGCAAAATCCTGATCCCCTATCGGCGAAGGCGTGATGGCCGGGCGGGCGGACCAGGCCAAAGCATTTCCCTACATTCCCACCCATGACCGCCTCTACAGCCGTCACAGCGCCTCCGGCGGCATATTCCGCGGCATTACAGGATTCAGTCGAAAGAATTGTGTCGGCGTCGAGGCTACCTCCGCCGGAAGAGCAGATCAAGTTGATTTTTTCTTTATATATCGGAATATGCACAAGGGAAATTTCATCGCCGGTTGCGCGATGGGCTTCGACTTTGACTAATCTGTCGAGAAGACCGGACGATTTCAGGTAATCCATCACCGATTCCAGGCGCGCGGCGGACTCGGGATGGCCGTAGCCGGTGTCATGGAGGAGGTAGGAAGGGTGGAACACGTAGCCGATGATACTCATAATTACGAGCTTTCAGCGATTAGCGATCCCCTAAACTGTCTTTGAGAGAACTCACGACGCAATCGCGGTCCGTGGCAATCGTAATCCGAATAGTGCTCCGAAAGTCTATCCTGCATCGCACTATTGTATCACCAGGCATATCGAACAATCCCAATCAGATTGCCGCGTCGAGCTGCGCCCTCCTCGCAAAGACACATGAGGGGGAAGGGGGAAGGAGAAACAAAGGGGGGCTCCCTTGTGGGAGCCCCCCTTTTTATCCAACCGATTGTCTAACGTTTAGGTTAGGCGACGCGGCGGGTGCGGACGATGAGGACGATGACCACGATGACCAGGAGAGCGCCGATACCGATGATGGCCCAGATGTAGGCCGGGGTGGCCTCAGTCGGGGTGGTCAGGGTAACGGTGGTGTTGGTAACGGTCACCGGAGGCTGAGTCGTACCCGTGGGGGGCGGAGCAGTCATGGTCGTGAAGACGCTGACCACAGGATCAGACGTACCGGTGGGAGTGATGGCAACAACACGCCAGTAGTAAGAGGTGTTGTAAGCCAAAGCCGGAGTGGTCCAGGCGAAAGCGTTGACCGTAGTGGTCTGCTTGGTTCCGACCAGGGTGGCGAAAGTGTTGGAGGTCGAAACTTCGATGGTGTAGCTGGTGGCGTTATCGACTGGAGTCCACTGGAAGCCGGGATTGATGGAAATACCGGTAGCGGCCGGAGCCGGGAAGACAGCCTGAGGAATGCCGGAACCAGGGGTAACCGGCTGGGTCGCGAAGGTCTTCGAACCAACAATGGAAGTGAACGGGGTCTTGGCGAAGACACTGACGGTGTAGGTGGTGTCATCGGTTAGGCCGGTGACAGTGGCTGTGCGGGCTGTCTTGTCAACAACCACGGTACCAACGGTGGTGGCGGTGAAGTAGTCTTTCTGAGCGCTGGAACCAGCACTTACAAAGACAGCGTAGTCGGTAGCACCGGGTACCGCATCAAAGGTGACGTTAGCCCTGCTGGTAGTGAAAGAAGGCACGGCAACGTTCGGGACGATGATGGCGATGGTGTCTTTGAAGGTGAAAAGCTTGGTGGCGGTGACAGCCCACAGGGTGTTGCCGCCGGCGGCGGGAACGATGGACAGTTTGCTGGCAGCGGTGACAGTGGCTTCAGCAGCGATGTTCTCAGCCTGAGAGGCATCGGTGATCAAGCGGGTCAGGGAGCCGGCAGCATCGAGGACGTAAACAACCGGGGTGGCGGCGATGCCGGAGGCAATACCGACACCATTGGTCAGAGCGGCGGGGATACCGGTCCTGGCGGTCCAGGCAACGGTGGTGGCGGCGAGGTCCAGCTTGGAGATACCACCAGTGGCGGTGGTGCCCCAGAGGACGGTGTTGGAGCCGTTCTGGAAGGTGACGGCGCTAACCCCGGCCAGGGCGACGCCGGTGGAAAGGGCAGCCTTCCAGGTGGCGCCGAGGTCAGCGGAAGTGAAGACATCACCGGCAGCCGTAACGGCGGCCAGGGTGGTGGCATCGCTGGAGCGAACAAGCATGGCAGCGTCAGCAGTGCTGACTACGTTCCAGATGAAGCCGCTGTTGGTGGTGCGGTAGATGTCGGCACCGCTGGCGACCACGAAGGTGGCGGTGTCCAGGATCACGTAGCTGCTGATAGCAGCGGGGGCGGCGGTGGTAGCGGCGAAAGATACACCGTTATTAGAGGATGCCCAGATGGTGTTACCAACAACATAGTAAACACCCTTGTCGGTGGCATAGTTGGGGGAAACGGAGATCTTGTCGAAGGCAACAGCGCCAGTGGCAAGGCGATCCCATTTGCCGCCCATGTTGCGCCAAAGTGATTTGGCACCAGGGGGAGTGGTGGGATTCATGTCCACGGCAAAAGCGACACCAGAAGCACCAACCGTCATGCTGGCATTGGCGTCAACGGTCTCAGTGGCGACGGTGTCAGTGGCGGTACCATTGGTCCAAGTAACGTTTCCAGCAGCGGTGGCGGTTACGGTAGCGATGCCATTGGCAGCGGTGAATGTGATGACATTACCAACGACAGTGGCACCAGCGCCAGCCACGATTGAGACAGCGCCGGTTACAGTTACATCACCCGCGCCGAGAACTGAGGACAGAGTGAAGGCATCACCAGCGCCCGGGACGGGAGCGCCGGCGGCGCCGGTGGAGACCAGGTAGATATCGCCATTAGCGGCGAAGGCAGTACCATCGATGTTGGCGATGGTGGAATCGAGAAGGCTGACCTGTACGAAGTTGGCAGCCTTGTCGGTGGAGATGCTGAAACCGGTCTCATCGAAATCAGCAGCGGTAGCAGCCGTCAGGACGAAGACGGTACCGGAGGTGGCGTAGTCGTTGGCAAGAGCAACGAACGCCGGAGTGCCACCGGTCACGTTCTTCGCAGCGGCGGTCAGGCCAGAGACGCCGGCGTTGGAGGTGATGGAGACAGCGCCGGTACCAGTACCAGCAACGATAGTGACCGCGCCACCGAAGACACCGGAACCGGTGACATCGATGGTCACGACATCGCTGAGGGTACCAATCTCAGTGCCGCCCATGCTGGTGCCGGCGACGATGGTGCGGAATACGCCACCATTGGCGCCGTTAAAACCGACGAAGAGGACCGGGGTGTTAGCCAGGTTGAAGTCGGAAGAGAAGCCGATCTCACCAGCGGTGGGGATTGCGGCGGCAGCGATCTGGGCAGAGGTGGTCTGCCAGGCGCCGCCGGTGCTGACACGAACCTCAACACCGGTGGCAGTGGTGAACAGGGCGTAAATGCCTGCAGCGGTGTTGAAGGTCGGGGACAGCTTGACGTCAAGGACGTTACCGCCCGTTCCACCGAACAATACGAAGTTGTTGTTCAGGGCGACGCCTTCGTCGAACAGGAAAACACCAGCGTTAGTGCCGGCGAAGACTTTGTAGCTGCCACCGAGGAGGCCGACAGCCAGGGAGGTAGTGCCAGCAATAGCGCCGACGGGCTGGGCGGCAAAGGTGGCGCCGCCGTCAACGGACTTCCAAACAGCGGCAGCAGTGGCCACGTAGACCACGTTAGCTTCGCTGGGGGAGGTGGCGATGGCGGTAAGGGCAGCAGCACCAGGGGTCGTAACAGACGTCCAGGTGCGGCCGCCATCGACGGACTTGGAAAGTTTGGCACCAGCAGCGACGGTGTTGGTATAAGCATAAAGAGCACCGTCAATGCCCTTGGTCAGGAAACCGGAAGCAGTGAGTTTGGACATAGCCGGGACTTTGAATTCAGTCCAGGCGTTGTCAGCAGCGCTGACGGGCAGAGCGGAGACCACCAGCATGCTGGCGGCGATCGCTGCGGTCAGCACGATACCGAAGATTTTATTTAAGTGTTTCATCGACCTTTGAGTTTACCTTTCAATTTTATTATGGTTATTGTCTATCGGTTATTTTTGGTTATTCCCTTAGACTTATGGGGTAGCAATTGTGTCATACTCCGCCTTACGGCTCATTTTCGAATCCCATCACTTCCTTTCATTATGAATTTTACGATTAATCACAAAACATCTCAGTACAGGGGGTTCTCCCTGCACTTCTTACTATGATAACACCAGTGTCAATCCCTACTACTCCTCCGGAATCAAATCCGAAGCACGAATTCCGAAATACGAAACGGTTCATAATAACCATTCCCAAACGTAATACGAAGGGGCGCGGAAGCCTGTCGGTTTCAAAAGATATAACGAAGGGGGAAAGGGGATGTTATGGGAAAGTTATACATTATTTTATTATGTCGAGTAGTTTTAGACTATAAGGGTCAGCCTGCCGGAGAATTGGTACCGAGATTCTTCGCGAAGCTCAGAAAGAAATAGGGGTTGGGGGGCGGGGAAAGTCTTCGGTGTACTATTCGGAGACGATTGCCACGGATTGCCATTCAAGGCAATCCTCGCAAAGACAGAATGGGGTGGCTTTGTTAGGTTCGAATCAATGGATCAAAGAAGGAATGCTTCGTCGCTGCTCTCTTCGAAACGACGAAGAATGACCCTCCTCGCAAAGACAAAAAAAAGGAAGGGCGTTGCGGCGCCCTTCCTTATATTCATATATTGTGGATGTTAGTCTTTACCGCGCTGGAGGTTGTCCAGGAACTCGGTGTTATTGCGGCTCTTCTTGAGCTTGTCCAGGACGCGCTCGGTGACCTCGGCGAAGTGGGTGGCGTCGTCGGAGATGAGGGCGACCATGCGGCGGAGCAGCTGGACCTGGCGGAAGGTAGTATCCGACATCAGCAGTTCCTCGCGGCGGGTGCCGGAGCGGGGGATGTCGAAGGCAGGGAAAATCCTGCGTTCGGCCAATCTACGGTCGAGGTGCAGTTCCATGTTGCCGGTGCCCTTGAACTCTTCGTAGATGAGGTCATCCATGCGGGAGCCAGTATCGACGAGGCAGGTGGCGATGATGGTCAGCGACCCGCCTTCCGCGGTGTTGCGGGCGGCGCCGAAGAACTTCTTGGCGGGGTGCAGGGCGACGGGGTCGAGACCACCGGACAGGGTGCGGCCGGATGGCGGCATGGCCAGGTTGTAGGCGCGGGTGAGACGGGTGATTCCGTCGAGCAGGATCAGGACGTCCTTGCCGGATTCCACCATGCGCTTGGCGCGTTCCAGTGCCAACTCGGCGACGCGGGTCTGGTTCTCCACGGCTTCATCGAAGGTGGCGGCCATGACCTCGCCCTTGACCGATCGGCGCATATCTGTGACCTCTTCCGGGCGCTCGCCGATGAGGACGACCATCAGGTGGATATCGTTGTAATTGGTGGTAGCGGCGTTGGCGATGTTCTTTAAAAGCATCGTTTTGCCAGCCTTAGGCGGAGAGACAACCATGCCGCGCTGGCCGCGGCCGATGGGGGCGATGAGGTTGATGAGGCGGGTCGAAAGCTGGCCCATCTCGGTCTCGAGGTTGATCATCTTGTCCGGGAAAGTGGGAGTGAGAGTCCCGAAGTGGGGTCTTTGTTTGGCGACGTCCGGGTTAAGATCGTTGATCGCCTCGACCCGTAGTAAAGAGTAATACTTCTCGCCCGGCTTGGCGTGGCGCGACTGGCCGATGATCATGTCGCCGGTGCGCAGGCCGAAGCGGCGGATCTGGGACTGCGAGATGTAAATGTCCGAATTGGACGGCAGAAGCGACGCCTGGCGTAGGAAGCCATAACCGTCAGGCATGATCTCCAGGATGCCGGAGCAGAAGATGTTGCCCTGCTGCTCGGTGAACGCCTGCAGCAAGCGGAGTACGATCTCCTGTTTCTTGGCGCCGGTGACGCCAACTAGCTTCATGCGCTTGGCGAGTTCGAGGAGGTCTTCCCGGCTCATCGTCTCCAGGACGGACAGGGCGAGGGGTGGAGGGGGAGGCGGAGGCGCGGGGGGTTCGGGGGTGCGGGCGACCTCGATGGGTTCAATACTGTTGACGGGATCGATTTCGGACATAGTTGCTCCTACCTTTTTGGTACATGGGCACGGCATGCCGTGCCCCTACGAATTTTCATTGATTCGATGCCCCTGACTTTTTCCAGTCTTCCAGGAAACGCTGGATACCGATGTCAGTGAGCGGATGTTTCAACATCTGTTCAAGTACTTTATAAGGAATAGTGGCGATGTGGGCGCCGGCTTGAGCAGCCTGTGTGCAGTGCAACGGATGCCGGATGCTCGCGGCGATAACCTCTGTCTTGAAACCGTGGATCTCGTATATTTCGACGATGTCGCGGACGACCTGCATGCCGTCCTGACCGATGTCATCCAGCCGGCCGACGAACGGGCTGATGAAGGCTGCGCCGGCATGAGCGGCTAGAATCGCCTGGTTAGGCGAAAAACACAGGGTCATGTTGACCCGGATCCCGTCTTTCGCCAGCTCGCGGGTGGCCTGGAGACCTTCGCCATTCATCGGCAGCTTGACGACAACGTTGTCCGGCGCCCAGGAATGGAACCGCTTGCCGTCGGCAACCATCTCGGCAACGGTTTCGGAAACCACTTCGACCGAGATCGGAGCTGCGGCAGGCAAGAGGTTGGCGATTTCCTTAACAACTGACTTGTAGTCCTTATGACCTTCCTTGGCGACTAGCGAGGGATTGGTGGTCACGCCGTGGATGACGCCCATGGAAGCGCCCTTTTTGATTTCAGAGATGTTTGCGGTATCGAGGAATATTTTCATCAGGCTCCAGTCTTGAACTCAAAAATCCTAGATGGATGAAGATGAGGTTCGAAGGTTTGTCATTTTGGATTTTATCATTGTTTGGGATTTGGTTATCAGGGATTAGATATTTCAGTCAGCGGCAAGGCCGTCTGTTCGCCCTCGCGGATAACGTTTTTGGCGGCGCCGATAAAGTCGCGGAAGAGCGGTTGGGGCTTGCCGGGACGAGAGGTAAATTCAGGGTGAAACTGCGAGGCGACCATCCACGGGTGGCCTTTCAATTCACAAATCTCCACCAGCTTCCGATCGGGGGAAAGACCGGAAAAGACCATGCCCGCCGCTTCGTAGCGTTCCAGGTACTGGTTATTGAATTCAAAGCGATGGCGGTGACGTTCGTAGATCAATTCACGCCCGTAGGCGGAGGCAGCCTGGGTCCCCGACACGAGTTGGCATGGCCAGTTGCCCAGCCTCATGGTCCCGCCTTTGCCGCAGACGGCTTTCTGTTCCGGCATAATGTCGATAACCGGATGGGCGGTGCCGGCGTCAAACTCGGTGGAATTGGCGCGGGAATGCGACAGGACGTTGCGCCCGAATTCAATGACCATAATCTGTAACCCCAGGCAAAGTCCGAAGTAGGGCACTTTGTGAATACGAGCGTATTGCGCGGCCTTGATCATGCCTTCGATGCCGCGGTCGCCGAAGCCACCGGGGACGATGATGCCCTGGGCGTGCTCGAGGAGTTTTTCACCGCCGGGCTTTTCCAGGTCTTCCGATTGAATCCAGTCTATCTGGACCCTCCGGCCGTGGAACATCCCGGCATGGGACAAAGCCTCGCGGACGGAGTAGTAGGCATCTTTAAGTTCGACGTACTTGCCGACCAGTGCGACGCGGACGGAGCCGCAGGCACCTTTGACGCAGGAGACCATCTCCCTCCAGGCGTCGAGTTCCGGGGCATGGGCTTTCAGGTCAAGCTTGCGCACCAGGAAATCGCCCAACCCCTCAGACTCAAGCATCAGGGGAACCTCATAGATCGAATCTACCGTTTGAGCGAAGATGACGGCCTCCCGGTCGACATCGCAGAAAAGGGAGATCTTGTCGCGGATCGACTCAGGTATGGGCACATCGGAACGGCAGACGATAACATCCGGCTGGATACCGATGCGGCGGAGCTCGTTGACGCTGTGCTGGGTAGGCTTGGTCTTGAGTTCCTGGGTGGGCCCTATATAAGGAAGGAGAGTAACATGGACGTAGAGGACGTTGTCCCGGCCGACGTCCTTGCGCATCTGGCGGATAGCTTCCAGGAATGGTTGGCCTTCGATATCGCCGACAGTGCCGCCCACTTCGATGAGGATGACATCCGCCTTGGATTTGACGGCCAGCTTCTTGAACCGGTCCTTGATCTCGCCGGTCAGGTGAGGCACCACCTGGATGGTGCCGCCCAGGAAATCACCACGGCGTTCCCGGGCGATAACCGCGGAATAGACTTGGCCAGAGGTGGTGTTGGATTCGGCGGTCAGGTCAATGTCGATAAATCGTTCGTAGTTGCCGAGGTCGAGGTCGGTCTCAGCGCCGTCGCCGGTCACGAACACCTCGCCATGCTGGTAAGGTGACATGGTGCCGGGGTCGATATTCAAATAGGGATCGAGTTTTAAAACCGAGACGCTGACCCCCCGGCTTTTCAGCACGGTGCCGATGCTGGCGACGGTGATGCCTTTACCTACTGAGCTGACCACGCCGCCGGTGACGAAAATGTATTTAGTCATTCAAAAGCATGCCCGAGTTTTCAAATGGAAAGTCGTTGCAATGTTCATAGTGGAAATTTTTGCGGGGCGGACTTTCACAAGCCCGAGGGGTATTATAGGTACGCTCCCGAACGTTGTCAACTATCTAACGACCGCAATAACCGGAAATAGGTACCCAATGGGCCGATTTTTAGGTAATTTTGCTAATGGCACTTCAAAATAATGAAGTTATCATAAGTGAGGAATAAATCAAGGATCAAAGCCATGCAATCTCCTCACAGAAATCACAAACTGATCATCCTGACCGTGATGGTTTTCGCATCCCTGTTGCTCCTGCCGGCGTGCTCTGGGTCGAAGTCAGGTACAACAAACGGCTCGGTCAACAACCCGACCACCAATCCCATGGCTACGGGAACTCAGCTTCCGCCACCCACCACCAACGCCAACGGGCTTCCCCAACTCACCGTTCCGACGTCATTGATCAGCCAGAAAGCGACGCTCCAGAACACCCAGTATGTCGTGTTGGCCTTCAATGACCTTGGCATGCATTGTCTGAATCCGTCTTACGACTCGGCGGTAGTCCTGCCGCCTTACAATACCGTCTGGGCTCAGGTGGTAAAACGGGGCAACCCGCCGCAAGTGGTCACCCAAGGTTTGACAGTGGAATACCGCATCCTGGGCAACACCTACTCCTACGGAAAGAGCGTTTTCAGCCAGTTCTGGGATAACGTGCTCAAGCTGTTCGGGGTCAACGTCGATAAGAATAAAGGTCTGAACCTCGTCGATCCATCGATCAGCAACGGACTATCCGGTTCCATGGTCAACAAGACCGACCACTTTGAGGTCGACGGCATCCCGCTGACCCCGATCCTGGACAACGGCGCATGGACACCGTATCAGATAGCCGAAATTACGGTCAAAAACTCCGCCGGTCTGGTGGTTGCTTCTACCTACGCCACGGCGCCGACCTCGGAAGAGATGAACTGCGCCAAATGCCACGGAACGGCCAACACCTTCGATAACATTTTGACAACCCATGACAAGAATGAGAACACCAACCTGGTAAGCCAAAAACCGGTGCTATGCGCCAGCTGCCACGGTTCGCCGGTGCTGGGGCTGACCCAGCCCGGGTCTGCCGGCACCTTCCTCTCCCAGGCTATGCACACCAAGCATTCAACGGTCTCCCCGCAGCCGAACTGTTACGACTGCCACCCGGGAGCCAACACCAACTGCAGCCGCAGCATCGCCCACACCACAGCGGACGGCAACTGCACCGCCTGCCACGGAACACTGGCTAACGTAGGGAGTTCGATCACGTCAGGCCGAGTGCCCTGGTTAAGTGAACCGAAATGTTCGCAATGCCATCCGGGAGTATCAGGAGCCGATACCGGTTCGATACTCTACCGCAACTCGGCCGGTCACGGCGGCTTGTACTGCGCCAGTTGTCATTCAAGTCCACACGCAATGGTGCCAACCTCCGTCATGTCCGACAACTACCAGGCTCTGCAATACCAGGGTAAGGCATTACCTATCGGGGCATGCGAGACTTGCCATTCGACGTCAAAGGGAGGGGGAAATAATGGGAGCTTGGGAGAATACGTGGAGGCCCACGGCGGCACCAACCCGGAGCGTTTCAATGGATGTAACGTGTGCCATACCGCAGTCACCACCACTAACACGAGCCTATGGCCCCACATGTTCCAATGGCTGAAACGCTAGCCCCAGCTCGTTAATAAAAAGAAGGGCGGTTTACACCTCCCTTCTTTTTTGTCCCTTTGCGACTAGGAAACCTCGACCTTGGCTGCCGGCTTTCTGCCTTTCCGATGGCTGTTGCCGGTTGGAGCTTCCTCTCGTTTGGCTGTAAAGGTAAGTTCATCTCCTTCGAGGTCGACGACCACGGTCGATCCTTCCTTGAAATCACCCTTCAGTATCCGGGTGGCCAGCGGGTTCTCGACGAATTTTTCGATCGCCCTCCGTAGTGGCCGGGCGCCGTAAACAGGATCGTAGCCGACCTTAGCTAACCACCCCTTGGCCGCCTCGGTAATGACAATGCCGATCGACATATCCTCAAGCCTCTGCTCAACTTCTCTGGCCATCAGGTCTACGATGTGCCTCAGTTGTTCCTCGCCGAGTTCATGGAAGACGATGATCTCATCGACGCGGTTCAGGAACTCCGGCCGGAACATCTTCCGGACCTCGCCCAGGACCTTTTCCTGCATCTTCTCGTAACCTTCACGCCCGTCAGCGCCGCCGGTGGCAAAGCCCAGGCGGGATTCGCGACGGATCGTCTCGACACCGGCGTTGGAGGTCATGATCACAACCGTATTCTTGAAGTCTACCGTACGACCGTGCCCATCGGTCAGGCGACCATCATCGAGGAGCTGGAGCAGGACGTTGAACACCTCCGGGTGGGCTTTTTCGACCTCGTCCAGCAGGATGACGCGATATGGGCGTTTCCGCACCGCTTCGGTCAACTGGCCGCCTTCTTCAAACCCGATGTAGCCAGGCGGCGCCCCGATCATGCGGGATACGGTGTGCCGTTCCTGGTATTCCGACATGTCGATGCGGACCATGGCGGTCTCATCGCCAAACATGAACCAGGCGAGGGACCGGGCGAGTTCGGTCTTGCCGACGCCGGTGGGTCCCAGGAAAAGGAAGCTGCCGATTGGCCGACGGGGATCTTTCAAGCCGGCCCGGCTGCGCCTGATGGCATCAGCCACGGCGATCAAGGCTTCATTCTGATCGACAAATCGCTCGTGAATCCGCTCTTCCATGTGGACAAGCTTTTCAGCCTCCCCTTCCAGCATCTGGCTTACCGGAATACCGGTGGAAGCGGCTATCAGGGCGGCTATATCCGGGGCGCATACTTCGCCAGTTATCTTTTTGCTGGCCATCCAGGCATCCCGTTCTTTCTTATACTCCTCCTCAGTCCGCAGGCGTTCACTCTTTAAAGAAGCTGCCGCTGCGTAATCGTTGCGCTGAGAGGCAGCGTCTTCTTCCATCTGGAGCTGTTGCTGCTTCTTTTCCAGGTCGCGCACATTTTCCGGGGTGCTTTCCAAATCCAGTCTTATCTTGGAAGCGGCCTCATCGATCAGGTCTATGGCTTTGTCAGGCAAATGGCGGTCGGTGACGTAGCGCTGCGACAGGCGGGCGGCAGCCTCCAAAGCCTCGTCGGTGATCTTGATCTTATGATGGGCCTCGTACTTGGGGCGCAGGCCTTTCAATATTTCGATGGTGTCTTCGACGCTTGGTTCATCAACAAAGACCGGTTGCAAACGACGTTCCAGCGCCTTGTCTTTTTCGATGTACTTGCGGTAGTCGTCAGAAGTGGTGGCGCCGATGACCTGCATCTCGCCCCGGGCTAAAGACGGCTTGAGCATGTTGGAAGCGTCGATAGCCCCTTCGGCAGCCCCGGCGCCGACAAGGGTGTGAATCTCGTCTATGAAAAGAATAACCTCTCCCTGCGACGAGCGGACTTCATCCATGACCGCCTTAAGCCTCTCCTCGAACTCACCGCGGAACTTGGCGCCGGCGAGGAGCGAACCCATGTCCAATGCCATGACACGCCGGTTTTTGAGGGACGAGGGTACATCGCCGGCGACAATCTTTTCAGCAACACCTTCGGCGATGGCGGTCTTACCGACGCCGGCTTCGCCCACGATGACCGGATTGTTCTTGGTTCTTCGGGTCAGAATCTGCATCACACGCCGGATCTCAAGCTCCCGACCGATAACAGGATCAAGTTTACCCTGTTCAGCCATTTCATTTAGATCACGGGAGTACTTGGCCAGCGAGCGGTACTTGCTCTCAGCTCGGGCATCAGTGACCCGGTGGCTGCCGCGGATCTTCTGCAGAGCCGAATATACCTTCTCCTTATCTATCCCAAAGCTCTTCAGGATTGACGCAGACAGACCTTTGGGTTCGCCGACGATGGCGATAAAAAGATGTTCGGTGCCAATAAACTCGTCTTTTAATCGTTGCGCTTCCTGGGAAGCTTCTTGCCCGACCTGGATGATGCGGGGGGTCGGAAATATCTGTTGGGCGTCGTGATCCAGTTTGGGTACCCTGGACAAGGCGGCATCCACCTCAGTTTTAACGGCATCGGCATCAACACCGAACTCTTTGACGATCTCACCGACCAGACCCTTGTCTTGAGTCAGCAGTGCCATCAGCAGATGTTCGACATCCCACTGGTTGTGCCGGTATTCCCTTACCAATTGTTGGGAAGCGGCGACCGCTTCCTGGGCTTGTTCAGTAAATTTTTCCTGTCGCACTAACTTTTTCCTCTCTGTAAACGCAGAACCTCAGCGCGAAGCTTCTCGTTTTCACGCATTACTTCTGTCATCTTCTCCAACATATTTGTGATCACTTCGACTCCCGCCATATTGACCCCCAGGTCATCCATCAGGCTCCTGACGCGGCGCAGGATTTCTATGTCGCTCTCGGAATATAGCCGGATGTTCCCCGGCGACCGCTGGGGTTTGACCAGGCCGGATCTTTCGTAATAGCGCAAGGTATGCGTTTTGACACCGATGAGTTCGGCGGCAACGTGGATCACATAACGGGGCCGGTAGCGTTCTTCGTCCATCACATGCTCCTATAGTTTCTAACTGGCATGTCCGGCAGGCCGGATCTTGGCCAGCTCAGCGAATAGTTCTTTTTCTTTTTCATTCAATTTGGTCGGTAACGTCACGTTTATCTTAGCGATAAGGTCGCCATTGCCGTTCTTACCTAAATGGGGCATCCCCTGGCCGGTCAATTTGAAAGTCTTGCCATTTTGGGTTTCTGCCGGGATCTTAAGCGCCAGCCTGCTGCCCTTGATCGTCGGCACATGAACCTCGCCGCCCAGGACGGCTACCGTCAACGGCACGTCTACGGTGGTATAAAGGTCATCGTCTTTTCGTTCAAAGCGGGTGTTGGGCAGGACCTTGACTACAAGGTACAGGTCGCCGCGGGGACCGCCGGCAACGCCCTCGCCGCCCTTGCTGGCGAGTCTTACCCTGGAACCGGTATTCACCCCGGCTGGAATTTTGACTTCAAGTTTTTCGGGCTTAGCCCCTTGCATAGTCAGCATGCGATTGGTGCCGTGATAAGCCTCTTCAAGAGAAACCTCGACCTCGTAATCGACATCTTGACCCCGGTGCGGCCGGCGTCTACCACCACCCCTCAGTATCTGGTCAAATAAATCGCCGACGTCTTCCCCGCCATACGAGCCGCCAAAAGAGCCGCCTCCCTGCTGGAAATCAAACCCTTCGAACGGCGTGCCGCCGCCACTGTATTGCCGGAATCCGGCACCAGCCTTCTCATACGCTTCGGCGTGCTGCCAGTTCTCCCCGTATTTGTCATATTTGGCGCGTTTGTCCTTGTCCGAAAGAACCTCATGGGCTTCATTAATTTCTTTGAACTTAGCTTCAGCAGCTTTGTCTCCCGGGTTCACGTCCGGATGATACTTCCGAGCCAGTTTGCGGAAGGCTTTTTTGATCTCGTCTTCGGTAGCGGTGCGGCTCACCCCAAGGGTAGCGTAGTAATCCTTAGCGGCCATATCGTCCTCTTGTAAATACAAGATAGTTCATTATATCAGCGGCTAAGGTTTTCTGTCGAGTTGCTGTAAGTTTTCTTGACATTCTGGTATTAACTTTGTTGATCGTCGGTTCAACTTCACTCATATTGTAAGCCGCCAGTTCCCGAGTTCAAAAAAGAAATCGATATCGCGGTTATCGCGGATTACCGATTGCGTCAACCAGCAGCAGATGCTATCATTTCTGCATCAACTCCAAGGAGAATCCCATCAGACAGGACTCGTACGCCGCTGCCGGCGTTTCTATCGATTCGGCCGCGATCGCCAAGGAACAGATCAAAAAGCTTGCAAAAGCGACCTTCAACTCAAACGTCCTGGCAGGCCCGGGATTCTTCGGCGGGATGTTCGAGATTCCGACCGGTTATAGTAAACCGGTATTAGTCTCAAGTTGCGATGGCGTCGGCACCAAGCTCCGCATCGCGTCGGCGATGGGCAAACATGATACCGTTGGTATCGACATTGTCAATCACAGCGTCAACGACATTCTTACCTGCGGCGCCACACCGCTGTTCTTCCTTGACTATATTGCCATGGGCAAGCTCGACCCCGTCCTTGTTGCCGATATTGTCAAAGGATTGTCCACGGCGTGTCAACAGGTGGGATGCGCATTGATCGGCGGCGAAACAGCCGAGATGCCCGGATTATATCATGGCAATGACTACGACCTCGCCGGCTTCATCGTCGGTATCGTTGAAAAAGACAATATCCTGAACGGACAATCGATAAACCCCGGCGACGCCATCCTCGGACTTCCGTCGACCGGACTCCATACCAACGGCTATTCTCTTGCCCGGAGGGTCCTCGGGGAGAGTTCGTCCGCCATGGTCATTCGCTATCCTCCCCTGGACGAAAGCGTCGGCGAAGCCCTCCTTGCTCCACATCGCTCTTATCTCGGAGATCTCAAACCAGTTCTGTCCGAGATAAAAGGCCTGGCGCACATCACCGGTGGCGGATTCACCGATAACATCCCTCGCACCCTGCCGGTGGGCACTTCAGCACGCATTAAAAAAGGCTCCTGGGATGTCCTGCCCATTTTTGAACTCATCCAGGAAATGGGTAATGTGGCCGACGCAGAGATGTACCGGGTTTTCAACATGGGGATCGGGATGGTGATTTTTGCCGATCAAGCCAAAGTCCCTGCGCTGTTGAATGCAATGCCCGATGCCAGAATCGTCGGCGAAGTAGTTGCTGATACCGGCAAAGGCCGCGTCATCATCGAATAACATTATGTCGAGTAACTTTTCTCGCCAACACTGAAATTATCAATTGGATGAGGCAAACTCGTCCGTGAACACCAAAATTGCAGGAGGGAACCATGCGGGCCATCCTCAGTGTCTCCGATAAAACCGGATTAGAATCCTTCGCCGCTGATCTCACCAAGCTGGGCTGGGAGATATTTTCGACCGGCGGCACCAAAAAGTCGCTCTCTGAAGCCGGTGTTCCCGTCCATTCGATTTCCGATATTACCGGCTTTCCCGAGATCCTCGACGGCCGGGTTAAGACCCTCCATCCCATGGTTCACGGCGGCATCCTGGCCAGGAGGGACAAGGAAGACCACATGACCCAACTAGCCCAAAACGGAATCACGCCCATAGACATGGTGGTGGTCAACCTCTACCCATTTGTCCAAACCGTGTCAAAGGGTAATGTTACCCTCGAAACCGCCCTGGAGAACATCGACATCGGCGGGCCCGCCATGATCCGCGCTTCGGCCAAAAACTTCCCGGGCGTGATCATTGTGACCGACCCAGCGGACTATGCGATGGTCATCGAAAAACTCAAAGGCTCCGGCCTGTCACTCGATGAACGCAAACGCCTGGCACAAAAAGCCTTCCAGCACACCGCAATGTACGATACCGCCATCGCCCAATACCTGTGGCAAGGTAACGAAGGCTTCCCGGATAACATGACAATCGCCCTCAAGAAACGCTACGGCCTGCGCTACGGCGAGAATCCGCACCAGCCCGCCGCTTTTTACGCGGAACAACGCGTCGGCGCCGGACAGAACACCGGTATCACCTGGGCGGAGCAGTTCTGGGGCAAAGAACTCTCATTCAATAACATCCTTGATGCCGACGCCGCATGGTCCACGGCGACCGATTTTCCAGATCCTACGGTCGCCATAATCAAGCACACTAATCCGTGCGGCCTTGCCAGCGGCGATGATCTCGTCGAGGTCTACAAAAAAGCTTTTGAAGGTGACCCTGTTTCTGCTTACGGCGGTATCGTGGCCGTCAATCATACGCTCACCGCCGGAATGGCTGAGGCCATGAGAGGCACATTCTACGAGATCTCTATCGCACCCGATTACGAAGATGCCGCCCTCGAGATTCTCAAAAAGAGGAAGGATCTGCGTATCCTGAAAGCCAAATTGCCCGTGCCCGAAGCCCAGCCGCCGTTGGATTACCGACGGGTCAAAGGCGGACTGCTGGTGCAACGGACCGACATCATGCCAAATTCGGCTTTAACGCTTAAGACGGTGACCAAAAAAGAGCCGACGGAAGCTCAAATCGCCGACATGTTATTCGCCTTCCGGGCGGTCAAGCACATCAAGTCCAACGCCATAGCCCTGGTCAAAGACAGGACATTGCTGGGCATGGGCGCCGGCCAACCCAACCGGGTTACCAGCGTGGACATCGCGGTCAAACGGGCGGGTGAAAAATCGAAGGGCAGCGTCCTCGCCTCCGACGCCATGTTCCCCTTCAACGACAGTGTGTTGCAAGCCGCGGCCGCGGGTGTCGCCGCCATTATCCAGCCCGGCGGTTCTATTAGGGATGATGCTTCGATCCAGGCAGCAGACGAGAACGGCATCGCCATGGTTTTCACGGGCGTCCGGCATTTCTTGCACTAAATATCGAAATTCGAAACTATGATCGAAGACTCTCAGAATATCAATGATCGCCTGGCCAAGTTCAGGACGCCTGAGTCAGTAATCCTCGGCGATTCGGCCGACGTTTACTTTCACAGGACTATTGAGATCCTTAAAAAGGAGCGCCTGAACCCGGTAGCCGTCATGGAAGCATTCCCCAACGGATCCGGGATCATTTGCGGGCTCGATGAAACCCTCGCGCTATTGGAACGGGTTTTGCCAAAAGACAATCGGGAAGTCTGGGCGCTGTCTGACGGCGACACTGTCGCATCCAAAGAAGTCGCCTTGCGAACCAAGGCTCCTTATCAGAGCTTCGGCCTTTATGAAACAGCGATCCTCGGTTTTCTGGCTTCGGGCACAGGTTGGGCTACCGCTGCACGCGAATGCCTTCAAGCCGCGGGCGACATTCCCTGCATCAGTTTCGGGGCACGGCATGTCCACCCCTTTGTCTCCGGACGAATGGACTACGCCGCTTTTGTCGGCGGCTGCTCCGGTTGCTCCAGCGTTGAAGGCGCTCGTTTGGCCGATATCGAACCTTCAGGCACTATGCCGCACGCCCTCATCATCGTCATGGGCGACACCGTGAAAGCGACCCTGGCCTTCGATAAATATATTGATCCATCAGTAGCCAGAGTATCACTGGTGGACACCTTCAAAGACGAGGCAGAAGAGAGTCTGCGGGTGGCGGATGCGCTGGGAGAAAAGTTAAAAGCAGTCCGTTTGGATACCCCGGTTGAACGCGGCAGGGTAACCGCTGAGCTAGTCAAAGAGGTCCGTGCCCGGCTTGACCAGGCTGGACATCCCGGTGTGGGTGTTTTTGTAAGCGGAGGCATAACGCCGGAGCGCATCAAGTATTTTATCGACCGGGGCGCGCCGGTAACCGGTTTCGGTATCGGCAGCTACATTTCCGGAGCCAAACCTATCGATTACACCGCCGATCTTCACGAGATTGACGGAAAACCGATCGCCAAACGAGGCAGGATACCTGGATTAACCGCTAATCCCCGGCTAAAACGCGTTCTGTAGCCTTATCTGATTTGTTCCAGTATTTCCACGGCGCTTTTGACAATATCCGGGCAGATTTTTGTGAATACACCTTCACCCCTCGCCCTAGATAAACCCTCAGCATTACTAAGGTCACAGCCAATCAGTTCGGTGCATTCGGTTGAGCCGTATCGCCCATTAAACCGCCTTGTGAATTCCTGGATCCAGGCGTAAACGGCCTCAACCCCCTCACGGGCTGTCTTTGATTCCGAGAGTCCAATGACCATGAAAGCACCGGTTACCGCGCCGCACGTTTTTCCGGTTCGCCCCATCCCTCCGCCGAATCCCCTGGACAACTTCAAAGCTGTCGCTTTGTCCAGTTCAAGCTCTTCACAGAAAGCAGTCAAAACCGATTGAGCGCAGTTCATTTTAGATTCGACCATATTCATTCGGGCTTCTTCAGAACGAGTCAATTCACGCCTCCAGAATGTCTTGCTTTTGTGCAAACTCATAAGCTGATTTTAGCCACTTTTTCATTTCTTCGTCGAAGTCTGATTCTTTGCCGATGACAATGTGGTGAATCCAGCGACCGGGATAAGGCTGGACACTTTCCTTTATCTTCGGACTTTCGATCCTATGATCAATACCTATGGTTAATACAATGCTATTCTCGGGCTGTTTTTTGATCCACATCTGCGGCAGCCAGATCCAGGCGAATTTTCCCTTCGAACCGAGGGATACCTGCGTTTTCAGACACTCGACGGTTACCCGTCCGAGGGATTCAATATAACTGCGCACTGTTTCAAATAGCATCAATGAAACCGGGCGACCTTGAAAAAGCGCTTCGGGACTTTGGTTGACTGAGTTCGCCTTGGCGCCCGCCATATCGGTCATGAACTCATCGTCGCTTGCAAGTTTAAGATTTTGGCGAGATCTTTCCACGCCAGACATAATCCTGGCGCGGCGTGTGGCGGCAGTTTTTGCGTTTTCGATCCACCGAACATACATATTCCGAGAACTGACCGAAAACCGTTCGAAGTTTTCGCTGGCGGTTCTGTCCGAAGATAGAGCTCGATGAAAGTCTTCGGGAAGCTCGATTGGCGCATCGTCAGAATACGCGGCATCCCACTTACCATTAGACTTGGCATTTTCAACAGAGGCCTTCCCCGGGATTTCCATCTTCCCGGTGGCTATCAATCTCTCAGCGATCACCTTATTTCGTTTCGACCACACGCTGTTCATCTTTCTGGGGCTGTAACGAAGCATGAACCTATTGTCATCGAGGCTCTTGAGCTTGCCATCAATCCAGCCAAAGGCAATAGCCTGTTCCAGAGCCTCGTCATAACGCAATCCCGGTGTTTTACTGTTCTTTTTATAGTGGACCACCCAGGCATCCTTAGCTTTGTCATGGTTGTCAGCTAACCAGGCATGCCATTCACCGGCATCGTTGAACACGAGCAGTCCGACTTGGCTGACCATGGCCACATTATCCGATAATATGCAGTCCCTTTCCACCTTGACATATCAGTATATTCTGATTATACTGATATATCTGCTTTTGCGGAGGGTATATGCCCGAAAATTCAAAGTCCCAACAAGGCGCGTGTTGCGAAACAACTGAATGCTGCCGCGTCGAGGCGGTGGTATCAGTAGATGCCCGCGGTCAGGTGGTACTACCCAAGGAAATCCGTGATGGCATGGGGATCGCCGCCGGGGACAAACTGGCTTTGGTCACCCTGTCTCGCGGTGGAAAGCCCTGTTGCCTTGTGATGACCAAGGCGGAAAACTTGGCCAAGAGCGCGCGCGACCTACTCGGACCATTGATCAAAGAAATTTGAGCGAAAGGATAACACGATGAAAGACACCGAAATCAAGAGTTATGTCAAGGAACGCTATGGCGGCATCGCCCGCAGCGGTGGCGGGTGTGGCTGCGGCTCCACATGTTGCGGCCCGGTGCCCGTGGATACCATCGCCAAGGTGGTCGGCTACTCGGAAGATGAACTGGCAGCAGTACCGGAGGGCGCTAACCTCGGCCTGGGCTGCGGTAATCCTACTGCCATCGCCGCCCTCAAACCGGGGGAAACTGTCGTTGACCTCGGTTCTGGTGCCGGCTTCGACGCCTTCCTGGCATCGAGGAAAGTCGGCCCCACCGGCAAAGTCATCGGCGTGGACATGACCCCCGACATGCTGGAGCGAGCTAGGGATAACGCTAAAAAAGGCAATATCACGAATGTTGAATTTCGTCAGGGTGAAATTGAAAATCTCCCGGTGGAATCGAACACGATCGACACGATCATATCCAACTGCGTGATCAATCTATCGACTGACAAACCGAAGGTGTTCGAAGAGGCTTTCCGCGTCCTTAAACCGGGCGGCCGCATAGCCGTATCCGACATCGTCCTCCTGGAGCCGTTACCGGATTATGTCCGAGACTCCGTGGCGGCTTACACCGCCTGCGTCTCCGGGGCTAACCTCAAGGAAGAGTATCTGGGTGCCATAAAACGAGCCGGATTCGATGATATCGAAGTGGTGGGAGAAAATATCTTCGACCTCGATTTCATCGATATGGCGCCGGAACTTATGAAAGACGCGGAAGCCTTGGGTATAACCGAGGGAATGATCCAGCACATCTCCGAGACAATCGTGAGCGTTAAGGTTCAGGCGGTCAAACCGGCAAAATAGTAGATTGTGGCCTGAACACCAGCTTTAAAACGTTTTTCGTTGCCGGTGTAACCTTCGCCCGATCGTCGAGCCGGTATCCTGCCAACCATACGATCTGACCATGGTTGACAACCACCGGTACCCGGGGCCGCCAGAGCCTGGGTACTTTGGCATCGATGAAATAGTCCTTAACCGATTTTTCGGCGACTTCGCCAAGGGGGATAAAGCGGTCGCCGGGCTTACGCGTCCTGACCTTAAGTTCTGAACCAACGGCATCGAAATCAAATAACTGAGAAAAACCGTCATTTTCCTTGCCAGTGATTAAATCAGGGCCATATTCGATAACCGATGCCGTGATATTCCACCCTGGCATTTCGGTCACGCCTGGTACGTTTATGGCATATGTTCCAGTTATTTCGGGTAGAGGGATGTCCGCCGAAACGTCACGTCCGAGAACCAGTTCGGAGTAGCTTGAGATAAAATTTATCCCGTCCGGCAAGTTAACGCTCCGGCCGGTTTCACCCTCGGCGAGATCGACCATCTTTTCGATATGGACTGCCTCAATGTCTTTAGGGCTCCCCAGGACCGAAACGAGCGCCTGCCGCAGCAGGGCGCGCTTTAGCGCGGGGTGAAGCCCTAAGTAGCCCTTCCTGTCGATTTTTACCAGCGGCCCTTCAGTACGTATTATCGATTCAGAAGCTTTAGCAGCCTCACGGTTTTTAAAATCAACTTCTTCAACGGCTAATTTTGACAACCGATCCAACGCTTCATCTATGCTTGGATTGAAATCTTGGCGAAGGCTCGGCAACAGCTTTCGGCGAATACGGTTGCGGGTGAACGACAATGATTCATTGGAGGCATCATTTCGAAATTCGATATTAGAGTCGCGACAATATTCTTCGATGTCACCTCGATTTAGGCACAACAACGGGCGGATCAGGGTGAGGGGGCCCACGCGTTTGTAGCGAAGAACGCTTTTCGCTTGTAGCCCCGCCAAACCCGTTAGACCGCTTCCCCTTAACAGGTGCAGGAGGACGGTCTCCACGTGGTCATTCATGGTGTGAGCTACCGCAGCACAGGTCGCCCCGGTCGCCTTGACCACCTCCTCGAGAAACTTGTAGCGTACCTCTCTCGCGGCTTCTTCGAGGGTAAGGCGATGCTGCTGTCGGTAAGCGGACACATCCTCTAATCCGAGGGTGGCTGGGAGACACAGCCGATCAGCCAGTTTTTTGACAAATTCAGCGTCCTGCCTTGAGGGTTCGCCTCGCAACATGTGATCAAGATGGGCAACATGCAGGCTGATATCGAGCTCGGAACTGATATTATGTAATATATGAAGCAAACCGACCGAATCGGCGCCGCCGGAAACGGCGACAATCACCTCACTACCCCTGGACACTAGATGGTTAGCCTTAATGAATGCCAGGACTTTATTTTCCGTTTTGTTCATGCCGTAAGTTTTTACCAGGGGTGACTGTCTACCTGAAAACAGGATTCGTTAAAAACCACAAGCTTGGCGTTGCCGTTTTGATCAACTTCAACGACCGAAAGACTTCCCGTATTTAGCCGGAATTTTCTTATACTGGACTCCTCCAATCCTAAAACCCGGCAGATCAAAGATAACACCACGAAATAATGGGTAACGATTAAGACTTCACCATCCGGAAACCTGTTGGTCAGCGTCTGCACGACCCGCCAGGCTC
This sequence comes from Dehalogenimonas etheniformans, assembly GCF_014672715.2. Classification (NCBI taxonomy): domain Bacteria; kingdom Bacillati; phylum Chloroflexota; class Dehalococcoidia; order Dehalococcoidales; family Dehalococcoidaceae; genus Dehalogenimonas; species Dehalogenimonas etheniformans. The sequence goes on along the minus strand of NZ_CP058566.2, from coordinate 1,910,907 downwards.
GCTCCCTTACATCGGCAAGCGATTCTCCACCCGGCAATCTAGGCAGTCCATTTTCGGTCACGGCGGTTAGCAATAAGCCCAACCCGCCACCAACCTCAGCGACTGCCTTGCCTTCGAGTTCGCCGGCATCAATCTCTCTCAGGTCAGGTTCCAGTTCTACCGGCATGTGTCCATGCTCGGTGGCGATGGCCTCTGCGGTGACCCTTGCCCGACCGAGAGGACTGGATACGATGGTTTCCAACTTTTCAGTAGCCAGGCGCCCCGCCAGGCATTTAACCTGCCTCAGGCCAGTCTCGTTAAGCGGAGTATCAGAACCTCCACCCTGGATGCGCCGGATACGGTTCCATTCGGTTTCTGCGTGCCGGGCGATGAAAATCCGAGTCATGTTTGTCCAGACTGGCCATTATCTGGCCGGCTTCTCGTGTTAAATCTCTCCGCCATTTTAACACGATCAACATAACTTGGATGATCCTGTCCCAGCCGTTCGAGAAAATTTGAGGATCTGGCTTCACCCAGGTTCTGATCGGTCAGTTTCGTCATCGCGGAGATAAAAACGTCAGGTTTACCGCTCGAATGAAGGGCGAAAGCGTCCGCTCCGGCTTCAATTCTTCGGCTGAACCAGCTTAAAAGCGGCACACTGGGCGCGCCGGCAACGGTGATGCAAAAAAGCAGTAGAGGCAAAGCGGCCGGATCGGTCTGGTTTACATAATCCATTTGGTTCACCAGTACGGCAAAGAGCCAAGAAGCCAGCCAAAACACCCCTAGATAAATCACAGATTGACAACCGAACAGGCGCCACACGTCATGGTGCCGCTGATGCCCCAGTTCATGAGCCATGACGACATCCATCTCTTCCTGGGTATAGGCGTTGACCAGCGTGTCCGATATCACGATCCTCTTGGTGCGGCCCAAACCCATTACAGCGGCATTGGCGAGGGTCGTCTTTTCAGAAAATTCGATTATGTATATCCCCGATATTTTTACTCCAGCGCTTATTGCCACTGCAATCAGCCGATCCTTTAGTTCACCTTCACTGATCGGCCGTATCTTGTAGAACAACGGGATCAACGCGATCGGGGCTAGAATGGTCATAACTACGGTCACGATCAGTAGTAGGCCCCAGGCAATCAACCACCACCAACCGGGCGAGGTCCCGATTAAGAAAAACAAGACAGCCACCACCCCTGCGCCGAAAGCTGTCCCGAGTAGCAGAGACTTGAAATGGTCCGTTAACCATCCGTTCACCGTTTGGTGTAGCAGTCCGTAATCCCTCGGCAGCTTGTACCCCGAGAAATAGGACAGCGGAAGCGTCAGGAGATCATACGCGACCATCAACAACACGAGGTAGAGAGCCGCGGCGACCGGTGAAGCCCCGGGTAAATGGCTCGCGATCTCTTTTGAAAAAGGCGTCAGCAGTAGAACCAGGATGAGAAAGATCGTTAATCCAAAGTTGACGAACCCGAGTCGACGTCTTTTTCTGGCGTATTCGCTGGCTTGTCTCTGCCGTTCCGGGTCCAATTCGGCCATCGGCTCGGTCCTAAGCCAACACCAAACGGGTACGATGGATCTTGAGGGGATGTTCTTTGAATCCCAGTGCCAGGCTGACCTGCTCGGGACGGCCGGAACCTGATGGATCGTTTTTGAGAAGCATCACCATCGAAACGGTTTCTTCGCCGGCATTTTCAATCGAGATGTTCTCGATCTGGGACCTAAGGTCGTAATGTTTGGTCTCGTCATCTCTGCGGTGGCTCCAGTCCAGGGTAGACATTCCAAGCAGGTCAATTATAGATTTTTCGATCTCGGGAGAAGGTCGGTTAAGAGGTAACGAAACCCTATACTCAGCAAAACGTACTTGTGATTGCAGAGAGGATTCTTCGTCGTTTACAAACATCCCCTGTCCAAGCGTCAGGTCTTCAGGCAGCTTCCGTGCAAGGCACGCTAGTATTGAATCCGCGGGCAAAGGGCTGTCGAGCCAGACTTCCATGAGCTCTGCCTGCCCTGTCCAACCCACGGCTAATGGGGCGGCTACGGCCAGGCGGGGATGGGCGTTGAAGCCCTCGGAATAGGCTAGATCGATCCCGGCGCGTCGAAAAAGCCGCGGCCAAAGCCGCATCATATCCAGGTGGGATAGGAACTTGAGTTTCTCCCCGCGGCTAAACTGAAAACGAAGACGTTTCATAGGAGGCAATAATAGAATCTCAGCTAGCTTTGATACCGGTAACCGTTTCCGGCTTGGGCGCTTCGGGTCCGGTGATTTCCGGAGGTTTTTCTTTGGTGATAAGAATCTCCTCGATCTTTCGCCCACGCATCCCGCTGATTACCATTTTAAGGTTTTGGTATTTAAGAACCTGTCCCTGGCGTGGAATTTGGCCCAGACGTTTCATAATGAAACCGGCAACCGTCTCATAGCTTGGATCCTCAGGTAAACCAAGATCGAGTTCTTCATTGGCGTCGGCAACCCTCATACCGCCGTCGACCTGGAAGGTAAACTCGTTGATGGGCTCGTATTCTTTTTCAACCTTAGAAAGTTCATCGCCGACAGGACCGACTATTTCTTCCATCAGGCGGGACAACGAGACGATGCCGGCGGTGCCGCCGTGTTCGTCGATGACGATGCACATCCGGAAATTTTTATCGCGCATCTCATTGAAAAGGGCGCCGATGGGTTTAGATTCTGGGGCAAAATAAGCCGGCCGAACCAGGCTGTCGATGGGTTCTTCGGTTTTGATCTCCCCTCGGGCTTGCGCCATGAGGACGTCTTTTATCGACAGAATACCGACAACGTTATCCATGTTTTCTTCAAACACGGGAAAACGTGACATCGGAGATTTCTGGTAGATGTCAAAAAAGTTCTGCAGCGCTGTCCCTTTTTCGACAGCTACGACCTCCGGACGCGGCACCAGGACTTCTGAGACCGGACGGTCGCGAAAATCGAATACAGCTTGAAGCATCTCGGCTTGAACCGGCCCTACAGCGCCTTCTTTGTGGCCCACGTCGATCATGGTGCGTATTTCGTCCTCGTTGAACAGAGAGCGGTGATAGGTTACGCCCCCGCCGAAAACTTTCATAAATCCTGAGGCGATCCACGAGAGAGCGGTGACCAGGGGTGTGAACAACCAGGCCAAGAAGGCGATCGGCCTGGCAAAAGTAAGCGCAATGCGATCGGGATGTCGCGTTGCCGCGGTCTTGGGAGTCACTTCACCGAAAATCAGAATGATCGCGGTCGAACCGATAGTGGCTATAATGACGCCATATTCCTCGCCGAAAACTGAAATCGCCAGGACGGTTGCTAGAGCTGAAGCCGCGATGTTAACGAAATTGTTGCCCAACAGCACCGTCGACAACAGCCTCTCGGGTTTCTCAACCAATTTGGCGACATGGTCGGCGCCTCTTACTTTTTCATCGAGCATGTTTTGCAGACGGTATTTCGATAATGAGATAAATGCCGTCTCAGAACTCGAGAAAAAAGCCGACAGAAGGAGACAGGCTAAAAGAAGTATCAGATAAATGGACTCAGTTGACATGATTGTACCTGGGGAGAATTTTCGGATTCATCGTAACTTGATGATAACACAGTCCGGGAGGGGTTGCACTACCTTTGACATGTCCAGGCCGGATTGGCCATAGGATGTCAGGGGCTAACAGATCCGTGGTAAAAGTTCGCCTGAAAGCATGTCGACGATGCGTCTTGCGCCGAGGGCTGTCCTTAAAACGACTCGGTTTTTGTGTTCTGACGTGACTTCACCGATGACGGCGGCATCAGCCCCATACCGGTTGGACCGCACGGCTGCCAGAACCTTTTCGGCGTCACCGGGGGTGGCGATAACGATCATCTTACCTTCATTGGCCACATACAGTGGATCGAAGCCGAGCAGTTCACAGGCGCTGCGGACGGCGTCTTTCACCGGAATCTTCGATTCATCGATTTCGATGCCCACACCTGACTGGGCGGCTATTTCGTTCAAAGTACTGGCCAGTCCGCCACGGGTCGGATCTCGAAGCACATGAATATTGCCGGATGCCTTCAACATCCCGGCGACAAGGCCGTTTAGGGGAGCGCAATCGCTCTCAACGGGCACTTTGAAAGTAAATCCCTCCCGCTGCGCCATGATGGCCATGCCGTGGTCCCCAATGCTTCCACTTAACATAACTATATCACCAAGCCGGGCGTTGCTCCCGGAAATATTAACTCCCGGCGGAACGACTCCGATCCCGGCGGTATTTATAAATAACTTGTCGGCTTTGCCTCGATTAACCACCTTGGTGTCGCCGGTAACGATGCAGACGCCAGCCTCGGCGGCGGTTGCCTTAATGCTCTGGACAACCCTGGACAGATCTTCAAAGGGCAAGCCTTCTTCAATGATCATGGCCAGGCTCAAATATTTGGGTACAGCTCCGGAGGTGGATAAATCATTCACCGTGCCGCAAACCGCCAGCTTCCCGATGTCTCCGCCTGGAAAAAAGATCGGGCTGACCACATAGCTATCTGTAGTGAACGCCAGCCGACCGCCGCCAAGGTCCAGACAGGCGGAATCATCCATCCGGCAGAGGGCTTCGTTGGCCAATTCGCCGATGAACATGTTGCGCACCAGTTCCTGGCTTAGTTTGCCGCCGGAGCCGTGAGCAAGCAGTACCTGTTTGGATTTTTCCAAGATGCCTCCGAATTCGTTGGGCGCTAGATTGCTTCGGCGAAATGGTAGTAGGCGGCGCAGGAACCTTCACTGGAAACCATGCATGGGCCGATGGGGTTCTCCGGTGTGCAGACCTTGCGGAACAGCTTGCACTCCTCCGGGGTTTTGACGGCGCGGATGACCTCGCCGCAAAGACATCCAGTCGGTTCGCGTGGCAGTTTGTCCAGCTTTATGTCAATAACTTTTTCGGCATCGTGGGCTGAAAATTCCGGCCTTATGACCAGCCCGCTTCCGGGAATGATGCCGACGCCCCGCCAGTTGGCCGCAGCGGGCGCAAACACCCGGTCAAGCATTGCAAGTGCGACCGGATTGCCCTCACTCTTCACAGCGCGGCTGTAGGCGGTTTCCACCTTTGGTTTCCCGGCCTCGATCTGATCGATGATCAGGTCTACGCAATACAGAATGTCCAGGGGTTCAAACCCTGAAACGGCACAGGCGATCCCGTAGCGCTCGGGGATGAAATTCCAAGCGTCGGCTCCGATTATAGCCGAGACATGCCCTGGAGCGATGATGCCCTGAATCTTTACTTCCCCGGCATCCAGCAGCACTTTGGTCACCGGAGGCGTGACTTTGTGAAGGGATAAAACCAGGAAATTCGTGAGTTTTTCGGAATCCGCCTGCAGGATTGCGGCGGCGATGGTTGGTGCTGTGGTCTCGAAACCGATGCCGACGAAGACTACCTTTTTTTCAGGGTTTTTGCGTGCGATGTCCAAGGCGTCAAGGGTAGAGTAGACGGTGCGGACATCGGCACCAGAGGCTCTGGCTCTGTCCAGACTGCCGTAACTCGCCGGCACCTTAATCAGATCGCCGAAGGTGGTGATGATAACCCCCGGCATCCTGGCCAAAGCCATGACCCTGTCCAGGTCGGCGGTCGAGGTGACACACACCGGACAACCGGGTCCCGAAAGCAATTTCAGATGCTTGGGCAAAAGATCGCGAAGACCGTACCGGAAAATGGCTACTGTGTGCCCGCCGCAAAACTCCATTATATTGGCGGGTTTGGTAGACTTGCGCCGGATATCTTCCAGGAGCTTTTTGGCAAGCGCCGAATCCCGGAATTCAGTGGCAAACTTCATGTTGTCTCCGGAATCATTTCCATTTCTTTGAAAAGCTCCAGAGTCTCAAGCGCCTCATGCTCATCGAGGACCTGTATCGCAAAACCGGTGTGGAGCAGAACATAGTCGCCAAGCTTGGCGTCAGGCACCATCACCAGGCTGGCGCGCACCGTGGTACCCGCCATATCGACCTCGGCTATCGTGTCATCGATCCTCACTATCTTGGCCGGAACCGCTAGGCACATAACAAAACCCCCAATAATCTATTTGACATAATGTTTTGCCACTGCAACCTGTCCAAGTGAAATGCCGCCATCGTTGGTCGGCACCTCCCGGTGCGCATAAACCTCGAATCCCCGGGCGGAGAGGCGTTCGATGCTTAGCCTCAGCAGTCGCCGGTTCATGAAGCAACCGCCGGACAAAGCCACCTTGGTTAATCGCCTTTCGCTCCTAATAATGTCACATGTCCTAATGATTATGTCAACAATTGCGTTGTGAAACCTGGCGGCGATTTCCGGGACCGGAATACCCGCGTCGATATCCGCGATGAGGCCTTCGAATAAGCGGCTCAGACGTATGACTTTGTGCCCGCTGTCGGTTTCAAGGTTAAACGGATAACTAGCCCGAGTTTCGACCCCTTCAGCCGCCATCTCGAGTTCTATCGCTGCCTGGGCTTCGTACTTAATTTCCCGGCATATTCCAAGCAGCGATGAAACGGCGTCGAATAGCCGCCCAGCGCTGGATGTTACCGGTGAGTTAAGTCCGCGATCCACTAATTGCTTGATTAATCCGAATTCTGCCCCCTCGACATCCCGTAGACATCGGGTTGCTATTGTCAACCCCTGGTCATCAAAAAGTCGGTAGAGATAGCCCGCAGTCACGCGATACGGCTTCTTTATGGCGGCCTCGCCGCCGGCGAGTGGGAGGTATTCAAGGTGAGCCATCCGCTCGTAATCCGTTGTATCGGCTACGAGGAATTCACCGCCCCAGATCTTACCATCGGCACCAAAACCTGTACCATCCAGGGCAACGCCGATAACTTTTTCGTCGATTCCATTCTCGGCTAGGCAGGACGCGACATGGGCATGGTGATGCTGAACTTTAATCACAGGTAATCCCGACCGGGAGGCCTCGACCTCAGCCCACTTCGTGGCGAAATATTCCGGGTGCATATCGCAGGCGATGAGTTGCGGTTCAACGCGGAACATAGTTTTGTAGAGGTCCAGCGTTTTCTCGAAGTGTTCGAAGGTTTCCTCGTTCTCCATGTCACCGATATGCTGGGAAATGAACGCGTTATCGTCACGCGTTAGGCAGAAGGTGTTCTTTTCCTGGGCGCCGACGCCGAGCATCTGCGGTGCTGGGGAAGTTAAACGAACCGGAGAAGGAGCGAAACCGCGGGCGCGCCGCAGCATCCTCTTGGAACCAGCCTCGAACATGGTCACGCTGTCGTCGTAACGGGAGAAGATATCCCGGTTATGCAGAATGAAATAATCGGCGATGTTACCTAAGCGGGAAAGCGCCTCCTTGTTGTCCCTGGCGATGGGTTCTTCGGACATGTTGCCGGAGGTCATGACCAGCGGCCGGTTCACTTCGGACATCAGGAGGTGGTGAAGGGGGGTGTAAGGCAGCATCACACCCAAATATTTCAAACCGGGGGCTACGGACGGCGCGATGTCGGTGCAATCTTTCATCTTCAGCAGAACGATGGGAGCCCCCGCTGATGAATTCAGCAGGTCTTTTTCATCGGGCGATACGCCGCACCTCGTTTCTACTTCACCCATATCTTCCATCATCACCGCTAATGGCTTGGCAGGACGATGCTTCCGCTGTCTGAGTTCGGCGACGGCCAATTCATTTGTGGCGTCGCAGGCCAGCAAGAACCCTCCCAACCCCCGGATGGCAATGATCTTGCCCTCTTTGAGGTATTCTCCGGCATCACCGATGACGTCCTGGCTTTCGAGTTGTCTCCCGGCAGAATCGACCAATCGAAGCCGTGGTCCGCATACAGGGCATGCGTTAGGCTGGGCGTGAAACCTCCGGTTCGAAGGGTCTTCATATTCCTTTCGGCAGTCGGGGCACATCGGGAAAATTTTCATCGTGGTCAGCGGTCGGTCATAGGGGATGTCTTCGATGATGGTGAACCTTGGGCCACAATTTGTGCAGTTGGTAAATGGATAGCGGTATCGCCGGTCGGCCGGATCGAATATCTCAGCCCGGCATTCGGGGCAAGTTGCCAGGTCCGGCGAGATCAGCTGGTATTTTCCCGGTTCGGCCAGGCTTTCCTTGATTTCGAAGTCTTGGTACCCGCACGGCTCGAGTCTAGTTGACATAACGCCGGTGATATGGGCTTGAGGGGGAGTTTTTTTCTCCATCTCGAGCAGAAAGGCATCCACATTCGTTCGTGGACCCTCGACTTCAATTCGTACCTCGCCCGAGGTATTGGTTACCCAACCGGATAGATGGTGAGAATGTGCCAGTTGGTACACAAACGGTCTGAAACCCACACCCTGAACAACTCCTTTGACAGAGATTGCCAGGCGTTCAACAGCCAAATTCACAGCCACAGGCTCTGGTTACCGCCTCAACTGCGATTTCAAAAAGTCCGTCCAGCCGGAAAAACCCTCCCCGGTTCGAGCAGACAGTGGAAATACTCGAATTCCCGGCTTGAGACCTTCGATGGCCTTAGTGAATTTATCCAGGTCAAAATCGAAATAGGGCATGATATCGATTTTGGTAACAACGACCACATCAGCCGAGGCGAACATGCCCGGGTATTTGAAAGGCTTGTCATCCCCCTCGGGAACGCTCAGGAGGACAACTCTCAGATGCTCGCCAAGTTTGAACTCGGAGGGACAAACAAGATTGCCGACATTCTCAATAAAGAGAATATCAATCTCTTCCAGCGGTAGATTATCAAGCCCGGCGGCTACTTGCCCCGCATCGAGATGACAGCCCCCTCCAGTGTTGATCTGAACTACCGGGGCGCCTTTCTGAGCCACCTCCTCGGCATCGATCTGCGAGGCAATGTCGCCCTCGATGACACCGACGCGAGCATCCTGTCCAAGGCTGTCAATGGTGGCCAATATAAAGGTGGTTTTGCCGGCGCCCGGAGAAGCCATGATATTAATCCCCAGTATGCCCTGTGCATCCAGCCTCGCCTGATTCGCGCCGGCGTTCTGGGTGTTGGCTGCCATGATGTCTTTAAGGACCTTTATCTGCATCGTCCACCTCGATCGAATCGATGTAAAATTCTTTGCCGGCGATCACCTCAGCCTGCCATTCTCCGCATTTGGGACAAATCCATTCATCCGGAGCGGTGATGAACTCCTGGCCGCAAGCCCGGCACTTCATTTTTGCGGGAATACGGGTAAACTTTAATTTCGCCCCCTCGGCGATGGTTTCTTTAGTCATGAAATCGAAATAGAACTGAATGGAGTCATCCACCAATCCCGAAAGTTCGCCGATGACCAGGTTAACGCCGTTCACTTTCTTGGCTCCAACCTTGCCGACTTCTTTCAGCACGATTTCCAGGAGGCTCTGAGTTACCGCCATTTCATGCATTAAGGCACAGTCCTAATACTAAAGTACAATTTAAAATTATACCGCGATTGCCACGATTGGGCAATTTGGGAAACCGGTCAAAAGAAGAGAGCCGCCTTTGAAGGCGGCTCTCTTCCGAAAGGAGACCAGTTAGGTTTAGCCGAAGTCGCCGGCGGGTGGCGGAGCTTCAATCTTCTTCTCCGGGATATCGGCCACCAGTGAGTTGGTGATGATGACCATGTTAGCTACGGACGCAGCATTCTCCAGGGCGGAGCGGACAACCATGGTGGGATCGATGATGCCCATTTCGACCATGTTGCCCCACTCATCGGTCTCGGCGTTGTAGCCGACACCGGGAGGAGAGGTGCGAACCTTGTCGAAGACCACGGCGCCGTCGCGGCCGGCATTGGTGGCGATCCAGCGGACCGGCGTGGGCAGGGCGCGCTTCACGATCAAAGCGCCGGTGGCCTCATCGCCTTCCAACTTCAACTTGTCCAGAGCGGGCAGGGCGTTGATCAAACCGACGCCGCCGCCGGGGAGGATACCTTCTTCAAGAGCGGCGCGGGTGGCGGCCAGAGCGTCTTCGACGCGGGCCTTGCGCTCTTTCATTTCGGTCTCAGTGGCTGCGCCTACAGCGATGATGGCAACGCCGCCAGCGAGGGCAGCCTGGCGCTCCTGCAGCTTCTCGCGGTCGAAAGCGCTCTCGACCTCGTCGATCTGAGCTTTAATGTGCTTGATGCGGTCTTTGATGGCTTCCGGAGTTCCGGCGCCGTCAACGATAACCGTCTTGTCTTTGTTGGTGGTGACGCGATGAGCGCGGCCCATGTCTTCCTCGGTGACCGAGTCAAGCTTGCGGCCGGCTTCCTTGGAGATGACGCGGCCACCGGTAAGGATGGCGATGTCTTCCAGCATCTGCTTCTGGCGATCGCCGAAGCCCGGGGCTTTGACGGCCAGAATATTCAGTGTACCCTTCATCTTGTTGACGACGAGGGTGGCCAGAGCTTCGCCCTCAACGTTCTCGGCGATAATGACAAGGGTGCGGGTCCACTGCAGTATCTTCTCCAGGGCGGGCAGGAGCTCACCCATGGTCTCGATCTTGCGGTCGGTGATAAGGATCATCGGGTCTTCGAGCACCGATTCCATGCGGCCGGTATCGGTAACGAAGTAGGCCGAGATGTAGCCGCGGTCGAACTGCAAACCTTCGACATAATCGGTCTGGTATTTCAGGCCTTTTGATTCTTCGATGGTAATGACGCCGTCTTTACCGACTTTTTCCATGACGTCGGCGATAAGTTCACCAATTTCAGGATCCTTGGCGGTAATGGTGGCGACCTGGACGATCTGTTCGCGGCCGCGAATTGGGTTCGACATCCGTTTGAGCTCCTTGGCAATCGCGGCGGTGGCTTTCTCGATGCCGCGCTTCAGAGCGATGGGTTCGGAACCGGCAGTGATGTTTTTGAATGCCTCGGTGATGATGGCTTGGGCTAGCATGATGGAAGTCGTGGTGCCGTCTCCGGCGGCATCGTTGGTCTTGGAAGCGGCTTCCTTGACGATCTGGGCGCCCATGTTCTCAAAAGGATCCGGCAGGTCGATGTCGCGGGCAATGGTGACGCCATCGTCGATGACCGTGGGTGCGCCCCAGGGCTTAGATAGGGCAACCGGATGACCCTTTGGGCCGAGAGTGACTTTGACGGTATCGGTAAGAGTGTTGATGCCACGAGCCAGGGATTTTCTAACCTGATCTCCGAAAATAATCTGCTTTGCCACTTTTCCTCCTAATCGTTTTTTAAGTATTTATTAGTAGACTTTTTTGGCCAGGACTTGATTTTCGGGCATGATAACCATGTCCATGCCGTCAACCTTGACCTCAGTGCCGCCGAACTTGGGATAGATCACGAAATCGCCGACCTTTACGTCCATGACCTCACGGGTGTTGTCTTTGCCCAGTCGGCCGGGACCTACGGCGACGACTTCACCTTCCTGGGCTTTTTCCTGGGCTGTGTCCGGGATGATGATGCCGCTGCGACTTTCTTCCTTCTTACCGGGTTTCACCAGGATGAAGTTTTGCAGCGGTTGCACGTTGATTGCCATGAATACCTCCTTCTTAGTGTCTTTCTTCCTCATTATTTTAGCAGTCTCACCACGAGACTGCTAACACCAGTTATAATAACCCACCAACCTAAATATCAGCAAATTGATCCTCATCCATTCTTATCGATTCTGGGGCTATCTCCTAACTGATTCTAGTAGATCCATGACAAATATTTCGAGGTATTACTCTTCATTTCTTGTATTTATATTCATTATTACCATTATTCGCATTGCGCATGCCTGACTGAAACGTTTATCGCCGGTCTGTTATAATCATGCAATGCGAGTTTTGGGTATAGAAACCTCCTGCGACGAGACAGCCGCTGCAGTGGTCGAGAACGGGATCAAAATCCTAGGCAACAAGGTCGCTTCCCAGGTGGACATCCATTCCCGCTACGGCGGCGTAGTGCCCGAAGTCGCCTCCCGGCAGCACCTCTTATCCATTGTGCCGGTGCTCAAAGAGTGCCTGAGGGACGCTTCTCTGACAATGGAACAGATCGACGCATTGGCGGTAACCTGCGGTCCCGGACTCGCCGGATCCCTGCTGGTCGGCGTCAATTTCGCCAAATCCATCGCGATGGCCGCCGGTAAACCGTTGATCGGGATCAACCACCTCGAAGGCCACATTTATGCCAATTGGTTGACCCCCGGCCAAACCCCGAGGTTCCCGGCGCTGGCGCTTATCGTTTCCGGTGGTCACACCGACCTGGTGTTGATGAGAGACCACGGCGATTATCAACTCATCGGCAGAACCAGGGATGACGCCGCCGGAGAAGCTTTCGACAAAGCCGCCCGGCTGCTGAACCTGGGCTATCCGGGCGGGCCGGTTATCGAGAAGGCGGCCAAATCGGGGAAAGTAACGCTGAAATTGCCAAAGGGGATCATCCCGGGCAGCTTCGATTTCAGCTTCTCAGGGCTCAAAACGGCGCTGTACCGGTTGGCCGAAACCGGTCAGGTTGCCTCTCCGAACGATGCCGCCGCCAGTTTTCAGGAGGCGGTGGTTAAAATATTGGTCAAGAGGACCCTGGCAGCGGCTGAAGAACACGGAGTTAATCAGATCCTGCTTGCCGGGGGTGTCGCCGCCAACAGCCGACTAAGGGAGAAGATGATTGAAGATTCCCCAATCCCTGTGTCGATTCCGCCGCTTTCATTATGCACCGATAATGCCGCCATAATCGCCAGTTGCGGTTATTTTCATATGGTTAAAGGCGAACGCTCGAACCTTGACCTGGACGTTTATCCCAGCATGCCCTTTGCCTGGGTAAACGGACTAATCCGGAATTTCGCCCGGCCGTGACCGGTCAATACCGTTTTGGCCTCCGCGATAAACGGGGTACAATCATTTCCAGAGGTTAGAGATGTACCATAAAACTGTATTGCCCAACGGTTTAAGATTGCTGTCACAGGAGATGCCGCAAACTTTATCGGTGTCCATCTGCCTTTTCGTCGGCACCGGCTCGCGTTACGAAACCGAGCCTATTTCCGGGATTTCCCATTTTATCGAACACGTCTTGTTCCGGGGAACGGAGAAGAGACCGACCTCCCGCGCCATCTCGGAATCTATAGAAGGGATCGGCGGCATCTTGAACGGAGGCACCGACCGGGAGACAACCGTATATTGGGCCAAGGCGCCGCGCGACCATTTTGTGTCTACCCTTGACACGCTCTCCGATATGTTGCTGCATTCAAAATTCGATCCTTCGGACATCGAAAAAGAGCGGCAGGTCATAGTGGAGGAAATCCACATGTCGGAAGACCAGCCCGACCAGAAAGCCTGCCAGCTTATCGACACCGTGCTGTGGCCGGATCACCCCCTGGGGCGCGACATTGCCGGGACTGAAAGATCGGTAGGCGCGATTACCCGCGATGACATGGGCGGTTATATGGCGCGACACTACCTGCCGCAGAACACCGTCGTCGCCATCGCCGGCGGGGTTGCCCGGAAAGATATTTTATCGGCGATCAACGATAAATTCGGGGATTGGCAACCGGGTTCCAGCGTCGCGCCGCCTTTTCCCCCGTTCATCCGCACTGACGGCGAGCGTCTGATCGCTGAGACGAGGGATATCGAACAGGACCATTTCCTGCTGGCCCTGCCCGCCCTGTCGATAGCTGACCCCAGGCGTTACACCGAGAGCCTTTTGAACGTGATCCTCGGAGAGGGTATGAGTTCCCGGCTCTTTTCCGAGATTCGCGACAAGATGGGTCTGGCCTATGCCATACACAGCTACGCCGAGTTTTTGAAAGACACCGGGGCGCTTACCGTGGCCGCCAGTGTGGACCCAGATAACCTGCTCAAGGCAATCGAAGCGGTGATAAAGGAACTCAACCTGCTCAAATCGACGTTGACCGCCCAGGAACTGGCTAAAGCCAAGGAACTCTCTAAAGGACGGCTGGCTTTGCGCCTGGAAGATTCCAGGCACGTGGCGTCTTGGCTGGGAGGTCAGGAGATACTCACCGCTGAGGTCTTGACGCCTGAAGAGGTCATCAAACGGATCGAAAAGGTGACCCTTGACGACCTCAGGGACCTGGCGGACGACCTGATCCGGGAAGACAGGATGCGGTTATCGCTGGTCGGCCCGGTAGCGGACGAAAAGCCTCTCAAGAACCTTATCGGCGCGGGTTAGTCTCTGCATTCTTAACGCAACGACAAAGGTCGCCCGCTTAGGCTTCCTTAAGCATACGCAGGATCTCGCCGATCTTGGGCGTTTTACCGGTCATCAACAGGAATGTCCTGAAGACCTTGGCCGAAAGCAGCAGGAACCCGAAAATGGATACCGCCATCACCATCATGCTCAAGCCTATCTGCCAGAACGGCACTTCCGCGGTACCCACCCGGATCATCGTGGTGATGGGGGCGGTAAACGGGAAAATGGTAAGGAAAACGCTCACCGGGTGTTGAGGATTTTCAATGATGAAAACGAGGCCCCAGAGCGGTGAGACCGCCAGGACGCTGAAAATGGCGGCCAATTGCTGGCTCTCACGCATGCTCGAAGCAATGCTGCCGATCGCTGCCAGGAGTATGGCAAACAACAGATACCCAAGAATGAAATAAGCCAGGCCAAGGATCACAAAGCTGGCCGATAGCTCGATCGAACCCAGTATAGCCGAAAAGTTAGCCGAAGCCAGGTTAGCCAGGAACCGGGCTGAAAAGAGCCAGATCGCCATCTGCGCCAATCCGGCAGCGCCCAACCCGAGGACCTTTCCCGTTATGAGTTGCCTGGCCGAAACACTGGAAAGCAGGACTTCCATGATGCGGTTTTCTTTTTCCTCGGCCAGTCCCTGCAACAGGTAGCCCGAGGACGTGAAGATCGACATCACCAGGAGAATGCTGAAAAGGTAAGGCAGCAGGAAAGCCGCCACGCCTCCCTGATTTTCGGCCGGTAAGCCGGTGACGGGATCGAGGATTATGCTTGAAAGGTTGGCCGGGGCCTTGACGCGGTCGATGACAGCAGCCCCCACAGTGGGTGATAGCAGATTGTCCAGCATGAAGTTCTGAATGGCGTACAGCCGATCGCCCGGCACTTCCAACTGACGTTCGGTGGTGAATCTGGCCAGAGCGCCGGTGTTGATGTAGTCCGGCGGGATTACGATATATTCGGACACGGTTTTGCCGATCAAGGCCTGGTTGGCCGCCTCGGCAGAATCAAAAGCGACAAAATCGAAATTGCCCTCCTGTTGATGGCCGGTGATGAGCGAAGCCTGGTCGACGTATCCGATCTTGACCTGTTCGACCGGCCCGCCACCGCCCTGGTTGCCGGAAAAAATCTGGCCACCCAGGATAAGGATGAGCCCGATAAGCGGTATTGCGACGGTCATGATAATGAAGCCGGTCCGTCGGATCAGAGTGGTGAATTCGTGTTTAAAGATGAGGGCCGTTTTGTTCACGACTTCTTTACCACCTGTACGAAAATATCGTCCAATGAAGGCAAGGCCACCTCGAACCGCTCTACCGGCACCTGGGCAGCGACGAGTTGAGCAAGTACCGATTGAGGCGTTGCCGCATCTCCAAGCTTCAATATCGATGAATGATTTTTGGATTCAATCCCGGTCACGCCTGCAAGAGCCGGCAACGGCGATTCCGATTCGACGATGACCGAGTTAGAGCGGAACTGCCTTCGAATGTCGTTAAGAGCGCCGTAGAGAACACGCTGACCCTTGTTAATCATGAACAACCGGTCGCACATTTCCTGCACTTCATTCATGCGGTGAGTAGACAAAATTATTGCTTTGCCTTCCCCTCGAAGGTCCTTGATGGTGTCTTTCAGAAGTCGGGTGTTGACAGGGTCGAGGCCGGCGAACGGTTCATCGAGGATGATCAACCCGGGATCGTGAGCCACAGTAACAACGAACTGGATAAGTTGCCCCATACCTTTGGAAAGTTCCTCTATCTTCTTGTAGCGGTGCTCATAAAGACCGAATTTTTTGAGAAGAGCCTCTGCACGAGAAACCGCGGTCTCGACCGCCGCTCCCTTCAGAGAGGCCATATAGACGATAGTGTCCATTATGCGGAGTTTGCGATAGAGTCCCCGTTCTTCGGGCAGATAACCGATGCAATTTTTGGACCCTTCTCCAAGATGCTGTCCCATTATCAGGATATCGCCACCATCCGGTTTGATGATATCCATCATCATGCGGATGGTGGTGGTTTTACCGGCGCCGTTGGGACCTATCAGGGCGAAAATCTCCCCGGTGTTGACCTCGAAGGAAACTCCGTCCACGACCTTCTTTTCGCCGTAGATCTTTGAGACTTCAGATATTTTTACTGCTAACAACGCACAAACCTTATCGTCGGAATATTCCCGCAATCTTAGCGTGTAAATGCTGAAATGACAATAGCTAAAAGAAGAGGCTCATACTGGCCGGTTGACCAGTATGAGCCTCTGTTTTTCGATGTTGTACGATTATTTTGTTTCGGGAGCGGACGGGACGGCACCCTCGGCAGGAGCGGCACCCTCGGCAGGAGCGGCAGCTTCGGCAACCGGGGCGGCGATGATGACTTCTTCGGCCTTGACGGTGATCTCGCTGACCTTGGCAATAAGCTGATCGGGCTCGGACAAGACGGTAACTTCAGGCTCGACTTTGAGGTCCCTGACGTGTATGGCGTCATGAAGTTCGTTCAGTACCGAGATATCGACGGTAATGCTCGCTGGCAGATCACCGGGCAGGCTTTCGACCTCGACGTGCGCCATCGGATGGACCAGGATGCGGCCTTTGGTCTTGAGGGCCGGGGCTTCACCGACAAGCCGTAGCGGGATCTCAGCAGTGATGGGCTCGTTCATATTGACCTGGTAGAAGTCCACATGAAAAAGACCGCCGCCAACCGGAGTACGCTGGACTTCGCGGATGAAAGCCATGCGAGCCTTCTTCTGGCCTTCGGTCTGTAGTGCTACCAACCGGGTGGTACCGGCCATGGCGACAACCTTTTCCAGATCGGCGGTTGCTGCCTGCAGGGTTTCCGAGGCCAGGTTGTGGCCGAAAACATGGCAGGGGGTAACGCCGGCGCGACGCAGGAAGCGGGTTTTCTTGCCGGTCACGGTACGCGGCGATAAAGTAACGGCGATTTTATCCATACAGATTTCTCCTTGTTTATTCAGCAAACAAATGCTAATTAAAACAGAATTGCCTCATTAAAGTCAATAAATATCGACCTAAGGTGGCAGTTTTGCCTCCGTCCGGTTATAATACCGCGAAAGAAGAGGAATGTAACATCGTAGCTAAGCGCGCCGAAGCTTTTTCATGCTATTCTCACCTTGGCGGGGCTGTCGCCGGAGGCGCAGGATTAGTCGCCTTGCTTATTTTGACCTGGGGCAGATGGGACCTCCTTACCGTTGTTGTCATTTACGGCTTGTCGATCACCGCTTTATTTTCTTTCAGCGCCTTATACCACGCGCTAAAACGCCGGGATGGTGAAACCTCTGTCTGGCGGAAACTGGACCATATCGCCATTTTCATCATGATCGCCGGCAGCTACACGCCGCTTGTCTATATCTACCTTGACGGCTTGTGGCGGGTTTTCATGATCGCTATACCGTGGGTCATCGTGGCTATAGGTATCTTCTACAAGCTGTTCTGGATGCACGCCCCGAGAATCCTGTCGCCAATCCTGTATTTGGGCATGGGATGGCTGGCGCTGGCGCCGATGCGGCAATTGTGGCTCTCGATGCCGCGGCTCGCATTTTGGGGGGTAGTGGCCGGCGGCGTTGCCTACAGCATCGGCGCCGTCATCTATGCTCTGAAACGTCCCAATCCGGTACCAGGGTTGTTCGGTTTCCACGACATTTTCCACATCTGGATAATTATCGGGGCGTCGCTCCATTTCGCAGTTGTTGTGTCATCGGTGACATAGCTGTTCAACGTCGAAACCGCCCGGATTTCCGTTTCGCCAAAATCCCGACGCCTTATGCTATAATCTGTTCCGGCGCCGGGATGGCGGAACTGGCAGACGCAGCGGACTTAAAATCCGCCGACTTCGGTCGTGTGGGTTCGATCCCCTCTCCCGGCACCAATGATTCAATTGGCCACCTCATCGCATCGTTGCGGAAATTAGCGAGGGAAAATGATGAAGATGAGACTACTACTCACCGCCGCGACTTTGGTAACGGTTTTGCTACTTGCCGGGTGCGCGGCAGGAGCCAATCCCGCATTGAACACGCCTGATGGAGCCGATCATATCGCCGGTTTTTGGTCAGGGCTCTGGCAGGGAATAATATCCCCCATAACGTTCATAATCTCGCTGTTTTCCAACAACGTGAATATCTACGAAGTCCACAATAATGGCGGCTGGTACGATTTCGGCTTCCTGTTCGGAATCAGCATCGCCTTCGGTGGGAGCGCCAGGGCGGCGTGCCGGAGGTGATTGCGGGATGCCATTTTCAAGCGGCGGGTTCTACAGTTTTAGACACGCCGTCCGTTTCAGTTGATTGAACGGTCATAGGTTGTTCCGACTTACTAGAAAACAGCGCACGTATCCCGGAGAAAAGCTTCTGCCACCACGGGACACTGGATGCTTTGCCGTCGGTGATGTTTTTGGTTTTAAGCTGGCTCTCGAGCTGGCGGATGCGCTCGGTTGCGGCGCCCAGTTGAGCAGCCAGGGCCAAGTTCTTCTCCTGCAAATCACGTAGAACAGCCATCGCGTCCTGTGATGCCCCGGCCAGAGGATCCCGCTTTTCGAGGGCTGTCCAGGGTTCGGCGGGCTCGAGTTTTTTGAGGTCTTCCGGCAATTCGCGAATGCGGTATTCTTCTCCAAATGGCCCGTTAACCAGGTCCGCTCTTAGTTTGCCGGCCTTGATGTAGCGGCGGATGGTGCGCGTAGAAACGCCCAGTTTTTCGGCAGCCTGGGCAATAGTGAAATTCTGCGTATTCATGAACGGTCATAGTGTAACGTCCGTGACTAGGGGTGTCAAGGGGTCTCCAAACGTAATCAACCGAATTATTACTAACTGCCGCATCTTTTAGGATACAATTACCCAAAGTAGAAGGGGGCTCGATCAAAACGTGAAAAGAACGGTAAAATCTTTCATCGGGATGGCGCTGGCTTCGGCTTTCGGCGGTTATGTTTTTGCAATCGTGGGCGCGCTCCTCGGATCCAAGCTGATTGATTGGAACAGCTACGGCGGGTTCGGGGGGCTGGTTGGCGCTATCGCGGGCATGATCATCGGCTATGCGTTAGGCGTGGTATTCGGCGTGCTGGTGTTCAGCAAAGCTTTTAAATATCGGGGATCGATATGGTTGGCGGCGCTTGGGGCGCTGGCGGGAATGATCATTATTCTCGGCTTGGCGGAACCGCTGAACCTGAACTCAAACTCGGACCTGATGCTCTGGAGTGTGGTCATTCTGACCGCGCTGCTGGCGACGTGGGGTTTTCATCTGAAAAAAGTGTAGGAGGGGGTTCAAGGGGGAAAGAATTGGAGGCGACGACCGGATTCGAACCGGTGAATAGGGGTTTTGCAGACCCCCGCCTTGCCACTTGGCTACGTCGCCGTTTTTCGCCTCGGACTCGGGGTATGTCCGCCAGAGAACAAAAATGGAGCGGAAGACGAGACTCGAACTCGCGACATCCTCCTTGGCAAGGAGGCATTCTACCACTGAATTACTTCCGCCCGATGAACCGGGATTATACCATAAGTTTTTAATGGTGCCGAGAGGGAGATTTGAACTCCCACGAGCTCATCACTCACTAGCCCCTCAAGCTAGCGTGTCTACCATTCCACCATCTCGGCCGCTGGCAGGAGTGGAAGGATTCGAACCCTCGGCCAGTGGTTTTGGAGACCACTGCTCTACCAACTGAGCTACACTCCTACAGAGTAGGCGCGGGTTAAAATCATACCGTATGCCGTTCCGCATTGTCAACGGGATATTGTCAGTTGGGTTCGCCGGCGCCGGGACCTATCAAACTGTCTTTGAAACGGAAATCCGATCGAGGTCCGGGGAGCTGCCCAAAGTGTTTAGTTTTGGTAAGTCAAGCGGCTATGCCACTGAGAATATTGTCCACCATCTGGTCGATGAAGGCTTCAGGGCGGGTCCGCTGGTGGAAGGCGACGCCGCCGGCGCGTAGCAAAACGATGGTGTAAGCCAGGGTACGCGCGGTCACGTCGGTGTTGTGGGTTCTTAGTTCTCCGGCCTTGACCCGTTCATCGAGGTAGTTCTGAAACAGCGAGATGCCTTCGTTCATGATGCCGCGCCAGATGCGAGGGACGATGGGATGGCTCTGCGTTTCGTGGAAAAATATGTTCATCAGGCTTTCTTTTTGCCCGAGGAGATCGTAGAACTGCCGTCCGACGGCTTTCAATACCTTGGCCGCCGGCTCGTTATGGAGGGTTGCCAGCAGGCTCTTGAGTTGCGGCAGGAAACTGTGCCTCTCGACTACAGCTTCAAGGAGCTTGTCCTTGCTTTTGAAATAGTGGTACATGAGCCCTTGGGCCACCCCGGCCGCGGCTGCAAGTTCCCGCACGCTGGTCTTGTCGAAGCCTTTTCGGGCAAAAACCTCCAGCGCCGTATCGATGAGCTGAAGGCGGCGCTCTTCGGCTTTTTCGTCGCGCCAGGTAGGCCGGCGCGTTTTTTCAGCTTTCACTGAATGTTCAATCATCGGTTGGATTATATTAGCGGCCAGATAGGCTGTCAAGACTAATTGTTTAATAATTTTCGGAAAAAAACAAAGACCGGGCGCTGTGGCCCGGTCTCATTTAATCAAACGTGTTGATGAATTTAGGCTTTGCCGATCTTGAACATCTTGGTGCCGCAGACGGGGCAGACGCCCTGGGTGGCCGGCCGGCCGTTCTTCATGGTGATAGCCTTGGCGTTCTTCATAACTCTCTTGGTCCGGCATTTCATGCAATAACCTTCCATAAATACCCTCCTTCGTAAATTTGAATTATACGATAGCCCAAGCTAACACGATTGTCAAGCGTTTGGAACCAATTATTTTTAAAGCTAAACAAAGCCGGGACTTTAGGGTAACTGATAAAGCTACGCCGGGGCCGTGGGCAGGACGTTGATCAGTTCCAGCCCGCGAATGACCATGCTCACCGCGAGTGCCGCCAGCAGCAGGCTGAAAACCCTGGAAATGGCCCTCAGGCCGCCCCGGCCCATCAAACGCATGAAAAATCCGGCGGCGACAAAGGTCAGCCATGCAATGAATATGTTAACCGCGAATGCGATGAATACGATATAAACTGGGTATTGGTTTGAAAGCAGCA
This sequence comes from Dehalogenimonas etheniformans, assembly GCF_014672715.2. NCBI lineage: Bacteria > Bacillati > Chloroflexota > Dehalococcoidia > Dehalococcoidales > Dehalococcoidaceae > Dehalogenimonas > Dehalogenimonas etheniformans. The sequence goes on along the minus strand of NZ_CP058566.2, from coordinate 1,889,832 downwards.
GCAAGGTGGTGATCGTTGCTGGACCGACCGTGAGGGGTGTGCCTATCGGGACCACCGCCACCATTTCCTCCTTGATGACTTCCACCATGTGTCCGGTGGTCATATAGCGGATGGCGAAAACCATCAGGATGATGCCGCCGGCGATGGCAAAGGCGCCGCCGCTTATGTTCATGGCTTTCAGGATGAAACTGCCGAGAAATAAAAAGAACAGGCCGACCGCGGCGGCCGTGATAGTCGCCAAATTGATGATGCGCCACCGCTCTTCCTTGGTGGAATCCTCGGTCAGAGCGATGACAAACGGAAGGTTGCCGACAGCGTCGATGACGATGAACAGGGGAACGAAGGTCAGCAGGAAATCTTGCCAAAAGTTGGACATCAAGCTTGCGGGCGGCCTTTCAATTGGGATATTGAAGCCATTATAGGCACAAGATCCCCGAAATGCCACAAATATATTTTAGTTCAAATATAATTCGGCAGAATCAATGCCGCAGCTTTAAAAGCTGTTCGACCGGATCAAAGATCTCCCGTTCTGGAGAATTGGAATTTTGGATCGATGGTGCCCCTATTAACGTTGGTCAGGGGAAGTACGATAGTTTTTCCTGGCTTTCGGTTCAAATAGCTCTTGGTATACTCGCTCGGGAAAGAGTAGACGATCTGAACCCGCGGATGCTCCAGCCAGAACACGAAAATACCCACCGTTTGGGGTTTAGTCCCGAACGGACCGATGATCATGTTAGCCGAAGCCTTGAATTCCTCCCAGATAGACTCCAGGGTGTTGCGGATGTGATAGGGTGAATCCGCCGCCACCCGCCTGACTTCCACGTTCGGCTGGGCGAGAAGGACATCATTGTTCTTTTCGGCATATCGAAGGTATTCTTCATTGCCGTCGCGGGGAGCGGTTACAAGACAGATCGTGCGGCTGGGATTGAATTGTTTCCAAACAGAAAGAGATCGTTCGGCCTCGAAACCCAGGAAGAGGACGAGCACCGTCTCTTTTTCAACCGAAAAAGAACCGAAGAAATTGGCCACCGTGGTGATCTGATGCACGCCCTGTGTCAGCCGTGAAGGGGCGTACGTCTGGGTGGTGTGGACGATCCTAGGCAAACCCATGTTGAGTTCCGCCACCAGATAGTGCAGCAGACCTAAAAGGTACACCTTCGAAAAGCCGGAAATATCAAGTGTGATGTACGGTTCTTCGGCATCCTTCGGCCGGCATCGCTTCCAAATCGTCTTTAACTGGGCTACGCCTTCCACGGGTCGTCGCGCTGGCAACGAATGACGAAAACACCCTCGGACGTTTTACGCGAAAGCATGGTTTGGATCTTGGTGAGGTTGAAGTCTATGGCGTCCTGGTAACGCGGTTCTTCGATTACGAAGATGATTGAATATCTTACTCTGAAATTGGCGCTCATCCGTTGGATGGCTGACACGCACCGTTCTTCAAAGGAGGCGCAACAAACAAGGAGGTCATCCGCGCCGTACTCATTCAGCCGGCCCAGGCTCTCGATTACAATCGGTTCATCGGCAGCCCGCATACGGCTAACCACCCTCCCAAAAATCGATGCCAATATAAGACGCCCCTAGCTAAAAGTCAAACCCAAAACAAACGTTTTGTTACGAAATCCAACCTGAAATTAACCTCTAAAGCCTCGCATCGGCCTGTGCTATAATGCCGATATGCCGCTTTACTTCGCCTATGGCGCCTCCCTGTCCAGAAAATACATGGCCCAGCGCTGCCCGGAGTGCAAGCCCAGAGTCTCCGCCACTCTTTCAAACTATCAACTGGTATTCACCGGATGGTCGCGGATTTCCCACGGCGGGACCGCCGCCCTGAAACCCCTCCGCGGCGCACGTGTCAAAGGGGGTGTTTACGACGTCCCCGATTCAGCTCTGAAGAAACTGGACATTGCCGAGGGATTCCCCACCCAAAACACCAAACTCAATGTAATAGTTAACACCGAAACTGGGGAGTCGCTCTCTTGTTTCACATACGTTCCAGCCCACCCCGCCGAGGAATCCAAACCCGCACCTGAGTACTTAGCTCTTTTACAACAGGGATACCATGATTGGGGTTTGATCTAACTCTCTTTTTGGAAAGGGTGAAATCCCTTGCCTGAATTCGAAGCCGTCATCCAGAGTCCCCCCGATGCCCCCCGCGCCGCCTATATCTGCGTCCCCTTCGATGTTGAAGAGGTTTTCGGTACCAGAGCCCGCGTCGCTGTCAAAGGCACCTTCGACGGCCGCCCATACCGCGGCACCATTCAACCAATGACCGGCGGACACGTTATCGGTATTGACGCCGAGATGCGCAAATCATTGGGAAAGAACGCCGGCGACTCCATCCATGTAATGATGGAAAAAGACACCGAGGAAAGAACTGTTGTAATTCCGGCTGACCTCTCGACAGCCTTGGACAAGAACCCCGTCTCCCGCGATCGATTCGATAAGCTTTCCTATAGCCATAGGAAAGAATACGTCGAGTACATCACAGAAGCCAAAAAACCGGAGACCCGGTCACGGCGGATACAAAAAACTATAGGCGAATTAGCCACCGATTAAAGAATCTAAAAATCTCCGCTTTTGTCTATCTTAATCGAGATGCCCTTTTTAGTGGGCTGGATCACAACCCTCTTTAACACCTCATCCCTCAAGTTCTCGGGCACCTGCCCCGCCTCCCATTCCCATTCCCTCGCCACGTTAGCTTTGGCATTAGCCGAATCGGCCGCCGCCATCGCCTTGAGAGCGTAGTACGCAGCGCCAAAGGCATGCTGGGGAACATGAGCGGTTGCCACAGCCTGTCCGGCGGCGCGGGCGGCGTATCTTGCTGCCTCAATTGGCGCCTCACGCGCAGCGGCATGGGCGGAAAGCGATGCTGATCTGATCACTGCCATGCTGAAAATTCCGGTTCCTACCCACTCCCGGCACTGCTCGATGGCTTTTCGAGGTCTGTTGTCGCTCGGGACAGTCTTTTCGAATAGCGTTAACACCCGTTCGGCGCAGTTCGCAGCCCAGGTTGCCAACGCTTTCTGGTCTTCCCGGGAGTACTTTTTATACATTTCAGATTACCGATTGAACACCTGACACGATAAACCACCCACCGAACCCCACCAGAAGCAATGAGCACAGGATGAAAACTCCTTCCTGGACTACGGGAGCCCAGAGACGGTGTGTCCTATACACCACAAACGATACAAAGGACATCCATATCAGGTCGGTCAGCCAATGGGTCAGAATCAGCCCCCAGAGCCCCCCTGCGCCAAATTCAGCCGCTTTTGACACCAAGAGCGCGCCAACGGTCGCCCACCATAAAAGAAAGAACGGATTGCCCACTGAGAGGACTATGCCGGCGGTAAATGCGCTGTACGCCGTATCCTTCTGCCCGGTGGCGATAGCCTTCCGGGCGCGGAACATCCCGATTCCCATCCACACCACCATGCCGCCGCCGAGCACGCCCAGAACAAACTGGACTGCGGTATGGGCAAAAAATGCGGCGGCGCCGAAGTAGATGAGAATGATCAATGGCACTTCGATAACGGCGTGCCCAAGCGAAGCCTGGACGCCTGCCCACTGCGACTTGCAGCTTTTAACCAAAACGGTTGCAAACACCGGACCGGGCATCAGGGCGCCGGACAACGATATGACGAAGACCGAGGCTAGTAATGCCAGCATTGCTGTCTAGCGCTTCAGGTTCACGAACTGCAGAGGGATGTCGTAATCCTGGGCTTTAAGCTGCCGCATCACTTCCTGCAGGTCGTCGATCTGCTTGCCGGTGATCCTCAACTGGTCTTCCTGAATGGCTGGCTCGACTTTGAGTTTAAAAGTCTTGATGAACTTCACCATCTTCTGGGCGGTCTCTTTCTGAATCCCCTCTTTGATTTTCACATCCATTTCGGCGCCGCCTTGAGCGGTGGCTTCCATCTTCCCGAAATCGAGGCACTTGGGATCCAGGCCGAACCTCACCACGTGACCGATCAGCATTTCGGTCATTGCTTTAACTTTTACGTCATCTCCGCTTTGGAGATGAATCGTCTTTTCCTTGCGGTTAAGACTTATCTCGGATTTGATATTGCGAAAATCGTATCGGCTGGTAATATCTCGTTTGACATTGTTGATAGCGTTATCCAACGCCTGCAGGTCGACGGCGCTGACCACATCCATTGACGGCATTAGTTTGCCTCCTTCAGAAGTTGACGATTATTTTAGCACGAACCCAAAACTTTGTTCTTGCCATTGTTTACCGTTGCATCGAGGATTATCATGTTGTAAACAGGACGGTACAACATCGAAGTCATACCTGGCATTCATTGGATTCGAGGCGTCATTGGCTGCAACTGTTGGCTTGTCGTCGAGCCGGAATCCTCCATTGTCATCGACACCGGTTTGCTGGGTAATGCCCGCCGCATAGACAATTACGCCAAAAAACTCGGCGTCTCCAAAATCAGCTACATTATCCTTACCCACACTGATATCGACCATGCCGGCAGCGCCTCTGAACTCAGGGAACTCACCGGGGCTAAGATCGCTGTCCACAACATCGAGGCACACTATATGACCACTCGAACGGAGCTTCCCTTTCCCTTCCGCTGGATCTCCCGGCTGATCCCGGGTTTGGGCCGTTTTGCCCGTTTTAAACCTGATATCTTGCTTAATGAATTTGACCAAGTCGGTAGCTTCCAGGTTGTCCATACCCCTGGACATACGTCGGGCAGTATCTGTCTATGGAAACCTGGAGAGATCATCTTCACCGGCGACGCCCTACGCACGCATGCCCGAGACAGGTTGATGACTCCTTCCCGACCGACCGCAATAGATATGCCCCGAGCGATGGATTCGATGAAGAAAATTGCCAGGTTGGATTTCAATTCCCTTTTTGGCGGTCACGGTCCGCCGGTTATCAGCGATGCCTCAGCCAAGCTGCGCGATATGATGGCTATGCTTCCCTGCAGTCCGGTTTAAGCTGATAGCTGAGGGCTGATAGCTGTTAGCAAAAATCCTTGAGGCCGTCGCCTTCATAAACTATACTAGGCTTGAATTTCGGCGGAGGAAAAAGAGTGTCGCTTGACATCACCAAGGTCGCCGGTCAGATCGGTGCCATGGCCGAAAAGCTGGCTGAAAGCGGCTCTGAGCACCAGGCTCACGTGGCGGCTTCGGTCGAAAGCCTTGAAAACGCCGGTGATCCGTTCCCACTGCTGGACAAAGTTCGTCGTTCAAAAACCAGTTTTCTGTTGGCCGCCCCCTTGACACCCCTTGACGAAAGGGTATTGCCAGCACCTCCACCCACCACTTATTCCGTTGTCGCTGCCGACGGCTCTCATATAGACATCGACCGCCACCACGCCGCTCCATGCAGCCTGATCAATATCGGCGAAGTACGATTGGACTATGGGGAAAATTCTGGTGCAATGCTCGATAGCCACCCTCGCCTCCTGTCCGATGATGCTGACCTCTTCATCCATGATCCGGCGGGCAACCGCGAGACGCCTCTTCAAGGGGCACTCTTGGGCATCAAGCGCGACGTCGAGGAATGTTCCGCCCTGGTCGCCCTCTCGGCCTCTCTTCCACCCGAACGTCCTGCCTTGGCCCTGGCCGATGGCACGCTGATCCGTTGGAACCTGACGACCCAAAACTATGATGCCTACGTCCTCCGCGAACTGCTCGATGACGGTTACCTGAAATGTCTTTCGGCTTTCAAACAGCTTTGTGCCGAAAGACCACTCGCGGTCGCCAGTTATATCTCGCAGCCGGGCGGCAACGAAGTGGTCAACACCCTCCGCCTCACGCTCTGCCCCCATGAACCTGCAAACTGCGACCGCTATTGCGGCGAATTGAAATCCGGAGATCGCCCCTGTGATCCGGTGTCAGGTGTGTCGGATGCTGCGCTGTTCGACCGGTTTCTGAGTCTCGGTGAGCGTTCCGCCATCTTTGAGAGCACCTCTAAAGTGATTGGTCAATATTACGGAGAGCACCGCATCTGCTTCTTCTATCTGAAACTCGAGAGCGAAATCGCCCGCGTCGAGCTGCCGATCTGGTTGGCGACAAATAATGAGCTGGTGAACTTGATTCATACCCTCGTCCTCGAACAGGTGAAAAAGGGCAAGGGCTATCCTGTAGCTCTGTCCGAAGCCCACGAGCAGGCAGTTGTTACCGGCGCTGACCGGGAACTCTTTTATGAAGTGGTAGATACGTATCTGGCTGAACGCGGGTTGCCGGTTAGCGGCTCAGCTAAGAGTTTCTCCAAACAAGCGAGGTGGATCTAGTCTGATTTCCAACTTCCCTCTCCCCATCCTACGCGAAGGCGAAGGAGGGAGAGGGATAAGAGGGTGAGGGGGCAACCCCCGAAAGGAGTCCAGATGATGCGTGAACTCGATAAAGCCAGGGTGTTGGCGGTCGCCCGAGAAGTTTCCGCTAAACGCGGCTTCCTTACCTATTCCGACTTCAATGACTACCTGCGAGAGCTCATCATCAAGAAAAAACTCCAGCCCATCCACGGCGGACGTGCTCAGTGGACGCTTAAAAAGATGCTCGTCGACGACTCAAACCCGATTGAAGACAGGTACGTGTACTCTCGCGCTGGTTCAAAGGTCCTTTTTTATCCGGCTGCAATCATGGACAATAATCCATTCCTGAAACCTCAAACGAAACAAGCCAAAATGGAATAATCATTACGGTCAACCAAGGAGTAAAAATTGCCAGCAATAGAAACAAAACTTGCCGAGGTCATCGAGACTTCATCAACCGGCTTCACCGCCCAATGTTACGACCTGAATGCGCCGCCGCCGTTGGGGTCTCTCGTTAAGACCTCGATCGACGGTACGATGATTTACGCCGCCGTCGGCCACGTCTCTACGACCTCACTGGAACCCGGCCGTCGACCGGTTGCTCGCGGCAAAGACGAAGCATCGGAGGAAGCTGTCTTCGCCGCTAATCCCCAACTGGAAAAACTTCTGAGATGCGAGGTTGAGGCGGTTATTGTCGGACATCAGTCGGACGACGAGATCCGCCACTATCTGCCGCCCCGCCCCGCCCGTCTCCATGGTTTTGTGTACGCTTGCGACGACGTCGAGGTTAGGGCTTTTTCGCAAAAAACCGGCTTTATCACCCTGCTTCTATCGGCCCAGGGCAACGTCTCGCCGGAAGAAATGACATCGGCAGTGTTGCGCTGGATAGCCGCCAGCTATGAAGGCAAGGAACGCCGGAAATATCTGCTCACCGCCGGCAAGGCTCTGGCGCAGCTTTTGTCAGCTGACTACAGTCGTCTCAAGACCATCCTCGAAAGGTTGTCCGCATGACCGAAAAACTGGGTATCGTCACCGCCGGTTCGCTTAATAAAGGCATTGAAGTCAAGCTCGAAGGCAACGCCTCCATTGAAGACATGGCCGTCGGCCGCTATGTCACTATCGAGGGAAGGAAGCGCAAATTTTTCGGAATGATCACCGATGTTTCACTCGGGGTCACAGATTTAAACCTGACGGTTTCTCCGCCTTCCGGCGATGACTTTTTGACCGAGGTTCTTTCCGGCACTTCAGCGTATGGATCACTTCACGTCGCGCCTTACCTGACTATTGGCGGCGATGAGAAAACGATGATCGAGGGACCGCAGCCGGTCAAGACCATCCCCAGCCATTTCTCGGCGGTCAAGGAAGCCTCCGCCACCGACATCGAAGTTGTTTTCGGTAAAGAGGACAAAGAGCGTTTTTGGATTGGCAACCCGCTGGATATGGAAGTGAAACTTTGCCTCGACTTGCCGACTCTGGTCAAACGTTCCAACGGCATCTTCGGCAAGAGCGGCACTGGCAAGACCTTCCTGACCAGGATGCTGTTAATTGGCATGCTCCAGAAATCGGCCGCGGTCAATCTCGTCTTCGACATGCATTCGGAGTACGGTTGGGCCGGCACCAGCGAAAAAAAGCGCCAGGTCAAGGCACTGAAGCAACTGTTCCCTTCAAAGGTGGCAGTATTCACCCTGGATGAGGAGAACTCCAGGCGCCGTGGCGTCTCCACCGACTACGTCGTCAAGATCGGTTATGAGGAAATCGAGCCCGAGGATATCTCGCTCCTCCGTCAAACATTGAATCTTACCGATGCCGCCGTCGAAGCCGTCTACCAGCTGAGGAAGCATTTTGGCAAGAGTTGGTTTGTGGCCGCCGCCAACCTGGAGGACGAAGAGACGCTGGCCGAATTATCCATCCACGAGAGTACCTTCCAGAATCTGAAACGCGGCCTGAACACCATCCAGCGGCTACCGTTTATTTCGTCGAACGCACCCGGCGATGTTGTCGATCGCATCCTGGCCTACCTCGAAACCGGTAAGCATGTCGTCCTGGAATTCGGCCGCTATACGGATATCACCGCCTACATCCTGGTGGCCAACATGCTTACCCGCCGCATTTACGCCCGCTACCGCGACCGGACGGAGAAAGCCATCGCCTCCGATTCCGGTTATCCTATGCCGCTGGTCATCACCATCGAAGAGGCGCACAAGTTTTTAAACCCCATTGTGGCAGGGCAGACGATTTTCGGCACCATTGCCCGCGAGATGCGGAAATATTCGGTGACTCTGCTCGTTATCGATCAGCGACCCTCAGGTATCGACGAAGACATCATGTCCCAGCTGGGCACCAAGATCACCTGTCTCCTCGATTCCGAGAAGGACATCGACGCCGTGCTTTCGGGTGTCTCCGGCAAAGGCGAGCTGAAAAACGTCCTGGCCAAGCTGTCGGCCCGCCAGCAGGCGCTTATTTTCGGTCACGCTGTTCCCATGCCTGTCGCCTTCGTGCCGAGGGATTATGGCACGACCTACGGTGATTGGGGAGAGACTGCCACCAAAGTAACGACCGAAGAAATCGAAGACCTCTGGAAATGATCTCCAACCTTCCTCTCCCTGTAGCCTGCCCCAGAGCGAAGTCGATGAAGGAGGGGTATTTTAAATGAGCATCCCCCTGGAATCCGTCCACAATCTTGGTTTTGAAGACGTCGAGATATGCGGCCAGAGTGTAAAACTGCGCCCTTTATCCGAAGCCGACGCTGAACCGGCTTGGGAACTTATCCATGACAACCGCGAAATCCTGAAATGGCTGTTGTGGGACGGGCCATCGGACAAAGCCGAACTGGCCAGAACCTGGCAGGAGCGCTGGCCGGAGGAGATGCGCCGGGGCTTGAGTTATCATTTTGCCATTGAGCCGCTGGAAACGCCGGGATTCGTCGGGGCCATCACCATCAAGTTGCCTTACCACCCTGACTCGGTGGAACTGGGCTACTGGCTGGGATTACCCTACTGGAACCGGGGCTATATGACCGAAGCTATCGGCCTGGCCTGCTGCTTTGCTTTCACCTGCCTTGACGCTGTGAGGGTGTCATCAACCGTTTTCGCCGATAATTTCGCCAGCCGCCGGGCTTTGGAAAAAAACGGCTTCAACACCGACGGCCGGTTGCGGAGGGATGTCCTCAAATTCGGCCAGTGGCAGGACACCTTCTTCATGACTCTGTTGGCTGAAGAATGGCTGGAATCGCACGTCGAACCTTGCTCGGTCCGCCTGGTACCCCACGTCGAACCGCCGGGGATCCTTAAATGAAAATCGGCCTGGCGCTTTCCGGGGGCGCGGCGAGAGGGCTGGCCCACGTCGGCGTCATTGAAGTGCTCGAACGTGAGAATATCCGGATCGACATGGTTGCCGGCGCCAGCATGGGCGCCATTATCGGGGCGGCTTACGCCGGCGGAATGTCGGCCGCGGAACTCAGACACCATGCCCTCGATTTGAGCTGGCCTAAGCTTGTCAGGCTTTTTGAGTTTAACCCTTTGAGGACCAGCGGGTTTACCGGCACCCGCCGGGTCAGAGAGAAATTGAAAAGCATCATCGGTGACCGCGACTTTTCCGAACTGCAAAAACCCTTCGTCTGCGTCGCCACCGACATAATTTCAGGTGAAGAGGTAGTGTTCAAACGCGGATCGGTCCTTGACGCCGTTCTTGCCAGCATGGCGCTGCCATTGGTGTTCAAGGTACCACGGCTCGGCCGCCGGTATCTTGTGGATGGCGGGATATCCGATCCTCTGCCGGTGGCACCTCTAAAAGACCTCGGAGCCGACAAAATTATCGCCGTTAACGTCCTTAGAGGGCTTGGCATCATCCCGACAAGCTCGAAATCGATGGACGAAATCCCGAAACACGCGCCGAATTTCGTCAGGGTGGCGACTCAGGTCATCTACATCGCTTCAGCACACCTTGCGGAAGCCGGACTCAAACAGGCGGACGTCGCTATCGAGCCGGACATGACCGGCATTCACCTGGCGGATTTCGGAATGGCCTCAGATGCTATCCAGCGGGGTGAGACAGCCGCCGAAGCTAGTGTCCCATCGATAAGAAAATTGCTTTCTTCGATTTGAATATCTCACTCACCTTCCCACCGGCCCTCTGATTTCACAAAGTAATCCATGGGGTCGCCCTGCGTGAAAATTACGTATGGTTACTAATTGCGCTTGGGGACTATCGGGATGAAAATGGTTTGATTGTACTGGGAAAAGTGTAAATCGCAGGATCGGTGCATCTTTGAAGCTCCAATACAAGTGGCTCGTCGCCATTGCCTTTGTCGCCGGTTTTTTCATGGATCTCATGGATATCACCATCGTCAACGTCGCCTTGCCGACCCTGGCCAAAGAACTTAATGCCTCCCAAACCACCCTTGAATGGGTTGTAACTGGATACCTGCTGAGCCTGGCGATCTGGATACCTGCCTCCGGTTGGATCGGCGACAAATTCGGCACCAAAAAGACCTTTCTCTTCGCTCTTGCGGTTTTCACCCTGGGGTCGGCTCTCTGCAGCATGTCTTCCAGTATTCAAAAACTGGTATTTTCACGGATTTTGCAAGGCGTCGGCGGTGGTATGATGACTCCTGTCGGCGTAGCCATGCTGTTCAGAACCTTCCCTCCGGAAGAAAGGGCGGCGGCTTCATCGATCCTGTCGATCCCGGCAGCGGCAGCCCCGGCGATCGGCCCGGTGCTAGGAGGATTTCTCGTCGATTTCACCAGTTGGCGATGGATTTTCCTGGTCAACGTTCCGATCGGAATTTTCGCCTTTCTTTTCGCCTCGAAGGTCCTCAAGGAACACAAAGAGGAAAACGCGGGGAAATTCGACTTCACCGGTTTTTTGCTGGCTGGCGTCGGTCTGGCATTATTGCTGTACGCCCTCTCTACGGTACCGGTTTATGGACCGGGATCATTCAGGGTTATCGTGACCGCGATCCTTGGTGCCGGGCTCTTGACGGCCGCGCTGATCGTCGAGTCCAGGATCAAAGACCCTATCCTCCATTTTTCGCTTTATAAGGAGCGGTTGTTCCGGACATCGAACCTGGTAATGTTCTTCGCCTTTGCCCTGTGGATCGGTTTTTTGTTTGTATTGCCCCTATTTTTACAACTCCAATTGGGTCATACCGCGTTTGAGTCCGGATTGACCACCGGACCCCAGGCGCTGGGATGGATCGCCATGGCCGCTGTGGCTAGCAGGCTCTACAAGAAGGTCGGACCGAGAAGGATGGTCATGTTCGGATTGCTCGGTACCACCATAATGACTTTTGGTTTTATTTTCATGAATACCAGCGTTGATTTGTGGACGGTCAGGGGTGCCTTATTCTTGAGGGGCGCGTCGATGGCTTTTGCCGTGATTCCCATCCAGGCGGCGGCTTTCGCCAATATCTCAGGTCCTGAAACAGGCAGGGCGTCTTCGATTTTCAATACTAACCGCCAGGTTGCTTCGTCGTTCGGCACAGCACTTCTCGGAACAGTACTTTTTGAGATGCTTAAGGGCTCGATGGACACTGCCGGGCAGCTCCTGGCTTATCATGTCTCTTTCATCGTCGCCGCCGCTATGGGAGTTATCGCCATCATCTTCGCTTCGACCATCCATGACGAAGATGCGGCGGAATCCATGAAAGCCACCAAACCCGCCCCTCGATCCGAGTGAAATTGGCATCCTCGTCCTTATTGACATTGATTTGCCGATATAATACGATATATCGCGTTATATCATGTAAAAGGAGAAAAACATGTTGCATCATCATTTGGGTTTCATGGGTATGAGACGTGGGGATTGGGGATTCGGTCATGGTCGTGCTCCTGAAGGCACGTTCGAGAGAGGAGCTCTCAAGTTGGTCATCCTCGATCTCCTGAAGGATAAGCCCGCCCACGGCTATGAACTCATCAAAGCCCTTGAGGAGCGCTCCCACGGTTTTTACACCCCTTCTGCCGGCAGCATATATCCCATACTGCAGATGCTAACCGATATGGGCTTCCTGGTTGCCAGCGAATCTGAGGGCAAGAAAACCTACACCATCACCGAAGCCGGCCTTGAGCACCTGCGCCAGAACAAGGAGCAGATCGACCACCTTCGAGAGTTCGCCCGCCATCACTGGCCTTTCGAAAGCAAAGCCCATTTGAAGGAAACGCTTGTCGAACTTCACGGTCTTGGACGCTACTTCAGGGGCCGGGTCCGCAATCTGACCGACGATCAATTGGCCAAGATCCACGACGTCGTTTCCAGGGCTTCGGCGGACATCCGGAAAATCGTCGAAGGTTGACGACGGGAGTTAAAGTACGGGTTGGCATTCTAAGACCGATGGTTGATCGCACTCGTTGTGAAGGCGGCTTCCACAATGAGTGCAAGGAAAATCGGATGCCCTGCCTGGCCGCTTGCACAAATTCCGTGCTCGAAGTTCGGGCACTCAGCGGAAATGACAAAGTCGGCCTCCGTTTTGGCGTACGGCTGAGGATCTGGGTACACAAAAACCGGCAGGCTGTCGTAGTAAATCCCGGAGTCTGCGATGGCTGCGGCGACTGCGTTAAAGCCTGCCCGGTACACGCCGTCAAATGCAGCGCGCCTGATACCGGAGTCTGTTCTACGTTGGCGAAAACGAACATAAAGAGGCATAATATCTTCCACTATGTCTGAAGAAACAAATTCTGAAAACGTCATTGAGGTCAAAGACCTCACCCGGAAATTCAAAACACTTACTGCGGTTGACAGCATCTCTTTCGATGTGAAAAAAGGCGAAGTATTTGGTTTTCTCGGACCAAACGGCGCCGGAAAAACCACCACCATCAACATGCTCTGCACTCTGTTCAGACCTACCTCCGGCAAGGCTACCGTCGCCGGATATGATGTCGATTCTCAGACGGACCTGGTGCGAGCCTCTATCGGCCTTGTTTTTCAGGATACGACCCTGGACGACTATATGACCGCCGAGCAAAACCTGCGCTTCCATGCCCTGGCCTACGGTGTACCGCCCGAGGTCCGAGACTCCCGCCTGAAATCGCTGATGGAAATGGTCGAACTTTGGCCTCGGCGTAAGGACCGCACCCGCACCTATTCCGGCGGCATGAGACGGCGGCTTGAGATCGCCCGCGGCTTGCTGCATCAACCCAAAGTCCTTTTCCTCGATGAGCCGACTATCGGTTTGGATCCCCAAACCCGCAATAAGATCTGGGGCTATATTCACGAACTGCGCAAGCAGATCGGGCTGACCATCTTCATGACCACCCATTACATGGACGAGGCCGACCTCAACTGCGATCGAATCGGCATCATCGATCATGGCAAGATTATCGCTCTTGATACGCCGACATGCCTCAAGGATGCCGTGGGCGGCGATGTCATTACGCTCAGGACAACAGACAACTCTGCTGCATTGGAAGAGATCCGCCGGCGTTACAATATCGAAGCCCTCGCCAAGAACGACCAGGTCACCTTTTCGGTTCAAGGGGGAGAGACATTTCTTCCCGAATTCGTTAAAAGCTTCTCAGGTCAGATCCAGGGAATCTCTTTGCGCCGTCCGACCCTCGACGACGTATTCCTGAAATACACCGGCCGTGAGATCCGGTCGGAGGAGATGAGTCCTATGGACGCCATGAAAGCCAGGCATACCGCCTGGATGGGGAGGCGCCGCTGATGAATCATCTGTTCCGGGCCATCGCTGTAACCTCCTACCGCGAGCTGGTGCGTTTCTACCAGGATGGCACCCGCGTCTTTTCCTCTTTTGCCATGCCGGTGTTGTTCCTTTTCGTCTTCGGTTCGGGCTTTTCGAGGACCATCGGGGCTTTATTGCCAGGAGTCGATTTCTTGCAGTTCATGTTCCCGGGCATTGTAGCTCTGATAGCCTTCCAGACCTCGCTCCAGAGCGGCCTTTCGATTGTCTGGGACCGGGAGTTCGGTTTCCTAAAAGAAGTACTCGTGGCTCCCTTGCCGCGCCCGGGTATCGTCTTCGGTAAAGCCCTGGGTACGGCTATTATCTCTCTGTTCCAGGGATTAGTGATGCTGATCCTGGCCCCTATCGTGGGGGTCGACCTCAATCTCGGTACGGTCCTAGAACTGATGCCGGTTCTGCTGCTGATCTCTCTTTCGATCTCGGGTCTTGGTCTCTTGATAGCTTCACGGATGAGGAGCATGTCGGGTTTCCAGATGGCTACGCAGTTGGTTGTGTTCCCTTCGATGTTCGCTTCGGGGGCTTTTTTCCCTCTGAACAACGTTCCTGCCTGGCTCGGCGCGCTGGCTAAGATCAACCCCTTGACCTACGGAGTTGATGCCGTACGTCATCTCTTCCTAGGAAATGAAGCAGCCGGCGCGCTGGGTGTTCAGCTTTTCGGGCGGAGTCTTAATTTCAGCGATGATCTTTTGGTAATTGCCGCTATCGGGTTGGTATTCATGACCACGGCCGCATTTACCTTCGGCAAACGTGATTGACCCCAAAGTAAATCTCGTTCTTGAGCGAAACAAACTTCGTCATATTGACATAATAAAATATGTTGTCAAAAACGACACGAGACGCTTGACAAACCCAAGGAACACTCGTGCTATAATATCCGCCATGAATGTTAGCACGCCTGTACAACCAGGAGGCATAGTTTTGACGGGAACCTGTCGAATGATACCTGCCATGAATCAAACTGGCGCACCCCTAATGTCATTCCGATGCTATTCCGGGTTTTCGATCTCGACTGCCAGCGATTGGTTTAGGGTTCCCTATGGTTCGTTTTTCGACACAAATCTTACGATTGCGCCAAAGCTGAATTTTGGGGATTCGTTTCGCAATAAAAACTTGTCGGGAAAAAACGAAAAACGAATCGGATCCGACATTTTTTGTCACTCCCGCGAAGGCAGGAATCCAGGGGGTCGAGGGATCAGCAAAAGCCCCCGGGGAATCGTTTCCTTTGTTTTCGCGGCGGCCGCCCGAAAAGCAAAAATGCTCGAGACTTGCGACTCGAAACTCTGTACGCATCAACGAGTCGTTTCAGTCGTTTTTACAAACAGATGAGAACCCAATCAAATGTCTAACGACCGCTCGATCACAGTAACCATAACCATTAAGGCGCCCATCGCCAGGGTCTGGCGGGCGCTTGTTGATCCGGAACTGATAAAGGAGTACATGGGCGGTGCGCAAGTCGTCACCGAATGGAAACCAGGCGGGACGATTTTTTGGGAGGGCTTGTGGCAAGGTCAACCCTATAGAGATAAAGGCCAAGTAATCATCTTCGAGCCTGAAAGCCGGGTAAAATACACCCATTATGCCCCCGCGACCGGACTGCCCGACCGGCCGGAAAACTACCACGTACTTACGTATTCTCTTTCTGATCGAGGTAATGCCACGGAACTCGTCCTCCTGAACGAGAATATTACGACAGAAGCCGAGCAGAAATACCTCGAGTCAGGCTGGAAGATAATGCTCGAGGAGCTAAGGCGCGTCGCCGAACAGGGTTGACTGAGGCACAATCGGTTGCGGCGCCTCTGTTCGCTTGTTACAATCGGAGCGTGATCATTGACTTCCACACTCACGCCTTCTCGCCCAAGATCATCGCCAACCGCGACCGGTATGTCGCCGCCGATCCCTGTTTCGCCACGCTGTACAATAACCCGAAAGCGAAGCTAACTACCGCCGACCAGCTAATCGCGGAGATGGACAGATGCGGTATTGATAAATCTGTAGTTCTCAACATTGGCTGGTCTTCACACGAGTTATGTGTCGAATCGAACGACTATATCCTGGCATCCGCCACCAAATACCCGGAGAGAATAATCCCCTTCATCGCAGTCCAACCCGTGGCAAGCCAGAAAGCTCTCAACGAAATTGAACGATGCGTACAAGCTGGGGCAAAAGGTGTCGGCGAAATCCGGCCCGATGTCCAGGGACTGAATCTCGATGACCAGACAATCATGTCGCCAATGATCGAATCGCTTGTCTCAAATAAATTGATCTTGCTTTCCCATGTTGATGAACCAGTCGGCCACCACTATCCGGGCAAAGGAAAGGCCACACCTTCGAGTTTTTACTCGTTCATCCAAAGTTATCCGGACCTGAAACTGGTCCTGGCGCACTGGGGGGGCGGATTACCTTTCTACTCCCTCATGCCGGAGGTCAGAAAAGCTTTTTATAACGTTTGGTTCGATAGTGCCGCATCCCCGTTCCTCTACCTACCTCCCGTTTACAAGCGGGTTGCCGAATTGTCGGGGGTGGACAAGATACTCTTCGGCTCGGATTTCCCTCTGCTATCACCCCGTCGCGGGCTCGATGAGTTGGTTTCCTCAGGTCTTGCAGGTACCGATATGTCAAAGATCACCGGGGGTAATGCGGCTTCGTTGTTGGAGCTCGGGCATGATTGAGCGGGTTTCGCCGATTCGGGCTTTTATCGCTATTGAACTTGCCGAAAGCGTAAAACGCGAACTATCGAGTTTGCAGCGCCAATTGCAGGTCCAGCCTTCGGAGGGTATAAAGTGGGTAGCCCCGGAAGGTATCCATCTGACTCTCAAATTCTTCGGCTGGGTCGCCCCGGATCGCATTGAACAGATTAAATCTGCCATCGCCAAATCGATTGCCGGAACCGGGCCCTTTGAGCTCAGATTAAGCAACCTCGGAGCATTCCCAAGCATGAAGCGGATGAATGTGGTCTGGTGCGGTCTTTCAGGTGATTTACCCAAGCTTAACATGCTCCAGCAATCGATCGAAAAATGGGTGTCACTGTTGGGTTTTCCCACGGAGAGCCGCGCCTTCTCTCCGCATTTGACCCTGGCTCGGCTGCGAGATGAAGTGACCTCCGAAGTAAAACAAAAGCTTGCCCTTAAAATCACCAGAACAAAGGTCGATCCTGATCTCACCATTCAGGTTGGTTCGGTCAGCTTGATGCAAAGTACTCTATTCCCGACCGGTGCAGTTTACACCGAACTCGCCCGGTTCCCTCTTTCGTAATTCGAGTTTAACCGGGTTGAGAAGGGACAATCCAGTTCGATTGAGACTCAATTCATTTTGAAGCTAAGAGTGAACGGCTCGTAAATTCTTCCAGCCGATGTATGTTACCCCGGCCGCGAATACACCGATCAAAGCCGCTATAAAAATCGAAGCATCTTCCCAGAAGCCCCCAGGGAACAACATGATCAGGTAATCCCTCGACGGATCTAACAGCCACAAATCGTTGGCGAAACTTAATTGATGGAACTTCGTAAAGAAAGCATCGAAATTAGTGGCGGCGACTAATGCTATCAGCATCAAGCCTACCAGCGTCGTCGATCCGCCCACAAACATCGGTGTCGCTAGAAGTTGTATCTGTTTTCGGTAGATAGCGATTGCCGAGACTATCGCCGCACCGAGCAAAGAAAAGATCAAGACCTGGTAATCGAGTCTAACCAAACCCTTTACGTCTTTCAGATGCTGGATTTCGCGATCGTTGAATAACGGAAAGGGGTTCCCATCTTTTTGGACAGTGACGTCAATGAATTCTTGATCAGAGTTGAAGTAATTGATGAGGCCCCGGGCAGCCTTTGATAACTCGCTATCAGTTAAGCCGGTTGTCTTGGAAACTTCGTAACGCTGAAATCCGTATTCATACAGGGGTTGGAAATTGAAGGCAAACGCGATGATCCCGCTGATGATCAAAAGCGGGGTAATGAAGACAAAAAGCCATCCAAAAATTTTCAAGATTTCACCAATGCCTCTGTTTGGAGAGGTCGTTAACTGGATTATTCCCCCGGCTCAGACTCATCGCTCGGCTCCGCTGAAGCCGATTCAACCACCGAAACATCCGCTAGAATAGATCTCGCCTCCCCCAAACGGTCCTTCGGGACCATAACATTTACGGGCAAGATCGCGGCGGCGATCAGAAAGGTTGCCGCGTCGATCGGTCTGAGATATGCATGAATACCGGCATCGGCCAGTATGTCGCGCCAAAGCGTCGCGGTGAACTCGTTGGGCGCCAGCCCTGCGGTTACAAATTCAATGTCCGTTGTTTTCGAATCTGGCACAACCTTCACCGAGAATGGATTCGACCTCTTCCAAAAGAGCGTCGTTACACGTTATTTTAACCTGTGGAAGCCTCAGATGGTACATCTTATCCGGGCAGGTAATCTGAAGCGTCAGGCTTTCAGGACCCGGGTAAACCGCAAGGACATCCATTAAGCGGTTGAAGACCTTCAAATCAGCTTCGACATTATCGGATTGAGTCAGGGAGATCAGCATGCGACGTGACATTTGACGCGGTGTTTCCTTCTCTTGAACTTTGGTTTCCATTGCGACAACGGGCGCGGATTCGATCTTGGGTTGAGGCGGGGTCGCCGGTTTAGATTGAACTTTCGGAGGAGCGGGAGGCCTGGATGAAAAGTCCCCTCTGCCTTGATGGAAGTTGGTACCCTGCGGTTTGATCCTGACCATTTGTCCGGCCTCGACGGTTTCAGTTTCAGCGTTTGGCTGATAGACCTGCACCGCGTCCGCGTGGATCGAACCCCGATCGCCGCGGAAGGACACTTTTCCTTCGATGAGAAGAACTTTGCCTTCCTGCCAGAAGTCTTTGGTCTGTTCGTAAAGCCGGGGCCAGGCGACTACTTCGGTCCGTCCGTTCAGATCTTCCAGTTCAACGGTGGCAAACGTTTTTCCATCCCGGGTTTGCGATGTTCTCGCTGAAGCGACCAAGCCGGCAATGGTAACCAACTGGCCGTCGAGTTCCTCAGAGATCTCACCGCAAAGAGCAGTGGTATCTCGCCCGATCTTGTTAACAAATTGGCAGAAGGGATGCGCTGAGACATAAACGCCGAGCAGTTCCTTTTCCCAAATCAACTGCTCTTTTTGAGGCACGGCCATCGTTTCCATTTCCAATGGGGCGGAGGGCACTTCGGCAACGCCACCAAAAAGGTCGAAAAGGGTGCCCTGTCCAGACTGACGGATGCGCAGCTCCCTTGCTGCAAAATCGAGCAGCCTGCCGACATTGTGAAGCAGAGTGCCACGGTCTCCCAAGGAATCAAAAGCTCCGGCTTTGATCAGGCTCTCAAGCACGCGACGGTTCAACACCGAGGCCTCCGCGCGCCGGCAGAAGTCTTCGATCGAACGATAAGCCCCGTTCTTGTGCCGTTCTTCAACCAAAGGCGCCACTGCCTGCTCGCCGACGTTTTTGACCGTGGCGAGACCGAAGCGGATGGCCGAACCTTTATCATTTTCTTCGATAGTGAAGTTGACCTCTGAGGCGTTGATATCTGGTGAAAGCAATTCAATGCCAAGGCGGCGGGCTTCGGCGGCGGCGACGGCTACTTTTTCGGCATCATCGCGCTGGGTGGCCATAAAAGCCGCCATGTACTCCACGGGATAGTTCGCTTTGAGGTAGGCAGTCTGGTAAGCAATGAGGGCGTAGGACACGGCATGTGCTTTGTTGAAGGCGTATCCCGCGAAGGGTTCGATGAGGGCAAAGATTTGCTCTGCCATGTCTTCGGTGTAGCCGTTTTTGACCGCGCCGGCGATGAAGTTCTTTTTCTGCTTCTGCATCACCTCGGCGTTCTTCTTGCCCATGGCTTTTCGCAGGATGTCGGCCTGGCCCAGGGAGAAGCCGGAGAATTTCTGGGCAATGAACAGCACCTGCTCCTGGTAGACGATTACGCCGTACGTCTCCCGGAGGATCGGCTCCAGCGCAGGATGTGGGTAGGTGATTGGCTCATCGCCGTGCTTGCTCCGGATAAAGCGCGGGATCTGCTCCATCGGACCGGGTCGGTAAAGGGCGACCATGGCGGCGATGTCAGTGAAATGAGTTGGCTTCAGGTCCCTGATGTAACGGCGCATGCCAACGCCTTCAAGCTGGAACACCCCCATTGTTTCGCCGGCTGAAAGTAGCGCGAAGGTTTTCTTGTCATCCAGCGGAAGCTTGTGGACATCCAGCGGTATCCCAGTTCGTTCACGTATGATTTCCTGCGCTCTCGACAGGATTGTGAGGTTGGCCAGCCCCAGGAAATCCATCTTGAGCAAGCCGATGAGGGCGATATCCTCCATGGTGTACTGGGTCATGACCAGTTCCACCTTGCCGCCAGCGGCGCTCTCGCGGTTAAGGCGCTGCAGCGGTGCATGCAAGGCGAGTGGTTCTTTTGATATCACTACCCCCGCGGCGTGGGTGCTGGCGTGCCTCGATAAACCGGATACCTGCTGGGCAGTCGACACCAATCTTTGCACTGTGCCATCGTTGCCAACAGCATCTCTGAGTTCCGAGTTTTCTTCGAGGGCAGTTTCAAGAGTCATATGAGGCCCGAAGGGTACTAGTCGTGCCACCCTATCGACATCCGGCAAGTTCATGCCCAGCGCGCGGCCGACGTCGCGGATGGCCGCGCGTGCGCCGAGGGTGCCAAAGGTGATGATCTGGGCGACATGGTCGATGCCGTACTTTTCGGACACATATTCGATAACTTCTTCGCGGCGGTCGTCCTGGAAGTCCATGTCGATATCAGGCATTTCCTTACGCTCGATATTCAGGAAACGCTCGAATACCAGTGAGTATTCCAGTGGATCGACCTCGGTTATACCAAGGCACCTGAGAACGATGGAAGCCGCGGCCGAGCCGCGTACGCCGTAGTAGATGCCACGCTCTTTGACGAAGCGAATAATGTCCCAGACCACCAAGAAGTAGTCGGCGAATTGAGTTTTATCGATGACGTCGAGCTCGTAAGCCAGCCTATCCTTAACCGCGTCGGACGGATTAGCATAGTATTTCGGTAAAGCTTCCTGGCATAAATTCGTTAGATATTGGAATGAACTAAATCCGCTAGGACGATCGATCTGCGGCAGGTGCAGCCGGCCGAATTCCAGTGTCAGGTCACATGCGTCGGCAATCTTGTTGGTATTGGCCAAAGCCTCGGGGAGGTCTCGGTAAAGTTCCGCCATTTCGGCTTCTGTTTTGAGATAGAAAGAATCCGCCTGCATCCGCATCCGGGAAGAGTCCTGCACGGTGGTGCTGGTGCCTATGCATAGAAGCAGGTCGTGGATGGTGGCGTCTTCCTTGCGCGGATAATGGACGTCGCCGGTAGCCACTAGGGGAATATTCAATTCCTTTGAGATTCTGACCAGAGCGCCGTTGATCCGATCGAACTCAGGCATAGGGTGGCGCTGAATCTCGAAGTAGAACTCGCCGTTGAAATTGTCACGGTACCAGGCTGCCGCCTTCCTGGCGTCGTCGAGGCGGTTTTCGAGGATAAAGCGCGGCACTTCGCCCGAGGGGCATGCGGAGAGGGCTATCAATCCTTCTCGATATTTCGCCAAAATTTCTTTATCGACGCGGGGTTTGTAGTAGTAGCCTTCGGTGTTCGCGATGGATACCAGTTTTAATAGATTCTGGTAGCCGGTTTTGTTCTTCGCTAGAAGCACCAGGTGACGGTGGTTCTTGTCTGCGGCGGCTTTGTCCAGCCTGGACCCGGGAGCCACGTAAACCTCGCAGCCAATGATAGGCTTGATTCCCTGCGCCTTGCACTCTTTGTAAAACTTGAGCGCGCCGTACATGTTGCCATGGTCGGTGATGGCCAAGGCGGTCATACCCAATTCTTTGGCACGACACACGATATCCCTGATGCGGCACATGCCGTCAAGAAGGCTGAATTCTGTATGAACGTGCAGGTGGGTAAACATCAAAAATCCGGGGCTTATTATACCATCGGGGGCGGTAATCCGTCCCATGACGAGGCATGGGTTATCAGCTTTCAGCGGTTATCATCATAAGATTGTTTTTGAATTTTCGCTTTTGCGATAATCGACTGGAACGACTAGGAGTTTGCGTTCAACTTCGGCTTTCACCGAAGTACCTCGCTTGAAACAAATCCGGCTAGGGCTGCATCGATCAGAGATATTGTTATCCTTCAGAGTGGTCGTCGACAATGCTGCATGGAGGTCCTTCACTCTGTTCAGGACGACAGAAATGGAAAACATCGCGATATTATAGCACACGTGTACGTTTGTACTGTCAAGCGTCTCGTGTCTTTTTGGCAATGAAGAAGGATGGGATCCGAGGAGGTGTTCGAATATAGTTGCCCGTGGATGGGCGGAGAAATGGCGCGCTTGGCGGGGCTCGAACCCACGACCTCAGCCTTCGCAGGGCCGCGCTCTATCCAACTGAGCTACAAGCGCCCGGGAAACCTGAACGATTGGTGCCGAAGGAGAGATTTGAACTCTCATGCCCTTACGGACACTACGCCCTGAACGTAGCGCGTCTGCCGTTCCGCCACTTCGGCGCGGTTTTGATTACAGGCAAGTGTCAATTATACTTAGTTTAGAATTCTAAAGTCAATCGGAGGGTTGGCTATGCGGGTCATCCTTTTCACCGGCAAAGGCGGCGTGGGCAAGACCTCTCTCGCCGCAGCCACCGCCGTCCGCGCCGCTGACATGGGCAAGCGCACCATCGTTCTTTCCACCGATATCGCCCACAGCCTGGCTGATTCGCTCGATGTTGAACTGGCCAACGAACCTCGCGAGGTCATCCCCAACCTTTGGGGCCAGGAAACCGAGATATACAAGACTTTGGAGACCTACTGGGGCGTGATCCAACGCTACATTGCCGCCCTGATGTCCTGGCGGGGTATGAGCGGCATCGTGGCGGACGAAGTAGCCATTCTGCCGGGGATGGAGGAACTGGCGAACCTCTTGTATATCGAACGCTACCGCCGGGAAGGCACCTACGACGTTGTTATCGTTGATTCTGCGCCAACCGGGGAGACACTGAGGCTGCTTTCGTTCCCGGACATGCTCCACTGGTGGATGAACCGGCTATTCCCGCTGCAACGCAAAGTGGCGGCTGTCGTGCGGCCTGTAGTCGGCGCCATTTCGGATATCCCGCTGCCCTCGAATTCAGTAATGGATGCGGTGGTGGAACTATACGCCGAACTCGAAGATGTCCATAAACTCCTCCTTGATGGAGAACAAACTTCAATAAGACTAGTGGTCAATCCGGAAAAGATGGTTATCAAGGAAGCGCAGAGGACTCTGACCTACCTCAACTTATTCGGCTATTCCACCGATTCGGTGATCGTCAACCGCATATTGCCACAATCTCTCAGCGACGCTTATTTTACCGGTTGGAAGGAAAGCCAGCGGAAATACATCGAATACATCGACGAAGCCTTCTCGCCGTTGCCGATCCTGAACATGCCGCTATTGGACCAGGAAGTCGTGGGTTTGGCTATGCTGCGCCGAATGGCGGCGGCGGTTTATGGCGATTCAGACCCTACTAAGTTTTATTATAAGGGTCATGTCCAAACGATTGATAAAGTCGAGGATGGATACGTTCTTAACCTTGAACTCCCGTTTGCTAGCAAAGAACAGGTATCCTTGATCCACAGCCGGGATGAGTTGAATGTCAAGGTCGGGTCGTACCGGCGCACCGTTACTCTACCCCATGTTCTGATCAACCTGAAGGTTTCCGAAGCCAAAATGGATGACCACATCCTACGCATCCATTTTTTGAGTGAATCGCCTGCCGTCGAGGGTGCAGCTCCCAAGAAACAAAAACATCAATAGGGAGGGAAACAAATGAGTGACAGTATGTTCGAGATTTCTTTCCAGCCGGGGGAGGAGGTAGTCATCCGTCTCCGTGCGCCTAATCTTAAGATGATGAAGGGTGAAACGGCCCAGCACATAATCGGGGCTAAAAGAGAGATGCTCATGGCGCTTCGCAGCCTACTTGATGAAGCCATCACTAAGACCGAAGCTGCCGGTGCACCCTCAGAAGAGAAGACCCGGATCAAAGTTGAGTAGCCCTTTTATCTCAATTGACATAATAACCTGTTTATAATAGAGTATTTTGCCAAGCAGAGCGGGCAGACGCCCCGATATCTATCGGGGAGGAAAGTCCGAGCTCCGCCGGACAGGGTGCCGGGTAACACCCGGGAGGGGCGACCCTACGGAAAGTGCCACAGAAACATACCGCCAGCGGTCTCGATAATATCGGGATGCGGGCAAGGGTGAAATGGCGAGTTAAGAGCTCACCGGCAGGCGGGAGACCGTTTGGCCGTGAAAACCCCACCCGGAGCAAGGCCAAATAGGGGGACATAAAGGCGAGTCCGCGCTGTCCCCGGGTTGGCCGCATGAGCCTGCCGGTAACGGCAGGACTAGATAGATGGCTGCCGTCCCGATTACGTCGGGATACAGAACTCGGCTTATAGCTCTGCTTGGCTCTATTTGTTAGTTTCCTTTCCCCCTTGTCATCGTCAACACAGCCTCGACAATATTCAGTATCAAGCCTGGCAGGACTAAATGTCTACCCTGTCACAGTGTGGCAGGTGCAAAAATCTGCGGCTTTCTGACGTGGCATACTGTACATCAACCGTGACATGGTTGTGCCGATGCCGTTAAATTGTTGTGAATCGCCTTGAATCGGTATCAACGGAGTCGGTTATAATACGCGCCGTGATGACCCACCCCCAACTCCACGAATTCATCCTCTCCTGCGCGCATCGTGCCGGGAGTCATTGGCCCGATCTTTACGACGAGATGTGCCGGTCGGCCGCCAAAAAACGGTTCAGGGGAATGGGATACCCCGAACTTAGGGCACTCGGCCTCGCTCTAGATCTCGATAGCCTGGATACCACCGCTGATCTGGTGGATTCCGTTTTGAAAAACACAGCAGTCAATTGAGGCGGCGCAGTTAAAGAGGGGAGACCATTTGGTCTCCCCTCTTTATTTTACGGGACATTAGTCCCGTTCAGAAAATCGATCGCCCAATTTAGGAGCTCGGCACCGGAAAGGTCTAATGGAAAGTCTGGGGTGATCCCCCGGCCTTCGATCAAATTCCCGTCAGGGGTCAGCCAACGGGCGATAGTCAGGTAAATGCCGGTTCCTCCAGGAAGCTCGAATAGCTGGTCGACACTGCCCTTGCCGAATGTCTGCGCTCCGGCGATCGTCGCCCGGTGGTGGTCCTGCAACGCTCCCGAGAGGACCTCGGATCCCGAAGCCGAGTAACCGTCCACAAGTACAACCATCGGCAGGTTCGTCGTGTCCGCCTGCTTCACTACATCGTAGGTTGTGGTATTGCCGTCGCGGTCGCGGATTGTCAGGACAACGCCATCGGTGATGAAATAGCTGGCGATATTGATCACGGTGGTTACAAGTCCTCCCGGGTTTCCCCGCAGGTCCAGGATGATGCCGGTAGCGCCGCTGGCGGCTATTTGCTGAATGACCAGGAGCATGTCTTCATCGGCGTGTTCGGTAAAACTTGAGATCTGGATATAAGCGATCGTGCCTTTCAGCTCTATGGTAACCGAGGGCGGGGTGATTTTTTCACGTGTCATCGTAAAAGTCAGATTAGTCCCATCCCGATCGACTCCGAGGGTCACTGGGGTGCCGGTGTCGCCCCGGACCAGGGGTACCAGTTCCGCGATCGTCAACCCCTCGGTCGATTTTCCGTCGATGGTGGTAATGTGGTCACCCGGAATAATTCCGGCTCGGGCGGCCGGCGAATCGGGATATACGGTCAACGCGATCACTATGCCGTCGCGTACCGCCATTTCGGCGCCAATGCCAACATAGGTACCCTCGAAATTTTGCTGTAAGGCAATAAAACCCTCGGCATCCAGATAAGCGGAATAGGGATCATCGATGTACCCCATCATCCCCTTGATAGCAGCTTCGGCCAGTGCGTTTTCAGCTACTTTGGTCGGGTCTACGTAATGATTGGTGATGGTATCCCAAGCTTCGACGACCCGGTTGAGATAATTGTCCTTGGGAGGAGCGAAAGCCGCGGTAATGTAGCCCAGGCCGAAAGAGGCGGACAGGAGTATTACCGATACCAGGCTGCCGAGAGCCACTTTCCAACGCGTTGACATACCTTGTTTTCTCCTAATGTTTCAACAAGTACATGTTACATTGAAATCTTTACACTGCACAGTAATGCCGACTGGAAGTTTGGACTCTACTTGATAGAATTTTCCCGGTGGGCGCAAGGATTGAGGTGATGCAGCGGCTCAGCTCATTGTCCCCTGGCGGAGGCTGTTTAACAGGTATTGGATTTCCGTCGCTGACAGCCCGTAACGATGGAGGCAGTGGCGGGTGATTTCGAGGCTGGACTCGAACTCCGGTTTTACCAGTTCGTTCACCCCGATGTTACGAAGAGAATCGGCGTCACGGTCCCGCTCTACCCTGGCGACGATATCCAGCTTTGGGTTGATGTTTCTGGCATTCTTCACCGTTAGCTCCACGTCGAGGAAGCTCGGGAAGGTGCAGATTAAAAGCTTGGCTTTTTCGAGGCTGGCCCGGTCGAGGATATCGGGATTAGACGCATCTCCGTAAATGCATGGGATGCCCATTTTTCGGAACCGCGTAATGACCTGGGGGTCCAGGTCGATAATGAGGTGCGATAGATTGCGCCGCCCGAGGACTTTTATCAACGATTCTGCAGACCGGCCTCCCCCGCAGATCACGGCATGGCCTGAAAGAGGTTGGATTGCGCGCTTTTCATCGGTCGAAGCCCGAAAGCTGATCAGCCTCTGGCCTAGCGGGAAACGTTCAAGTTGCCGGTAAGAAAAATTAGCCAAGCTTAGAGCGAATGGAGTCAATACCATAGTGGTGATGGCTGCGCCAAGAGTAAGGGCATATGTTGAGTCTCGCAATATGCCCGCCGCGACCCCAACCCCGGCCAAAACGAAACTGAATTCACCTATTTGTGTTAATCCGAACCCGGTGAAGATAGCGGTACGGGCATTGTATCCGAAAGCGAAAGGCACCCCGCCGCAAATAATGAACTTAACTACCATTATGAAGACGACGACGCCAATGACCAAACCGGGGTTGTTGGTGATGAACGATAGATCCGCCAGAGTACCCAGTGAGACGAAGAACAGCGCGCCGAAGGCATCCCGGAATGGGACGATGTCTGCTAAAGCCTGGCGGGCGAAGATCGAGCGGCCGATAAGCAACCCGGCGATAAATGCCCCGACCGCGGCGGAAACCCCGAAAAATTGGGCGGTGATCGCCGCTGCCAAAGACAACGATACCACGGTAATCAAGAACAGTTCGCGTGAACGAGCTTGAGCCACCTTATCGAGGATCTTGGGCAGCAAAAACAATCCCAAACCGGCCATAACCACGACGAACCCGGCCGCTTTGGCACCGGCATCGAGAAGAGCCGGGCCGATTTCGGAGCCGGATTTGCCCAGGGTAGGCAGGATGATCATCAACGGCACCAGGGAAAGGTCCTGCATCAGGAGTATGCCGGTCATGACCCGTCCGTGGATTGTATCCAGTTCGCCGCGTTCGAGGAGCAGTTTCAAAACGATAAGAGTAGACGACAGCGAAATGAGGAAACCGAAGAAAATGGCTTCGGGAGTGGGCCAGCCCAGCACTTTACCCAGGATGAAACCCGCGGCGGCTGTCAATAATATCTGGGCGATTCCCCCCAGCACCGCCACCCGGCCGATGCGCCTCAACTCGTCGAGCGAAAACTCGAGACCCAGGGTGAAAAGAAGCAGGATGACGCCGAGGCTCGCCAGGTTTTCGATGGCGTCCGTGTCCTGGACCAATCCCAGGCCATGGGGGCTCACAAGGATACCTGCGATAAGGTAGCCGAGAAGCACCGGTAGTTTTAGACGGTGGGCAAGGATGCCTCCGGCTACCGCGGCCACCAACACGATGATGAGTTCAAATCCAAGGCCAAGGTTTTCCAAAGAGACATCTCCGGTGAAGCCCAGAAGTGTCTCATTCTATCACGAAGAATGTCACGGCAGAAGCAGGTTTGAAACGCCGGCTGGTGCTACCCGACCAATCTCCCCGCCAGACCCTCCAGAACCCTGGGGTCCGACCTCGGATCTGAAGCTGTGACATAGGCACTGGAGGGGTAACCGAGTTCAATCGTCAAAACTCTCGAATCCTGGCCTTTTGTCGGTTGTACTATCACCGGGCCGTTGTAAGACAGCGACGACATCGGCGTCCAAAACGCCCCGGTGTAGATCACTTCCTTATCGACACAGACGGCAAATCCCTTACCGCCGACCGGCACGTCGAGTCCAGCTAACCTTTCGATGGCGGTACTGGTCAGCGTCAACCAGTGGTGGTTCCTGTCATACGATTGAATATCCACTAGGGTGATGACAGGCGCGCCGCTAATCTCAGGCGATGAAGCCGGGGACCAGGTGCCGGCAGGGTCCCGACCGGTCAGGTATATGGCGAATCCCTCCCCCCCTCGTCCGGCGCAACCGGAGGCGATCAAGCCCAAGACTAGCGTCAGAGATACCAATAGGGGTAAGAATCGTTTGGATTTCATCCAACCATATTAACGAAATCGGCGGAAAAAGGATACCGGGTACGGTCTAGAGAAATCGGGATGGAAGGATCTTCCTGTTGAACTATTGGTGGAGCTGAGGGGGCTCGAACCCCTGACATCCGCCTTGCAAAGGCGGCGCTCTCCCAGCTGAGCTACAGCCCCATAAAAGACGCCTGAATTATATCAGCCGTTTCCGTTATCGCGCAATCGGGCGCTGCTCCTCGGTCAGGCGCACGTAAATAGCGTCAGACATCTCGCGGTCGGTGGCGAACTGGCTCATGCCAGCCTGGAACACGTAAGAGGGGAAGCTCTGGATGAGTTTGACCGGCGCCCCCGGCAAAACCCCCATCGCCATCAATTTTTGCAGTTTGCCAGCTTCCGGGGCATAGAGGTATGCCACGGTTCCGTGTTGACCCGGCCGCAATTCGGAAAGCGGGGACACCAGTTTTTGCGGCTTCCCGGCGGCTTCCTGGCAGCATCTGCCAGCGGGGATCGGCTTGTTGTGCGGGCAAACCTTCGGATGACCGAGCAGGATGCAGATATTTTCGTCTAGCCCTTTGTCGAGCAAGTGCTCGAATTTGCAGGCCTTGTCGTGCATCAAACGGTCCCGCGTGCCCAGGACGTCGTAAAGCAACCTCTCGGCCAGACGGTGGCGGCGCACGACGCTGCGGGCCTCGGGCAATCCTTTTTCCGTTAGAGCGAGTGAACCATCGCCGGCTGAGATTATCATGCCTCCTTCGATCAGTTGCTCAAGGGCTTTGTGAGCTTGAAATTCGTCAGCCTTCACCGGAGCCTTTTCCTCCTGCGTTCGAATCCACATCGTTTCCAGGATTTCTTCGCCATGTTCGTCTATGTTCATTGTTTTCTCCTCAGTTTCCTGATCGCCGCAAAGATTTTGGTCTCGGCCGGCATCTCGTAAGCGCAATTGGGGCAGCGCAGCAGCTTGCAGTTTTTGGCCAGGGGGCAGGAACCGCAATAACCGGTGCCTGAG
The DNA here is from genome assembly GCF_014672715.2 of Dehalogenimonas etheniformans. Taxonomy (NCBI): domain Bacteria; kingdom Bacillati; phylum Chloroflexota; class Dehalococcoidia; order Dehalococcoidales; family Dehalococcoidaceae; genus Dehalogenimonas; species Dehalogenimonas etheniformans. Next base: position 1,860,328 of record NZ_CP058566.2, on the reverse strand, counting down.
GCGGCATCGAACTCGAAGCCGCAAAAAGGGCATTTGATTTTGTCATTGCCTGTTTCGTTCATAAGTTAATCCCTAGTAAATTAAGTGCATGGTTTAGGACAAAACCGACCAGGAAAGCGAACGGGAAAATGAACCCGGCAATGGCCAGGGCGGTTTTAAGTCCGCGCTCCTTGATCATCACGCTGAACTGGGCGATACAGGGCACGAAAAGGGTCATTACCACCGCCGAGACGAGGAGGGCGTTGCCTGTCAGAATCCCCTGGGTCGCCAGGGCGTACAATCCGGCGGCGCCGAAATCCCGCCGGAAGAACCCGATGACAAATGCCACTGAGGCAGCGGCTGGGATACCGGCGAACTCGACGACGGGACGCAGACCTTTTATCAATAAGTCGAGCAGCCCGATGAGGTCCCCAGCCCACAGAACGACGCTGGCCAGGATGAAGATCGGGATGACCTCCAGGAGATACCACTCCAGCCGCGCGTAGGTCTTTTGCAGCACATTGGACAGGCGGGGCAGACGCAGCGGGGGCACCTCCATGTAGAAACAGGCGCGCTCGCCGGGAATGATTCTGGAAGCCAGCCAGCCTACTAGGACGAAGATCAGGGCGATGATCCCCAGCCAGGTGATAAGCATACCTGTCGATACCGACAAAATGCCGAAGATCACCCCGAGTTGGGCCGAACAGGGGATGGCCAGAGCCAGCAACAGGGTGGTGATAATCCTCTCCCGTTTGGTCTCTTGGGTCCTGGTGACGATGGTGGCCATTGTGTCGCAGCCGAAGCCGAGTACCATCGGGATGACCGCCCGGCCGTTAAGGCCGATGAACTTGAACAGCCGGTCGATGAGCATTGCCAAACGGGGCAGGTATCCGGAGTCTTCGATCATCGAAAATACCAGGAAGAATGTCGTCACGATCGGCAAGATGATGGCGATGGCGTAGGTCAAGCCCAGGGTGATTATGCCGTATTGCCCGACGAAAAGGTCTGAGATCGCTTTGACCGGGATCAAAGTTGAGAGCGTGTTTTGAAAGAATGGATTGATAATTTGGCCGAATAGCGCTTTTTCGAGCCAGCCGACGAGGAAGCCAGCCCCGAATATACCGACGATGTAGTACATGGCGAAAAGCACCACCGCCAGGATGATCCCGCCGCTCAGCGGATGCATCATGGCGCGGGAGAGCCTTTCGTTGAAGCGGATCCCGGGCGTTTCACGGTGGGTCATCACCGAAGATGTTAATTTGGTGGCTTCCCGCTGCAAAGCCAAAGCTAATAAATATGCCGGTGGTTGAGATAGCCCAAGCGTTGTTTTTTCGACGATCATGTCAACTGTTGACAGGTCTTTGCCTTCGCCGGCTACCAGTCGCCGGATCTGTTCGTCCTGCCTTAGGAGAAGCAGTGCAACCGAACGTGCGGAGATTCGCTCTGCCGGCGGGCTGTCCTTGACCAACGGGATAAGGCTGTCGATTGCGTTCTCGATGGTTTCATCATAAACAATGGGTTGAAAGAATCCCTGCGATTTGTAATCGAGGATCGCCTGTTTGAGTTCCGGCACTCCCCGTCCGAGGCTGGCGGCGGTGGTTAACACCGGCACCCCGAGTGCGCTCGACAATTGCTTTATGTCGATTACTATTCCGTGAGCTTCGGCCTCGTCGACCATATTTAAAACCACAATTAACGGGAGTCCGGCTTCGATGAGTTGGAATGTCATCGGCAGCATACGTTCCAGGTTCTTGGCGTCTAGCACATGGAGGACGACATCCGGTTTTTCTTTGAGCAGGATGGCGCGGCCCACCCGTTCCTCTTCTGTGATCGAGTGGAGGGAGTACATGCCCGGCGTATCGATGACTTCCACCGGGTGACCGTCGAAAACCGCGTTGCCGCGGAAAATGTCCACCGTCGTGCCGGGGTAATTGGAAATGATGACCCTTCTGCCGGTGAGCGCGTGGAAGACGGAACTTTTACCCACGTTGGGGCTGCCAACTAGGGCTATTTTCAAGGCCTGTGCGGAGGCAAGTCTCTGTGTTATCTTCTTGGGCCGACGCTCGTGGCAGGCGGCACAGTTATCGGGATAGTCGATGACGGTGTCGGGTCGAGCCATATTTATGTTGCTTTCTTCTGACAATCCGGGCACATGCCCGAGAGGCTGAGTTCGCCGCTGTGATTTATCTTGAAACCCGCCGCCTGGGGAACTTTTTCGATTATGATCTCGGTGATCGGCAATTTGAATTCCACAACCTTGCCGCATCCGGTACAGATCAGGTGATGGTGCTCGTCGTGGTGTGAAATCTCGTAATGATGGTGGTTTTCATCGAGGTGCCTCTCTTCGATGAGCCCGGTCTCTTTGAATTTGGCTAAAGCGCGATAGACGGTCGATAGGGAAAGGCGTGGCAGTCTTTCGCGCGCGCGCTGGTAGATCTCGTCGGCATCGAGGTGTCCTTTGCCCGCTCTGACGATATCTAAAATCACCGAGCGTTGGCTTGTAGCTTTGAGTTCCGTCCTACCCAGCGGCGTCATAGAGCCTCCTTGAAGCCGTCTGTGAGATGCAAATACTAATCATTAGCAATAATTATAGGGGATATTTTCTTAAGAGTCAACCATGGCCAGGCAGTATACCGGATGTTAGAAATAGCCGACTGTGCCATAATTGGGCTATGGCTACGTGCGGGGAGTGCAACGCGGAATTACCGGATGACCGGACTTGCGCGGCCTACTTTCATCAGGCGCTAGCCTGGGATTTCGAGGACCCGGTTGTGGCGGGGTCCGTTCACCATTTGACTGTGTTGTGTTTCCACTTGCAGCACCCGGGCTTGTATTCCCGAGAAGGGTTGGAGCACGCCAAAGGTCTCCTGGTTGAATTCCTGGAAAATGGAACAACTCCGGACATGATTCGTCGCAGCGAAGCCAGAAATGTCCAGAATGATCGCAGAGACTGGCCGGTAACTGCGCGAGATTCCACTAGTGGAAAATACCGCTGCCCTCCGAAGTGGACGATGACCGTTAAGGATGTCATCGCCGGAGGTCTTGAATGTTATCCTACGAGTGTCAAAACTTGGGCTCGATCGGTTTTTGAAGCATTGAAGGAGTCGGGCAACATATGAAAAGCCTGACAGCAAGGTGCCTTGAAACTGGCGGGAAAAAAAGTTACGATTTAACCGGTATGATTATGCGGGGAGCATGACAGGTTTGACCAGCCTGTAGCCTAAACCGGTTTCGTTTAAAATCATCGAAGGCCGCTTAGAGTCGTCGCCCAGTTTCTGTCTCAAACGCTTAATATAGACCTTCAGAGTCGCTGAGGCGTCAGGATAGTCGTCGCCCCATACCTGCTGGGCAAGGCTGCTGTAAGTCACGATGTGGCCGACATTTTCCATCATGTGGCGCAGTATGTTGTTCTCTGTCGGCGTAAGGGATACTTCTTTGTCGCCGACGTACACCCGGTGGAGGAGGGCGTGGAGCCGGAGCAGTCCGACGACCAGAGATTCCCCTTCGTTAACCCCGCTAGCCCGCCTGATGATCGCCTTCGTTCTTAAGACCAACTCCAACGGTTTATAGGGTTTAATAAAATAATCGTCGGCGCCAAGTTCGAAAGAACGCACCATTGTTGACTCGTTGGCGTCGTTTGAAACAACGACTAACGGGATTGAGGAAAAAAGGCGGACGTCGCGGATTAGGTCTAGCCAATCCCCAGAGGGAACGGCCAGGTTAAGCAGTAGAAAATCTGGGCGGCACTTTTCCAAGATTGAGAGAGCCTCTTGGCAACAGGTCGAGGTCAGAATGTTGGTGCCTTGCCACAGCATCTTGAAGACCGCGGAGGCGGAATCGGCTTCTTCTTTGTTGGGAGCTACAACCAGAAAATTCATTGCCCTGCCGTGTTAATAATTTAACACTAGGATTATAACCAGAAACAGAGCAGGGGGATATCCGCCAACGTGCGTATTTTGAATTACGGTCTGATACGGGTAGGCGCCCAGGAATTAAGTGAATTTAACCGATTTAACAATCGCAAGTGTCAATGGTTAACATGATGACAAATCCAGAATTGCTTCCCCGGAGACTGGCAAAAATATTCACTCCGGTCTGGCAATATAATAACCCACTCCAAAGCGGGTAAGAATAATTTGAGGATTCCCCGGGTCATCTTCTATTTTTTCCCGAATGTGACGGATATGGACCTTGATGGCCTCCGATGCCTCCGGATAATTTGAGCCCCAGATTTTTTCTGCTATCGCCGAGTGTGTGGTCGTTTCACCCTGTTTGGACATAAGTTGTTTCAGGATATTGGTCTTGGTGGAGGTTAGAACTACTTGCTTGGTTCCGTTGCTTATCGTTCTTTTGACCGTGTCCAGGCTTATATTGCCGTAAACGATCGGTTTGAGCTCGTCCTGTGATTGATTTCGACGCATGAGCGCCCTGATGCGGGCGATGAGTTCCATCTGCCCGAAAGGTTTCACGACGTATTCGTCGGCGCCGAGTTCCAACCCCCTGACGATGTCTCTTTCTTCACCACGAACCGTAAGGACGATTATTGGAACTTTGGAGAATGACCTTATCGACCTGATGACTTCAAAACCATTCAACCCGGGCAAGCCGAGGTCGACAGTGATAATATCCGGATTGATTTTTCCGGCCAGTTCTATTCCTTTTTCACCTGTCTCGGCAACCTCGATTTCAATCCCTGGCCAGCCGATACCAAGCGCGAGGGAAATGAATTCGATGATATCACGGTCGTCCTCTACCACCATGATTTTCATTGCTCGGGGTCCTCCTCGACTATTTTAACTCGTTTTTGACCAACCGGAAGAGTGAACCGTACCGTTGTGCCGTGCCCGGGACTTTCGATCCAGATGCTCCCGCCGTGAAGCTCGATAATTGTTTTACACAGGGCAAGACCGAGGCCCAAGCCGGCGAATTTGGATTCGTCCGCCGCCACCCGGGAGTACGGCACGAACAAGCGGCCCAGTTTCTCGGGCGAAATGCCGATCCCGGTGTCGACAACCTCTACCGTTATTACCTCTTTTTCCAGGGTAGCTCCGATAGTAACTTGACCGCTCTTGGGGGTATATTTGAAGGCGTTGTCAATCAAATTTAGGAGTAAGCGGTTAAGATATTCCCTTTCACCCTGAATCTTCGGCATTGAGTCTGGCAGGTTCAGTAAAAACTTGATTTCCTTCTTTGCTGCCGCCGGAGTTGTATAAGCGGCGACATCTTTGATCAATTCCAAAAGATCAACAGGCACCAGTCTTAATTTGAGCAGACCGACCTCGCTTTTTGCCAGATCTAATAATTGGTCGATGCGTCGTTGAAGTTGTAAAGCCCCGCTGTGGATATTGCGGCTCAAGCTGCCCAAGGGTTCTTCCTTAGTCATTTTAGCCATTATTTCACTTGAACCAAGAAGAGGCGTCAACGGCGTTTTGAGTTCATGGACCAGCGCCCTGGTAAAAAATATTCTCTCGTCGATCTGACGTTTCAGGGCTTGACTAAGAGACCGCTCGTGTTCATACAGGGTCTTGATCGCTTCCTCGGCTTTCTGCCGCGACGCGATCTCGGCCGACAATGCCGCCGTCCGTTCTTCTACCATAGATTCAAGCTGCGCCTGGTACCTGGCTTTTTCGGCGTCAGCCCGTTTGCGCTCGGATATATCACGGATTACGGAAAGGACCACCTGCTTTCCATTCAACTCGAAGGCGTGTCCATAGACTTCACTCGGAATCGGCCGTCCGTCTTTGGTTCTGTGAGTCAGCTCGTAAACTGCGTAGCCCGTATTTTTCATTTGATCGACTGCATCGGAGGTATATTTGAAGCTATCGGGAGTATTTAAATCTTGCCCGCCCAGCTTTAACATCTCTTCTTTAGTGTATCCGTAGCGCTCTAGCGCCATTCTATTCGCTTCCCTGACGCGGTAGGCTCCGTCAGCCTCGATTTCCCATAGGATCATGGCGTCGGAAGCTTTATCGAAGAGCATGCGATAGTTGGCTTCGCTGATTTCAAGATCTTTAGCGATTTGTTTTCTTTTAGTAATCTCAAGTGCATAAATATTGAGTACGCCCAGTTCCAGGTTAGGGAATACTTTAAGATCAAAGAAGCGCTTACCGCAGACGATCTCAAAATCTTTCATTTGGCCGCTGGCGAAAATTTCGCTGATTTGAGATCTCCAATAGTCCGGCAGCGTTCCGCCGATCCGGGTGTTCCAGCACTCCAGTATCGGCTGGCTGGCGTTGTTAGCAAAAAGTATTTCGCCCTGCGGCGAGCATCGCATAACCGGATTTGGATTAACCAGGGGAAATGAAGCTAACCTGTAAAGTTCCTTCTCGATACGGCGTTGTTCGGTGATGTCCAACATCAAGCAGTGGGTTTTTCTTACTTTGCCTTCAGGGTCATAATCGATCCTCCCGGTGACCGAGATCAAGGCGTGTGACCCGTTTTTCCTCAGCATTGTGAATTCCGTTTGAACCTCGCCGCGTTCCTTGAAAATCGGGAATCTTTCCAGGAATAATGGCACTTGCTCCGGGATTAAAAATTCGCAAAACTTGCGGCCGATGACTTCTTCGCGTTCGTAACCCATGGTTTGCAGCCAGGCGGGATTCACCTCTAGAAAATACCCTTCAGCGTTCAGTGATTGATAACCGACCGGCAGTTTTTCATACAGAGATCTGAAATAGGCTTCGCTTTTTTGTAGTTCGGCCTCCGCTTTGATGCGCTCATCGATTTCGGCAATTAGCCGCCGGTTGGCTTCGGTCAATTCTTGTGTCCGCAGGTCGACCAGGGCTTCCAGTCTCTCTCTGTCGAGCTTTCTGTCGGTGATGTCCCTGACCATTGAGATGGCGAAAGGCTTCCCTTCGATCTCTGCTAACTTGGAACTTATTTCAACTGGAATACGGCGGCCATCCTTCGCCACGTGTGTTTGTTCGAATACCACACGTCCGTCGCTCATGAATTTGTGTATGGCCGTAGTTCCCGAAGAATTCTTGTCGTCAATGTCGCCCGGCGTCATTTTGAGAAGTTCATCGCGGGTGTAGCCAAGTCTCTGGCAAGCCGCCACGTTGACTTCGATAAAAGGAGTCGGGCTTCCGTCCGTAGACATCCCGTGTACCATGGCTCCATCGTTGCACAGATCGAAAAGGAGTCTGAAACGTTCCTCGGAGGCTTTGAGTGATAGTTCTGATCTTTTTCGATCGGTGATGTCTTCGAACATAGCGACAAATTGGTCGGCGGACGGCCTGTACGCTGCGATTGAAAACCACCGTTTTGAACTTTCGAAGAACAGTTCGACCGATTGGGGTTTGCCAGACTCGACTGTCTTAACGATGAGATTAAGGGGCGGAAGCGCGACTTTCCCCTCGCCAGAAAAGAGATTTGATGAATTGCGGCCAATGACCTTTTCTTTGGTTAAGCCGGTGAATTTTAGAAAGGCGTCATTAACGTCCAGAATTTCATAATCGATTGGCTTGGATTCTTTGTCGTAAACAATGCTGCCGCGAACGAAACTGATTGTCGGATGTTCGAACAGTCCGAGTGTATCTAGAGCGGATTTATTTGATTTACCGCGTTTCGCGTTCAAATCTGGTTACCGATACCTTTTGGGGCACGAATTGTCGCCGTGCTCTGATGCAATAAACAGGCGGGCGGCAATCAAATGTAAGTTGGGATCTCCCGTGCGATCAGAGAGATTTTAATCCCTGCGAGGCTGGCGGCACAACTGCCGGATTACCAGATCGAGCGGATAATGAATAAACCGATAAGTGTACAAATTGCAATGGGTGGGAGAGCGGGGACCGGTTTGCCCTTGACGATGAATTTTTGGATGAGATAGGCGCCACCCAAACCGGCGGTTCCAGCGATGGCCATGATGATGCCGGGAGCCAGGCCCTGCGCCTGGGAAAAATAGACCGAGGCTGTAAGCAGGCACGGGAAACTGATATCTCCGCCGCCGACGATCGAGTATTTCCTGTCGGTGGGTTCTGTCTGGACGATAGTTTGGACGCCTTTTTCCTTGATGCTGTCTCCCCATTCGCCGGCGTATCTTGGAATGACCAATGCGGGTAGTGCTGCGGTTTGGGTCATCTTATCGGCCATCCAGACCATGAAACCAGATCTGACAGCCAAATAATCGTAGATAGCAAGCGCCCCGATGATGATCATCCCGGTCCACGGAGTGATGAACCTCCCGAAAACCGCGCCGAGGCTCACGAATGAAATGACAAGTGCGGCGTTGTGGAACCAGACACGGGGGATGAAGAACCAGATCAAGCTGACTGCCAGGGCAATCGCTATCGCGAACTGAAAAGGCAGCCATAACGCCGCCATGATGAAAGATCCCCACCCGAAAACCAGTGCGAAGACGCCCCGGAGGACCGTTTTCAACATCCTGACCGGTATCAGCGCCAACACTAGCCCCACGATAGCGACCACGACCGCAAAGTAGATCAATATCGGTCCAAGCGAAGAATAGACCGGGACATCGACTACTTCACCGGAGGGAAGGGTGGTTTCTCCTGGCCAGATAGTCACATCTTGAGGGGGTTGGGTTGGTACATAGATGTTCTTTTCAGCCAGGAAGGGATCGATGCGGTTGACCATGAGTAGGGTCAAGACCTGTGCGATCACGAACAACAGTAAACCCCAAACTACGGGGTTGATATGACGCGGTTTTTTGGAGGTCTCCATTATTTGGGCGGTCTACCTGTCTGCGGTCAAATTCGTTTCGTATTCTAACACAAGAAATAATATCAAGAGTATTAACGCCGGTATGCCTTTAAAGTTAGGAGCCTGGACACGGTAACCTCAGTCCTCGTTTGATTATTGCAGTGTTATTGTTTATAAAATGTCCGATGGTTTCCGATAATTCGCCGAAATCACTTGACGAACTGGCGCGCCACCTTGGGGCCAGCCTTAATTCCGGGCTGTCCCAGGATGAAGCTGGAAAACGGCTGGATCGATACGGGCTAAACGTTATTCCCAGGCCGTCCCGAAATCTTTTCCAGGTATACATAGCCCCGCTCCTCAATTGGCTGGTCAATATTTACCTCGTCATCACGACAATCCTGGCGTTACTGGCGATCTTTGTCCTCCCTGACCTATGGGGGCAGGTGACCTTCTGGATAATTTTCATTGTGCTTAACGCCGCCGTCGCCATCATTCAACAAATCCGGGCGCAGAAAAAGCTTGAAGCGCTTGAGAACATGTCTCCGCCCAAAAGCAAGGTCATCCGTGACGGCGAGGTTAAAGAGATCAAATCCGAGGAGTTAGTCCCGGGTGACCTGATCAAGCTGGAGCAGGGAGACCGGGTGCCTGCGGATTCGAGACTCATAAAGGCATCGTTCCTTACCGTGAACGAAGCGCCGCTAACCGGTGAATCCGTGCCCGTGGAAAAAACCTCGGAGAGCGCCTCTTCAGTTTCAGAAAACGGTAACATGGTTTACTTGGGAACATATGTTACATCGGGCACCACAACCGCGCTTGTGGTCGCGACGGGTAGCCGGACGCGCCTTGGCGGTATCGCGGAAACCGTCGTCAGGTTAAACACCGGCGACATCCCCCTCAGGCAAAAAGTTAACAAGGTTGCCCGCTATCTCGCTTCGGCGGTCGCCGTATATCTCCTGATTTCTCTTGCGTATCACCTGGTTTCTTTGTCCCGGGAAGGCCTTCTCGTGGTTGACGGAGCCTTGAACGCGCGTTTGCTGGCTGAGACCGCCTCCCGGAGCCTTATCACCTCGATGAGCATCATGCCCATCAACATTCCCCTTCTGACAACCATTATTCTATTGGCCGGAACCCTGGCTATGGCCCGGCAGCAGGTGGTGATCCGGGACCTCTCGGCCGTCGAGAGCCTGGGGCGTATTTCGGTTGTATGTACCGATAAGACGGGGACGATAACCAAAAACGAGATGACGGTCAGGTGGGTCTGTCTACCCGAACTTAATGGCGCCGATCACATTTTTGGCGCTACCGGTACCGGTTTCGATCCGCACGGACGATTGTTTGCTGTGTCGGATACATCGGAGGCAGCGGGTGGATTCGAATTCGACCAGGTGCCGGATTCCAGGCCAGCCGCAACGGTCGCCCGTGACTCGGCGCTAGAAATGCTGCTCGTCTCGGGTATGTTGAACAATGAAAGTTCGATAGTAAAGATCCCGGCTCCAAAGGCTGGTAAAACTGGCGAAGGGGCAACTTTTTGTGCCGTGGGCGATACCACCGATGCCGCGCTCCTGACTCTTTTCGGAAAATCTGGGCTCGATGAAGATGTTTACCGCTCGGCCTTCCGTGAAATTGCCTCATATCCTTTCGACTCTAATCTAAAGCGGGTAAGCAAAGTTTTCGAAGACAGCAGGACCGGAAAATTATTGGCGTTTACCAAGGGCGCCACTGAAAGAGTGCTAGAAAGAAGTTTATCTCTGGTTTTCGGCTCCATGGAAGATTCAGTAGGCCTCGGTGAAAAAGAAAAAGGGCATCTTTTAAAAAAAGCCGGAGAATTCGCGGCGCGCGGCTATCGGGTCATCTCGCTGGCGTTCAAATGTATCGATGGGACTGAGCAGCAACCCTCCAGGGACTCGGTCGAAGGCGGCCTTATCTATCTCGGTTTTGTTGCGATTATCGATCCTCCTCGTGACGGCGTCCTGGAATCGGTCGCTGAAGCTGAAAAGGCCGGGGTCCGGTCGGTGATGGTCACCGGCGACAGTCTGGAAACCGCCCGCAGCATCGCCGGCCAGGTGGGGATCGTCCGCGACGGCGATTTAGCTTCAATGGCTTACAACCGGGACCTCCCCGATCAGGAATTCTTTAAAACCTCGGTCTTCGCCCGGGTTTCGCCCGAGGACAAAATGGCTATCGTCCAGCGCTACAAGCAGGCTAATCGTACCGTCGCCGTCACCGGGGACGGGGTGAACGATGCGCCCGCTTTGTCGACGGCGGACGTGGGTATCGCCATGGGCGTGACCGGGACAGATGTCGCCAAACAGTCGTCGGATATGATCATCGCCGACGACTCGTTCAATTCGGTGGTGGTGGGAATCCGTGAAGGCCGGGGACTTTTCCAGAAGATCCGGTCTCTTATATTTTTCTACATTTCAGTCAACGCCGCCGAAGCCCTGGTCTATTTCGGCGCCTCCTTCATTCCGGATTTCAATCTTTTGAATTCCTGGCAGAGGATATACATTTTTACCACCGCCCATGCAATTCCGCCGCTGGCTTTCATTTCGGATCGTCTTAGCCGGGACGTCATGTCCGAAAAACCCCGTGACGGCGAGGACATTTTCAACCGGAATACCACTCTCGCCATGGCGTTGTTCATCGTATCGCTGGCCTCGGTGCTTTCATTGATCTACCTTGTTGCTTCTTCCGGGCTGTTGCCGGTATGGGACGGGAACCATCTGGGCATAATCCCGGATTTCGGAGGCGGTGCTCTTGATCCGGTAGGGTGGGCGCAAGCCAAAGCCCGTACCATGCTGCTGACCGTTGCGCTTTTGAGCGAGACCTTACTCGTACTGTGCTTACGCCGTTTGAACAAATCGGCGTTCAGAACCCTCAACGATGACAATTATTGGTTTGTCTGGCCGTTCCTGCTATTCGTTCCGGTTCTGCATGTGGCGCTTATGTATATTCCTGGGCTTCAGGAATTCTTGAATAATAACCTCTCCATCAATCTTGAAATAATACGTCTGACTGTGGTGGATTGGATAGTTGCGCTGGTTTTTGCACTGATTCCGATTGGTTTGCTGGAATGGTACAAAGCCCGCGTCCGTCAGCACGGCAGGTTCTTCTAGCCAAAACGCCAACGAACATCATAGTTCCGATTTTTTGAGGACATTCATAGTCCAATACTGGCCGAACGGCTAATTAAAAACCCCTCCTCCGTCCACCCCAAATCCCGCCTAACCGCAGATACGCCCTTCCGGATTCTGTTTTATGCTTCTTCATGTAAAGAAAGAAGGCAGAATATGTGGCTAATTATATTTATAGCAGCGCTTATCGTTTTTATCTGGTTTACTGAACCCAAACCGGAACAACTGACTGTAAGATCCGGGGATGCGCCGAATGCCAATCATGAGGGCGAAACCCCCGCCGGCGGGATCAGCCGCTTGCTAGATAGCTAAATTCCAAGGAAGTCGATCGTGCGTATACTAATTGCTGACGATGATTTCCAGGTGAGGGGAGCTTTACGGCTCCTCATCGAGCAGCAATTCGACGATGTGGCGGTTGAAGAAATATCCGCCGCGGGACAACTGTTGGAACTGCATCAGTGCGCTTCCTCGGATTTGATCTTGCTGGATTGGGAACTCCCGGGCGAAGATCGTTTCAGCCTGCTGCAGGATTTAAAGACCCGGTGTCCTGGTGCTGCCGTGGTCGTCCTCAGCGCCCTTCCGGAATCAAGAAAAGAAGCGCTGGTCTGCGGTGCCAGGGCATTCATCAGTAAGAATGATCCACCAGAAGTATTTATCCAGTTGTTGAGGGATATCGCGGCCGGGTGACCTTCAAGATTCTCCGGTAATCCGTTCAGAATTTCAGTCAAAGATCCTTCGAATTCAGACATTATCCTTTTGATTTGCCAACTCAAGGGTTTTTTAGCATAATTGCCAAAGCAATGAGCTATTACCTGGGGCTGGATGTAGGTTCGGTCAACGTTAAACTTTGTCTCATCGACGGCAAAGGGAACGTTGTCAAGCGCGATCTCGAGAAGATCGTGTTTGATGCGCGCCTGGCCGTCAACACCTTGCTGGAACGTTTGGAGCAGATAGGATCTGTCGCCGGGGCGGGTGTTGCCGGATCAGGTAAGGACATTATCCCCGGAGAATGGGGTTGGGGGGCGTATTCCAGCCCTCTGGCGGTCGCCTCGGGAGTATTGCACGGCTATCCTGATGCCCGGACGATAATCGAGATCGGCGGACAGACATCCCTGGTCATCAGCTTGGAAGACGGGTTGAGAAAACCCTGGAAGGTTGTATCCAATCCCCTTTGCGCCGCGGGCACCGGTCGCTTCCTTGAACAGCAGGCATACCGGCTGGGCATTACCATGGATGATTTCACCACCATAGCGCTATCACAACGGGGGCCTGCGCCCCGCGTCGCCGCGCGGTGCAGCGTTTTCGCCAAGAGCGATATTATCCACCTGCAGCAAAAAGGAGTTCCCCTTTCAGCCATCCTGTACGCGCTGTGCGAGAGCATCGCCCGGATGATCGTTTCATTAAAGAAGGGCTCCTTCGAGGAACCGGTTTATCTCGTCGGCGGTGTCGCCGCTAATGGCGCCGTAGAGCGGGCTCTGAACGGTTTGCTTGCCGGCAGGAACGGTCGCGAAGTTAAGGCGATCGTGCCGGATGACGCCGTTTACGCCGAAGCTTTCGGTGCCGCCCTGTTGTCGATAGGAAAACACTCCAGGGTCAGTTCTTTGCCGGTTGCCGAAAACCGCCGAAGTTATTTCCAAACTCCGGCTCTTGAACACCAGGCGATACTCGTACCCCCTGCCCTGCCTCCGGTCACGGAGCGCCGCAGCGGTTACTTGGGAATCGATGTCGGTTCCACCAGCACCAAGGCGGTCATCCTGGACAGTGTGACCGGCAAGATAATCGCCAAGACCTATCTGATGACGGCCGGCCGTCCGATCGATGCCGTCAAACAGGTGATGGTCGAACTGCTGAAAAAGGGAGCCGGCAACATTGATATCGCCGGAGCCGGCGTAACCGGTTCCGGACGTTACCTGGTGGGAGGTTTCGTCGGCGCCGATTTGATCAAGAATGAGATCACCGCTCAGACTAGGGCGGCCGCTGTCATCGACAAAGACGCGGATATAATCGAGATCGGCGGTCAGGACTCCAAACTGGTGCTGAAGCGAAATGGTGTAGTTATCGATTGCCAGATGAATAAAGCCTGCGCCGCCGGTACGGGGAGCTTTATAGACGAACTGGCTGACCAATTGGGGGTTAAGGTCACCAACGGCGATTTCGCCCGCCTGGCGTTTACCGCACCCTATATGATCGATCTGGGAACAAGATGCGCGGCCTTCATGAGCCAGTCGATCACTTCGGCCCAGCAGGACGGGGTGTCTCTTCCCGTAATCACGGCGTCGCTGGCGAATGCCATAGCCAAGAACTATCTATCGAAGGTCGTTGCCCACCGCAAGCTGGGCAACAACATCATCTTGACGGGCGCCGTTTTTTACAACGAAGCAGTGGTGTCCGCATTCCGGCAGCAGCTTCCGGAGCATACTCTTTCGGTGGCGGAACACCGGGAAGTCAGTGGTGCCATGGGCGCGGCTCTTCTCGCCCGAGACCAGAACGGGCTTATTCCGAGGTCTTCGATCTTCAAAGGATTCCGGGTCTTGTCCGAAAGTAACTGCAATCTGACGACGTTCCCCTGTTATCACTGTGACAACAATTGCACCATCACCCAAATGAAGTTGCCGGGTGGTGTTCTTTCTTTTTACGGCAGCCGCTGCGACCGCTACGACGCACGGACCGAAAAGGCCAAAGTCCGGACGGCTTTTGATGATAGAGAACAACTCTTGCTTAAAGGTTTTAACGAAGGCGCCGGCAACGGGCCCCGGGTCGGCATTCCACGGGCGCTCCTGGCCCATGACCTGGCGCCGCTTCTGATAGGATTCCTCAATGCCCTCGATGCCAGGGTAGTGGTTTCCTCCCGGACGACAGCCAAGATTATCGAACACTCCGTGGAACTGGCCTATACCGACAGCTGTTTTCCGGTGAAGCTCCTCCACGGGCACGTCGCGTCCCTCAAAGACCGGGTTGATTTCATCCTGTGTCCCGCCGCCATCAGGCTGGGTCCTAAGGAAGGGGATGAAAATCAGAAGTATGCCTGCCCGCTGGTGCAGGCTTCGCCTTTCATCGTCAGGGAGGTTCTCGGGCTGGGGGCTCGTCTTTTATCGCCGGTCCTTGATTTCAGCCTCGGTGACGATGAGGTTGCCGCCAACCTCGCCGCCGCCGCCCGCGAACTCGGCGCTGATCCGTCGGTGGCCAGACGGGCGGCTCTGGCGGGCATCCATTCCCAGAGGCTGTTTGAATCGGAGAGAGCGGCGGCCGGCAGGGAAGCCCTCGCGAAATTGAAATCCGGCGGTAAAACCGGGGTTGTCATCATCTCCCGGTCCTATATGGCGGGGGACCCAGGGGCTAACTTGGGAATAGCTGATGCCCTGGCTCAACTCGGCGTCGAGCCCATCCCCATGGACTATTTGCCCCTCGATTCGGTCGATATCAGTAAATACTCCGACCGGCCGTACTGGTCGTATGAGAGCAAATTCATCGCCGCTTCGGTCATTATCTTTCAGGAGCCTGGTCTCTACGGCCTGATGATCACCAATTTTGGCTGCGGCCCGAACTCATTTATCCTGCCGATGCTGGAAGATATCATGGGCGGCAAACCCCTGGGACAGTTGGAGATCGACGAACATGCAGCCGAAGCCGGCGTCATCACCAGGCTTGAGGCTTTCGTCGATACTATTAACGGGTATTCGCGGACGCCGCAGCAGCATGAAATGGTGCCAATTGAGTTTCGAAGACAGACTTTGCCAATAATGGTCAATCACAAGACGTTCGTCATACCGCTGATGGCGCCATTCATCAAGGTCCTGGCGGGGGTGGTCGAATCCAGCGGCCCGAAAGTGGAGGTATTGCCGGAAACCGATGCCCGCAGTCTCCAGTTGTCCAACCGCGTCACCGCCGGAACCGAATGTTTGCCTTATCGGGCTACCCTGGGAGACTTCCTGAGGTTCTGCCAGGATAACCGGGGAGTCGTGACCTCGTCCGAGTTTATCATGGCCAGCGCCTACGGTCCCTGCCGTTTGGGGAAATATGCCCTGGAACAAGGTGTCGCGCTGAAACAAGCCGGTTACGACATCGAGATCAGATCGACCACTTCCAACAAGGCTTACGAGGATATGAATCTCGGTCCCGATTTCCCTCGGCGCGCTGCGGATGCCATTTTCGCCTCGGATGCCCTGGAAAAACTGTTGTGGCGTGCCAGACCGTATGAAAAACAGGCCGGACTGGCCGACGCGCTGTTCGAGTCGTATTTATCGAAATTCCGGGAAAGCGCCCGTCGCAGGGAGAATCTGAACGGGTTGCTGTCCGGTGCGGCGCGTGATTTTAATAACATTATGGATCCAACCCTGCCCCGCCGCCCCCTGGTCGGAATCAATGGAGAGATCTATCTTCGGGCTAACCGCTTTGCCAACAACGACCTGGTCCTCTGCTGCGAGGCCGCCGGGCTTGAAGTTACTGTTTCGCCCACTGCCGAATGGTTGAGGTACATTTTCCACCGCGCCCACGAGGATAACCTAAGGTTCCGGCGGTACGGCAAGCTCCTTAAAAGCTACCTCAGGCGCCACGTTTTGGACAACGACTACCGGAAGAGCATCGGCCTGATCGAACATATCGTGGGCGGTTTGAAGGAGGGTCCGATCGAGGAAGTTCTGAATAAATCGGGACGTCACCTGTCGCCTCGGTGCGGCAGCGAAGCGGTGCTTTCGATAGGGTCGGGGCTGGAGTGGCTGGAGAGCCGGGATTTTGCCGGCGTGATCTCGGTCATGCCCCACGGCTGCATGCCGGGGGGTATCGTAGCCGCCATGTCGGAAAAGCTGGCTTTGACTCTGCACAAACCGTGGATCACCCTGACCTACGATGGCATCATGGAGAGCAATAACCGCACCCGCATCCAGAACTTCGCCGAGATCATCAAGTACTCAGCTTCTTCGATTTCGTCCCATGTAGGGGCGGATTTTTAACCCGCCCTGCCCCTTTCGACTCTTCTCGTTATCCCGGCGAACGCCTTTAGATTCTCAATTTGAGTTTGCCGCACGCCGCACTATAATCAATTTCGATGCAGACCAAGATCAAGGTGCTCGGTTTCGCCGGCAGCCTTCGCCAAGGTTCGTTCAACAGAATGCTCCTGAAGACGGCTGTTGAACTGGCGCCTCCCGGCATCGATCTTCAGGTATTCGATCTTGCCCCGATCCCCCCTTTCAACCAGGACCAGGAACACAGCCTGCCCGGTGTAGTCCGGGAATTCAAGTCGCTCATCGATGCCGCTGACGCGATACTGTTCGTTACTCCTGAAGCCAACTACTCCGTTCCCGGAGTCATGAAAAATGCCATCGACTGGGCATCGCGCCCTCACGGCGATAATTCCTTCAAAGATAAGCCGGCGGCGATCATGAGCGCCTCGACAAGTTCGCTTGGCGGAGCCAGGGCGCAGTATCATCTCAGGCAGATGATGGTGTTCCTGGAGATGCATCCGGTAAACAAGCCGGAAGTAATGGTGCCCCTGGCCGCGCAGGCTTTCGATTCGGATGGCAATTTGATCGATCAAAAAGCCCGTGATCTCGTCAAACAACTGCTAAATGCCCTCTACGACTGGACGCTCAGGCTAAAATGCAATCCGATTCAATAGGGATAAGCCGGACTGGAAGTCATCCTCAGCTTTCACCTCTTTTGCCCATGAAATCAAAAAATATTTTGGCAGTTGTATGGATTAATCGTGAATATGTTGATTTCTTTTTTGATATCAAATAAAAGGGTTGTAAAATTATGATGTCGTGGTTTCGGTTAAGATTGGGAATTGGACATCTTATCCAACTAGCGTAAGTCGCCTTTGACAGTATTAATACCGCGGTGTTACAATCCGCCAAGTTTGAAAAGTTGTTTTCGGCCGGAGCGAAATAAACCCGCCGAAGAACTAAAATTGAATATGCTGAGGAACTAAACAAGCGGCGATATTAGACAGGAGAGTTGAATGATGAAAAGACACGGCGTCCCCAGCCTCATCCTCGCCCTGGTAGTGTTGTTAATACCCATTCTGAGCGCCTGTACTTCCAATAATCCAACGACTGAGACCACCTCGCCGCCGCCCACCACCACCCCGGTTTCGACCGCCTTACTGCCCACCGTCGCCGGCGTTGATGCCGACCTTCTCTACGTCAGCAAGTGCTCCGTTTGCCATGGCATAAACCTGCAGGGCGGAGCGGCCGGCCCGGACATCACCGACACCAGCAATTTCAGCGCCGCTTTCTTAAGCACTTTCCTCGGCGTTCATCCGGCGCCCGGAATGACCCAGCCGCTGCGGGACATCCTCGCTGATTACCTTAAGATCAAGTCCAAGCCGGCTACGTCCACCAGCCCCGCCTTCAGCACCGATCCGATAGTCTTGTACTCCAGCAATTGCGCCTTGTGCCACGGTTCCAGTCGCACCGGCGGTTTGGGCGGTCCGAATATCACCGCGGTTCAACTGACCAATTTTAATACCGAAGCTCAATTAAGCACCTTCATCTCGGCTCACTTTACCGGATCCAACCTGAGCAAGGACCGCCAGGATATCCTGGCTCATTACCTGAAGACGGTGCCCTAGTACGGACAGGTCCTGAACGTAAAAATAGCGCGGAGCGACAGCCCGCTGAAGGAGCAAAAATGGATCTTTCAATCCTGACCAAACAGGAACTTAACCGCCGGGATTTCGTCAAGATCGCCGGGATGACCGTAACCTATTTCGGCCTGAGCCAAGCCTTGACCCCCACGATCGTGAACGCCCTTGAAGAACAAGCCGCCAAGCCGGCGGTCATCTGGCTTAACGGCCAGAGCTGCACCGGTTGCGTGGAATCGTTCGTCAACAACCTGGAGCCGACCGCCGTTGACCTGCTCCTCGACACCATCTCGCTGCGGTACAACGAGACCGTGATGGCCGGTTCGGGTTACCAGGCAGAAGACGCCCTGGCCCAGACCATCGCCAAGGGCGGATACGTTCTGGTCGTCGACGGCGCCATCCCGCTGGCGGAGAACGGCAAGTATTGCACCATCGGCGGTCAGACCTTTGTCGACCAGTTCAAAGCCGCCGCCAAGAACGCCGCGGTGATTGTCGCCGCCGGAGTCTGCTCGTCGTTTGGCGGCATCCCCCGCTTCGGGCCCACCGGGGGCGTCGGTATTCTCTACAACGGCACCACACCTCACAACACCTTCGCCGATATCAAGACCCCGGTCATCAACCTTCCGACCTGCCCCGTTCACAATGAGCGCCTGGTAGCAACTCTGGTTTACTATTTAACTTTTGGCAAGGCTCCCGACCTTGATTCCTTCCATCGGCCGTTGGCCTTCTATGGTAAGCTGCAGCATGACAACTGTGCTCGCCGTGGCCAGTTTGAAGCCCGACGCTTTGTCACCAATTTCAACGACCCGAAGCAGCAGGGCTACTGCCTGATTCTCAAGGGTTGTAAGGGCCCTATCGCCTTCCAGGACTGCTGGGAGCGCTTGTGGAACAACCGCGCCAGCTATTGCATTCAGAGTAGCTTCCCTTGCGTCGCTTGCTCGCAGCCCGAATTCTTCGAAAAAGGTAACATGCTCCTGGCCCATGATTTCAACTTCGGTGTGTGACATTCAATCAAGCTAAAGGGAATCTGGAAATAGGTTAAGAAAGAGGATAGATGAAATGACCCGAGTTGTCGTCGATCCGATGACGCGAATTGAAGGTCACCTCCGGATTGAAGTAGAGGTCAACAACGGAGTTGTTACCGATGCTTGGTCTGCCGGGACCATGGCCCGCGGCTTTGAGATACTGCTCCAAGGCCGGGATCCCTGGGACGCTCCCTACGTCACCAGCCGCGTTTGCGGCGTCTGCGAAGGTGTTCACGCCATCGCCTCCGCTCAGGCCATGGAGAACGCCTTTGGCATCGAACTCACCGAAGCCGGCCGGCTGCTCAGGAACCTCTTTTGCGCCGGATATTATGTCCACGACCACTATGTCCATTTTTACAATCTGTCCGCCCTGGACTACCTTGATATCCTGGCTGTCGCCAACTACAAGGGATCCGATGCCGGGCTTCTGGCGATAAGGGACAAGATCGTCGGCTTGGTCACCCGGGGCGATGCCTCCCCATTTGTACCCCGCTACACTCCGGACGCCTTCTCTCTGAATGATCCGGACACCGTTACTACCCTTGTTTCCCATTACATCAAGTCCCTGGAAATGAAAGCCAAATCGCAGAAAATGCTGGCTTACATCACCGGCATCCAGCCCCATCCCAATACCATCACCGTGGGCGGGTGCGTCGCTACTCCTTCGCGCGAACAGCTGCTGGCTTTCCGTGAACTGTGGATGGAGCAGAAAGCATTCGTTGACAACTATTACCTGCCGGATGTCCTGGCTGTCGGAACCGGTCCTCTCTTCCCGTTGGCTAAGATAGCCCTCGGCGCTACCGCCGGCAATTACCTTGCTTATCCGATGCTGCCTCAGAATCCCTCGGCAACTCCTTCGGATACCTCGTTTGGCGGTTCCAATCCGATGTTCAAGGGCGGCGTCATCACTTCTACCGGCGCTCCCGGCAGCATAACCGATGTGGCCGGCTTGACCGTGGGAGCGGTTGACTACAGTAAGATCACCGAATCGGTGACCAATTCCTGGTACAATTACCCCTCCGGGACCACGGCGCTCCATCCGTCCGCCGGCGTCACCGAATTCAACGTCAACAAGGCGGGCGCCTACTCCTTCTTCAAGTCTCCCCGCTACAACTCGCAGACCATGGAAGTCGGTCCCCTGGCGCGCGGTTTGGTCAATAAGTTCCCGGTACTGATTGATTTCTTCAAGGCAGGCGGTCGCGAGGGCGTCGTCGCCCGTCATCTGTGCCGTGCCTTGATTACCAAGCAGATTGTGGACGCCGGTATCGCCTGGATTGATCAGTTGATTTCTCTCAGGACAGCGGGTCCGATTGTCGGCATGAACGAGAAGGCAGTGCCCAAGACCGCCCAGGGTTTCGGCGTCTGGGACGCCCCCCGCGGCGCCCTCGGTCATTGGGTATCGGTGGATAATTGGAAGATCAAGAATTATCAGATGGTCGTTCCGTCCACTTGGAATGCCGGACCCCGAGATGAAAAAGGGGTTCGCGGTCCGTACGAGCAAGCCCTTATCGGTGCGCCGGTGCCGGACATCGACAATCCGATCAACATCGTCCGCATCATTCGCTCCTTCGATCCTTGTATCGCCTGCGGTGTCCATATCATCGATCCGAGTACAAACGACATTAAGGTGGTCAATCTCTAAAAGATTTCTCTGAAGCGCTGGTAAAAGGAGAGCCCGAAAGGGCTCTCCTTTTAAGTTTATAGATTCTCAAGTCGCGATTTCCGAAGTTTATCTAAATGCGTTGGGGACGTAAAAACGGAAAATGTTGGTCGCGATCTGTCTGTTTTTCGTAATCAGCAGGAAATTCTCTTGGCTGATATTTAAGGATCCGAAAGCGTAAAAGTGTCGCCGTCTTTGATCGTACCGTAGACATACCCCTTGTAAAACCAACCCTGTCTCTGGGCTGATGTCCCATGTGTGAAACTATCAGGTATTGTATACCCTTGGGTATTTTGTTGAATCCTATCGTCGCCTACAGCGGCAGCAGCATTAAGGGCTTCGTCTACATCGCCCGGTTCTAAAAGGTTCATCCTGTTGGCATAATGAGCCCAGACTCCGGCAAAATAATCAGCCTGCAATTCAAAACGAATTGAGTATTTATTGTATTCCTTCTCCGACAATTTTCCTCGCAAGGCATCCATTTGTTGGGTAATGCCTAGAAGTGTCTGGACGTGATGCCCAACCTCATGAGCAATGACGTAAGCAATAGCAAAATCCCCGGGAGCTTGAAATTTTAATTTCAATTCATTGAAAAAGCTTAGGTCTATGTATACCTTCTTGTCACCCGGGCAATAAAAAGGTCCTGTCGATGCACCTGATACACCACAGGCAGACTGAACGCTCCCGGTATATAACACTAAGAAGGGGTAACTATAAACCTGGTTTTGTTCCCTGAACAGAGTAGTCCAGGTGTCCTCCGTCTCAGCAAGAACAACCGATACAAATTCTGAGAGTTCTTTTTCTGCAGGTGTTTCTGTGTATGGGGCATTTTCCTGTTGCCCTGTGAAGATATCAAGTACCCCTGTCAGATCCCCACCATTAAGTAAAGCCGCTAAAACCAGAATTACGAGCGCCCCGATGCCACCTCCAACAATTCCTCGCGGAGCACCCCTACGGTCTTCGATATTCTGACTCTTTCTTCGGTCCTTTGTTTTCATGGCGAACCTATAGTGGCTCTATATCCTCTTCACGATATCTAAATGTCAGCTTCGTACGACTTAATCTGTTTATTCTTCTAATAGAAATGTAATCTTCATGTGAACCCGATATTCCGAGATATCACCGTTTTCATTCACTAATACTTCCTGATTAGCGATCCAGGCTGATTTAATATTCTTAAGAGTTTTTTCGGCGCGGGCGACGCCCTGTCTAATTGCATCGTCAAAGCTAATTGGAGAGGCTGATTTTACCTCGGTGATTCTTGAAATTGACATTCTTAACCTCTTAATTTATTTTCCTGATCAAACCTTCAACAAGGGATCTTTTTGGATCAAAATAATAATGGATAATACATTTTAAGCTCGACCGGCATCTGATTTCCTAAATAGCGGTAGACCTCGGCATGTCCTTCAACATCATTGGTTAGTCCGTATTGATTTTTTGAATATAGGAGTCTGATGAGTGGATCGGTGTGTTTAAGAAGTGAATAGGCGCTTGAAAATGCTACCTTTTGAGCCGGTGGGAGTAAGGCGTAGCTGTTATGTGCCTGCTCATGCGCGATGACGCCGGGATTTAACCACTGGGGCTTCACTGCTAGATGCCGTTTACCGTCTGCATCCCAGGCACCAGCTGGTGTATTCTGGCTCATTCCTGATGTCGTGAGAAAAGCGGGATAGGTTTCATATACCTGAATATCAATCGCCGTTTTCCAGTATTCCCAATGTTGAGCCGGTACATCCCAATCTGCCAGCCATTTGTTTATTATTTCAGCCAGATTGGTGTTTGCGAGTGTTGCAGAAGGGTTCATTGCTTCTTCGGGGTGGGTGATGATTAAGTTTCCCGACCTCATCGCTTGAGGAATCCTGGTTGGTGTTTGCCGAGTTGGCGTAGGCTGGGGTTTTATCGACCGCTGTGTCAAGATCCTCAGGAATCGATCAAAGACCATCTATTTCCTCACTAACGACACAAATGCCCACGGGATTGGAGTTGCCACGCTCTGATAGCCGATTATTTCAAACCCTTTCTGTATCGCTCCAGGAGATGTTTTCTTGTGCCCGACCATGTTGTGTATGACCGCAGTGCTTGCAATGGCGGTGATAGATCGGTGGCATGGTTTGGGAAACCATGTTTGATCTGATATAGCAATGCCCCCCTATTGTGATGCATTGTTCCTCACTTAAGGGGAATTTTGTTGGCACCCGGAAAGTTCTATCCATTTATGCTTGTTAAATCCTTTCAACTCCCAAGTTGTATCTATTTCAAGGCTTTTTCCAGAAGACCTTTTACTCCATCGCCGCCCTTGCTCTGGACGAAAGCCAGAATAATTGGAATAAACTTACTTATCATACTGCTATTTAAACCTAGTTTTGAGAACCCCCCTGCAAGCTCTAAGACACCGCCTTTGTTTCCGCTAAAAGCAGAAAATATCTTGCCGAAAACGCCCGAATTACTAGTAGACGAAGGTGCCGCTTTTATTAGACTGTCCACACCGGGTACGCTCGCCGAGACTTTCGAAAAATCCGATGCCGTCAGACGTTCCTTAGCTTGTTTGAAAAGTAAACCCACCCCACCTTTAGCCTGAGACTCACTTACTCCGAGTTTGGTTGTCAACTGATCCAAGAGTTCCATTTTATCCTCTCATGAAGCCTCTTGACCTGAGGACAAGCGCCCGATCAGATTTTTTCAACCGAACGCTTGTCTTTCTCAATTCGGTTTCGTTTATTTATTTGTTTATAGTTGGATGTCACCCAGCTTATTCAGTGCGACGCCCGCCCTTAAGGTTGTCGGTAAGGGTTTTAAAAGCGTCCCATTTACCATCCCGGGCAAGCTTTGCCTGCTCCGGCCATGTTCCCGGATCGGCAATAGCGAAGCGAGTCCCACCCGTGTTGAGGATGGTTTGCAGACGTTGCACGCTTGTCGTAGCTAGTTGGGCAAAGGTATGGATGCCGTTCTGGTTCAGGAGCTCGCCGATCTTCAATCCAATCCCTTCGATGATCGTCAGGTCATCGGGCTTGAAAGCTGCTAATTCTTTGTGTAGGCGTTCGATTTCGACGTTTTGTTGTGCTGTCTTGGTTTGACAAGTATCGAGATCAGCCTTTATCCCTTTCATGCTCCCGACCTGTGCCCTCAGCGACTCCATTTCGACATTGGCGCCATCGAGGCGCATTTTCAGATCCTTCGCCGTGCTCAATTGTGCCCTTAGAGAATCCAATTCGACATTGGCGCCATCTAAGCGTGCCTGAAGGTCTTTCATCCCGGCCAATTGCGATTGCAGCCCGGATATCTGGCCATTGGCGCCATCGAGGCGCATTTCCAGGTCCTTCGCCGTGCTCAATTGTGCCCTTAGAGAATCCAATTCGACATTGGCGCCATCTAAGCGTGCCTGAAGGTCTTTCATCCCGGCCAATTGCGATTGCAGCCCGGATATCTGGCCATTGGCACCATCGAGGCGCATTTTCAGGTCCTTCGCCGTGCTCAATTGTGCCCTTAGAGAATCCAATTCGACATTGGCGCCATCTAAGCGCGCCTGAAGGTCTTTCATCCCGGCCAATTGCGCCTGTAGTTCTGATATCTGGCCGTTGGCGCCGTCCAGGCGAGCACTTAAGGCTTTCATGTTCCCAAGTTGCGTTTTCAGTGCCTCGGTCTCGCTGTTCGCAGCTTCCAGGCGGGCTTGTAAACCCTGATTTCCTGATACTTGGGTTTTCAGTGAAAAATTCTCTTTGTTAGCCAGTTCAAGTTTTTCCTGGATGGCAGCTTTAGAACTTTTGCGGTTTGGGTCCAAGATGTAGTTGATTAACAGATAAAGAAGAAAACCAAGGAATAGGGCGCCGATCAGGAAAGCTAGCCAGTTCATTCCAAATCTCCTTATGCGACTATTCAGTGAATAAACGTCCTATTGATTTGGACAAAAACAAACCCTTCGCACACAAATTGCGCTTAACCGATTGACTTATCGAGAGGAAATTCTTTACTTTGTTTTCTGCCCTGGTTTAAACGTGGCCACACAGGCGTTGCTACAGAATTGGTAATCTTTGTCTCCGATTGTTTTCTTTACTATGCCGCCTGGTTTCATCAATTTACCGCAGGCGTCGCAAGTCACATCCACCTTATTCATTACTTTGCCAGCGGCTTGTTTGCCCTGTGCAGCCATTTCCTTCCCTTTGTCGGCGATTTTTTTAAGATCCATGTCTCCTCCTTTTGTATTCTAGAGCACCATTCAACACAATCATACTCTTTATAAAGTGAAAAACACCGTCCTAAAGGACTAATCATGGTTGTACTTTAGGGCAGAATTCATACATAGTTTATTCATGAATTTAAAGACGGTGCTCCTGACCAGCAATTATCTCTTGCTATGTCGTGATTTCAGGAGTAAGGTTATACAAAATACATAAGACGGGAAAAAAGGAGGGTAAATGCTCAAAGAATTCAAGACGTTCATCATGCGTGGCAATGTCGTCGACCTGGCAGTCGGCATTGTCATCGGCGCAGCCTTCGGCGCCGTCATCAACTCCTTCGTCACGGACATTTTGATGCCGCCGATTGGTATGCTCCTCGGTGGAGTCGACTTCACCAATATGTATGCCATCCTCAAGGAAGGCGCTACCTCCGGGCCGTATGATTCACTGGCCGCCGCCCAGGCTGCGGGCGCCGTCACCATGAATTTCGGTCTATTTATCAACGTCCTTATCAGCTTTATAATCGTCGCCGCGGCTATCTTCTTCGTGGTGGTCAAGCCGCTCAACATGATAGCCGCCAAAGAGGCCGCCAAGAAGGCTGCCGCCGCTACTCCCGCTGCCGCGACCACCAAGGACTGCCCTTACTGTGCTACGACTATTTCGGTCAAGGCTAAAAGATGTCCCAATTGCACCTCGGAACTACGCTAGAATACCTAGCTAGGAAATAACGAGAAGGAGAAAACATGTCAAGCATTGTAGAAATCGAGGGAATCGGTCCAAAATTTGCGGAAAAGTTGAAGGCAATTGGAATTAACACAGTCGAGAAATTGTTAACTTCCGGGGCCTCTGCGAAGGGTAGAAAAGAGCTAGCAGAAAAGACCCAAATCAGTGATGCCTTAATTCTGGAATGGGTCAATCGGGCTGACCTGTTTAGGATAAAAGGAGTAGGTGAGGAATTCAGCGATCTACTTGAAGCTGCTGGCGTCGACACGGTTAAAGAATTGGCCCAACGAAAACCTGAAAATCTCTTGGCAAAACTGGTTGAGGTGAACAAAGAGAAACAGTTAGTACGCCGCTTGCCCTATGCTACCTCGGTAGCTGATTGGGTCAAGCAGGCCAAGGAATTGCCGCGTGTCGTGGAGTATTGATTAAATCCGCGTATAGGAGTCAAATAAGAAATGGCCAAGCAGGAAAAAGACCCGCGAGGGAAAGCAAAAGGAAAGTCCTCCGCACCCGGTCAAATTAAGCAAGCCGGAGAGAAGGCTATTGGCAAAGCCAAAGGTAAAGCTAAGAAAGACTCCGAGTAATCATTCCGTCCTAAGGGGTAGCTTATTCGGCTACCCCTTAGGACGGAAGTGTTTTATTCCCCACCCTCAAGCCTCAGCACGTTGGATTACTCTAGGCTATTGGTGCACCTCGAAGTTGTTTCAAGCAATTCGACAAGTATTTTTTTGTAGGAGAAATAAATGGGGATTCTATCTTGGATTTTTGTAGGTCTTGTAGCAGGTGCTTTAGCCAAATTAATCATGCCTGGCAAGGATCCAGGGAATATTATAGTAACTATACTCATCGGTATCGCTGGTGGTTTGATTGGTGGCTTTATCGGAAATTTGTTGGGAATAGGTTCAGTCACTGGATTTAATCTAACCACCCTATTGTTAGCAACGGGCGGAGCATTACTATTATTATTCGGTTGGAGACAATTGAAAAATAAATAGTTTCCTAAGCGAGTGGTGAAGGATTCGTAATTTAAAGGTGTTGGCGAAGAGGTTAGTGACCTACTTGAAGCTGCAGGCGTCGATATGGTTAAAAAACTAGGCCAACGGAAACCTGAAAATCTCTTGGCAAAACTGGTTGACGCGAACAAAGAGAACAATTGATACGCCGTTTACCCCACGCTACCTCGGTAGCTGATTGGGTTAAGCAAGCCAAAGAATTGCCGCGTGTCGTGGAATATTGATCCCAAGAATTGTTAGAAATGCATCTGTAGATACTAACCACAAAAAGAATCAAGACCCCAAGGTGGAAGGAAAAGCCCTTGCGCCAGAAAGATACAACAATCTGGTGAAAAGGAGAACCGGCAAAGCTCAGAGAGAAGACAAGAACTAACTCCTATCGTACAGTCGTCGGTTAGCCGGAGGGCATCCATCAAAGAGATGCCCTCCTTAAATTTTTAAAATTTCGTTCTGTGCGAATGGTACTCCGTAAATTGACGACCCGTGGAAGCCGCTCGACAATATCTAAGTTTATATTGAAGATGGTTAGATTGCCGTCTAAAGCAAAACTGCAGAATATTGTTATTATCATTAATAATAATTAGCACTATATTCCTACTTATGAACAAAAGTAATCATACTAAGGTAGTATTGTCAATCATCCTGACAAAAATGGATAATTTGAGTTACTAAGTATAAAAGAATAAATAGATGAGGCTGTGAACTGCCACCTTTATCTGGTCACTTGGGTGGTGGGGAGCCAATAGTGAAACCGACATTAGAAGGATCATGTCGGTTATTTTATTTTTAGCACAATCTTTTTAAAGGAACTGATATGTGTGGCATCGTTGGTTACATTGGGAACAAATCCGCTCAGTTTGTACTGCTGAGGGCAATGGAACAGCTGGAATACCGGGGTTATGACTCATCGGGTATTGCAGTACTAGATGATGTAATTAACGTTTATAAGGGTGCTTGCCGGGTCGGCAATCTAAGAAATTCATCTCCCAGGTTTGTGGGTACCGTCGGAATCGGGCATACCCGCTGGGCCACCCACGGAGAACCTTCGAAAGTCAACGCTCATCCCCATCTTGATTGCGGCGGCAAAATTGCTCTGGTCCATAACGGCGTCGTTTCAAACTATCGACCATTGAAGGAGAAGCTGATTGCCGAAGGCCACGTATTTCTTTCGGAGACCGATACTGAGGTCATCCCTCATCTGATAGAAAAGCATTACACAGGAAACCTCGAACAGGCATTGGCGGAAACCATTGTCCAGTTAAAGGGCTCCTATGCGATTGTCGCGATCGCTGAAGGCGAACATAAGCTGGTATTTGCCCGCCAGCAGAGCCCCCTGGTCATCGGCATCGGAGAGAGTGAGATCTTAGTTGCGTCTGACATCCCACCTCTTCTAGAACACACTAACAAGGTGATTTACCTTGAAGACGGTGAAATCGGTGTTGCCGACCAAAATAGCTTGAAAATTTTGAAAAATGGCAAAGAGACAACCAGGGCTATCGTTCCAATTGATTGGTCTGCCGATCAGGTTGAGAAGAATGAATTTGAACATTTCATGCTTAAAGAGATATACGAACAACCTAGGATAATCAACCAGGCTCTTGAGGGTTTTTTCCACCGAACTGCTCCGGTAATCGACGCTGAGTTTATGCGATATAAAAAGGGTAAAGGACTTTTGATTTTCGCCTGTGGCACGTCCTACCATGCAGGTTTAATTGGAAAATATGTTATCGAAGAATTGTTGGACATACCTGTTCGGGTGGAGTTGGCATCAGAGGTCAACCACCGTGAACGCACTATTCCTGTCGCCAATGTCATCGCTATCACCCAATCTGGGGAGACCGCTGACGTTTTGACGTCGCTCAGTAGATTAAAACAAGCGGGCTGCGCCACCTTGGCCATCACTAATGTCAAAGGCAGTTCTGTTACTCAATTGGCCGACAAGGTCACCTACACCCATGCTGGCCCAGAATTCGGTGTGGCTGCCACTAAAACCTTCATCGCCCAACTTATGGAACTTTATCGACTTGCTTTGCTGCAACAGGACACGGAAGAGAACTTGCGCGAGCAACTGATAGTCCGGTTGAGCCAACTTCCGGACTTAGTGCAAAGTGTAATTGACAATCAAGATCAGATAAAAGCCTGTTCGCGCTATTTAACGCGGTTCTCAAATGTCTTTTTTATTGGTCGAGGCATCAATTATCCGGTCGCCCTCGAGGGGGCTCTGAAGCTTAAAGAGATCAGTTATATCCATGCCGAGGGTTATGCCGCGGGTGAACTGAAACACGGTCCGTTCTCTCTGCTGCAACAAGATACCCCTGTGGTCGCCATAGTTAATCGGGACGCCTGTTATGATGCAATGGTTACCAATATAAAAGAAATAAAGTCTCGCAAAGCGCCTGTGATTGCTTTGGTACAGGAGACCGATACTGAAATTCCAGGACTGGTCGATTTCACGATCCGAATCCCAGTCACGCATACTCTCCTATCGCCAATAATTAATACCGTTGCTCTGCAATTATTAGCTTATTTCGCGGCCAAATTCCGTGATTGCCCGATTGATTTCCCGAGAAACTTAGCTAAGAGCGTCACGGTCGAATAAACGATGGATCATCTGGTTTCTATTCTTTCTACCCCGAGAACTCGGATAATTTCTATTACGTTGATTGTTCTTCTTTCGGGTGTAATTTCCTTAGTAGGATGCGCATTAGTTCCTTCAGGTTCGACGAACGGAGAAACTAGTTACAGGACTATCAGATATTCCGATCTGCCTACCGAAGCCAAAACTACCCTGCATCTGATTGACATCCGGGGACCCTTCCCCTTCCCGCAAGACGGTTCCGTGTTCAATAATTTCGAAATGCTACTTCCCAAAAAGGGATCAGGCTATTACCATGAGTACACAGTCATTACTCCGGGATCGAGTGACCGAGGACCGCGAAGGATTGTGATCGGCGCCAACGGAGAATCTTATTATACAGACGACCATTATGCTAGTTTCAGGTTGATTGTGAGATGAACGTGATAGACTTTAATGTGTTATTCAGTTCAACAACAAACTCGGGCCTATACTCGGCGGATACCAAATATGGGAAGTCAGAGATTCGACAGGCAACCGAAAAGTATGGTTTCGAAATGACGTCCCTTAGTTTTGATCGAATCAGCACGAAACTGGGTTTTCTAAGGCGGGTTGCCAAAGTATTTCATTTCCCAGTCTACTTCGGACATAACTGGGACGCCCTCAAAGACAGCCTTACTGATCTTTCGTGGAAACCTGCCAAGGGCTACGTCATTCTAATTACTCACTTTCAATCCCTTAAGAACAAAATGCCTGAGGACTTTGAGGTTATTAAGGAAATTTTTCGATCCAGCGCTTCGTATTGGAAGGATCAAGGTAAACCTTTTTTCGTCATCTTATTGGATGGATGAAGTAAAATCTCCAAAAGCGTTATTAGAACAATCTGACGGATTGTATGGTGGTTGTAACTGGAGGGGTGTCCAGTCCTCGTCAGTTCAGCATATCCAACAACTTAAGACAGGAAGCTGAATTTCTGGCTTAAAATATTTTTTGAAAATGGCACCAAAAACGACACGAGACGCTTGACACTCACGAGAACGCCGGTGCTATAATATCACCCGTGAATATCAGAACACCTGTACAAACAACCGTCTCCCGCGATTCTTGAGGCGAACGCACACTGAGGGCAGGATTCGTTTCATTCGTTTTAGCGCCAAGCATCAACGAGTCGTTTCAATCGTTTTTGCATTCTTCACCGGATGGGGATATGGCACGAGGGACGAATCGGCATTTCGTATTTCGATATTCGAAATCCGGATTTGTGGCAGATTGGTTTTCCTTCGTTTTTGGAAACGAATCCCACGATTGAGCTAAAGCTAAAAATGGATGATTCATTTCTCTATAAAACTTTTCAGCAGAAAAAACGAAAACGAATCTTACCGGCACGAAAAAGGGGAGCGGTTCTTGCGAACCGCTCCCCTTAAACTGCACTCCCTTCAGCTTCCCTCTCCCGCGACTGGTAGAGGGATAGGAGGGCGAGGTTAAGCCGGTACGACCACCGGGTTGTTCTTGGCCACAGTCTCGGGCAAGCCGGCCTTGTTGTCGGAGAAGAGCGGCAGATACTTGGCCGCCAGCCGGAAGACGTAGATGGCACCGGCGATAAGACCCAGGGTGAAGATGAACTCCCACACCGTCGGGAAGTAGCTGCCGGTACGGGCGGGTGCATGAGACAGCACCAGGGTATTGATGCGGTTTAGAAGCATGCCGAAGAAGATGAGGGATGATGCCCACAGCAGTCCGGCTCTGGACTCCCTGACCTTCTTCATGGCGATGAGGATGACCGGCAGGATCATGCCCACGCCGACTTCGGCGATGTATAGCCAGCCGAAGCTATCGAACTTGAAGGCCGAGAAGTGGCCCGACTGGGCGGTATCATAGAACCTGAGGCCAAGGTAGAAGACCAATATCCAGGCGGCGATGGACATGACCTTGGACAGCACGTCTATCCTCAAAGTCAGCTTCCAGGACTTGGCGGTGACGATGGTGAAGATAGTCAGCACCGAAAGACCCAGCGACATGGCGGAGATGACGAAGAGATATCCCATGAGCGGCAGGTGCCACAGCGGCTGCTGGTCCGGGGTGATCAGGAACAGGGCGCCCAAAGACGATTGGTGCAGGAAGGACAAGAGGATGCCGAAGGTGACCAGCGGTACCGCCAGGGCATGATGCACCTTTTCAGATCTCTCAAGTCCGAAGCGGGCGAGGATATTGGGTGAAAATTCGAGATACAGGACGGTCAAGTACATCATGACGCACCAGGCCACTTCGAACATGATGGAGCCAGGCTGCCACATCCACAGGGGGTGAACAATGAGCGGGCTGCGGCCGAGGTCGACGGCAATACCAAGAGCGCCGATGGTGTAGCCCAGGGCGGCGATCAGGATGGCCGGCTTGACCAGGGGACGGAAAGCCTCGATCTTGAAGATGTAGACCAGCGCCGCCAGGACGAAGCCGCCGGCCGCCGAGGCGATGTAGATGCCGACGTCAAAGGCGACCCACAGGCCCCATGGCCAGTTGTCGGAGAGGTTGGTGACGGCACCCAGACCCCAGATCATCTTGGCGGTGAGTACGCCGAGTGCCCCCAGCGCTAGCAGGATCTGGACGACGCCCCAGAAGCTAAAGAGAGGTATGTTCTTGTTGTTCAAATCAAGCCTCCAGACTTTTAGTAGATTGCATAAGAGACACTATGCTACCCGGTATTGGCCGATCACATCGCCGTTAGGTCTGACTAGGTGCACGGCGCAAGCCAGGCACGGATCATAGGCGCGGACAATGCGGACGACTTCGAACGGGTTGGCTTCGTCCTTGACCTTGGCGCCGATCAGTGATTGTTCAATGGGACCGGGCTGGTCCTTGTCATCGCGCGGTGAGCAGTCCCAGGTTGACGGTACGACGCACTGGTAGCGTTCGATCTTCTTGTCCTTGATCGTGATCCAATGGCCAAGAGCGCCGCGGGGTGCCTCCCACAAGCCCATGCCTTCTGCCTGATCGGGGATTTCGAAAGGCACATTGAAGGGTTCACCGACCTTGAGTTCGTTCAGCCAACCGTCGGCGGCATCGGCGACCAGCTTGCATTCAAGGGCGCGGGCGGCATGGCGCCCCAGCGTGCTGAAGAGCACGGATGGGGGAGCTTGGAAATGAGCTAGTGTCGAGTCGACCATCGCCTTGACGGTGGCGTCGCCGGAGAGGTAAGCCACCAGCATGCGGGGCATCGGACCTACTTCATAGACGCCGCCCTTATACCGGGGCGCCTTCAGCCAGGAATAGGCGCCGGACTTGTCCGGGCTGTCCTGGGTATCCCCGTTGCCGGGATAAGCCCCGGATACGCTGGAGAACCGGCTGTATTTGACGTCTTCGGTGATCGCCTTCGGATCCATCGCCGCCAACTGCAGCTTGGTGTTCGCCGAACCCTGGGGCTGGAAACGCCTGCGCTTGGTCAGGTCGGCGGTGGAATCAAGATCGAACACGCCGTATGACAGGACGTTGCCGCAGCCCGCACCTTGTGAGAAATGGTCGGCATAGGCCTCAGCCACGGCGATGACGTCGGGGATGTAAACGTTATCGATGAAATCCCGCAGCACAGTCAGTTTCTGGCGGTACAGGGCAATGTTGTCAGCGGTCGGTCCCTGGGTGACGCCGCCGACCACCAGTCCCGGCCCGTGGGGAACGCGCCCAAAATAGATTGAAGTCATCTCGTGCGCCAACCGCCGCATATCGAGGGCGGTGACATAATCGGCGACGGCCTTCTGGTTGATCGCCTTGGACAGGCGGTAATCGCCTTCGTAACGGGGGAAGAAAGGACCGAGCTTTGCGGTGTCGCTGCCGGCCCGTTTAATAAAATCCGCCACTTTGATCAGCCCCGGGTCGTTTCCGGTGTAGCCGGCCGCGGCGGTGACGTCGACATAGTCGAGCGCTGCCAGGTGATAGAAGTGGAGGATGTGGGACTGGATGGTGTTGCCGGCTTGGATAAGGTTGCGGATGATCCGCCCGTTGGCCGGAATCTTATCGTCGACGCCGAAAGCGCTGTCCAGGTTCAGCACCGAAGTCACTCCGTGAGATACAGGGCAAACGCCGCAGATGCGCTGGGTGTAATGCTGGGCATCGGTCGGGTTATGGCCCTTCATGAACATCTCGAAACCGCGGAACAGCGTCCCGGAAGAGTGAGCGTCCTTGACCACGCCGTTTTCGACGACGACGTCAATCTTCAGGTGCCCTTCGATTCGGCTGATGGGATCGATGACTATGTTTCCCATTTATTTATCCTTTTCAATCCTCGATTAATGTTCGGATTTTTTGTCGCCGGAAGCGGAAGCGGCGGCAATCGCTCCACCGACCACGATCGCGGCAGTGGCGCCGACAATGCCGATAGCGGCCTTATCCATAGTTTGGGTCAGGTCGATCGGTTCGTGAATCGGTCCGAGGTGGCCGGGGAATTTCAACTCGGCGCACCCGATGCAAGGCGCTCCGGAACCGATACACCAGTTGGTCTTGTTGTTCCACAGGCGGGCGTTGCAGTCGGCGTGGGTGATCGGCCCTTTGCAACCCAGGAGGTACAGGCAGTCGGGTTCGCCAAAATTCTTGGCGAACTGCTTGGCCGTGAAGCTGCCTCGTCTGGGGCACTGGTCGTGAATGGTTCCACCGTAGAAAGCCGTCGGCCTCAGGTCGCCATCGACCTTGACCGATTCGGGTCCGTTCATGAGGACCTGGGCGAGGGTGCCGACGAACCAATCGGGGTGGGGGGGGCAACCGGGAGTGTTGATAACCGGAGTGGTGATGCCCTTCTGTTTGTAAAACTCATGGACGCCGACCACCTCTCCGATATTGGGCGGTGTCGAAGAAATGCCTCCGGACGAGGCGCAGGTGCCGACAGCGATGGTGGCTATTGCTTTGGGGCCGAGGCGTGCGATGGTCTCGGTCATCGGAATGCCTTTACCGCCTTTCTCGCCCACCTCGCAATAGAAGCCGTCGTCTTTTAACGGAATGCCGCCCTCGACCACCAGGGCAAAAGGCCCGGCGACCTCGGTGTCGGTCAGCGCCTTCATCGCCAGGTCGCCCTGGGCGGCCATTACCGTGTTGTGGAAGCGCAGGCTGACATGCTTTCCGTTAACTACTTCGGACAGGAGGAGGTTCTGAATGGTGATCGGGAAAGTGTTCAATAACGATACGCTGCAGCCGTTGCAGCCGGATCCCTGGAACCAGATGACCGGCACCTCGGTAAGCGCTTGGGCGAACAGTTTGTGAAATTCGGGATGCTTGAACAGCGACATGCCAAGCGCTGCGGTCGATCCGGCGGAGAGTTCGATGAAATGGCGGCGCGTTAATTTGACAGTCACGATTAACCTCGCTTTTCGTTATGGGAGTTGTCTTGGCCGGCGGCTGCCATGCGCCGCGAGCGGAAGGTGTATATCCCGCCCAGTACAAGAGCAAGGGAGGCGATTTCCACTGGGATCTTGCTCAAGAATTCATGGGTGAAATTGGGGTACATCTCGGTCTCGGTCTCGGGGAATCCCAGTTCGCGCATGTCAACCGCGCCGATGTACATTTTGAAAGTGCCGCCGACTTCGGTCTCACCGTAGACGTGATCGAAATAAACATCCGGATTTTCGGCGATACGTTTATGCGCTTCCGCGACAAGGTCAGCCCTGTCGCCGAAACGGATAGCCTGGGTCGGGCAGACATCGGAGCATACTGGGTTCTGCCCGTTTCTTATACGTCGCTCAAGGCAAAAAATGCACTTCTGGATCTTCGGCCAGGCGACATCCCATTCGAACTTGGGGATTTCGAACGGGCAGGCGTTCTGGCAGTAGCGGCAGCCGATGCAACGTCCTTCATCCCAGATCACCGCGCCTTCGGGCGTTTTGTGAAGGGCGCCTACCGGGCAAACTGAAACGCATGCCGGGCTGAAGCAATGCAGGCAGCGTTTGCTGACCCCGATGACCTTGGTTCCGTTAGGCGTCGGGACTTCGTAGCTCTTTACCACCACATAGTGATAAGCATCCAGTTCAGGCTTCTCGCTGCTGCCCTCAAGACGCTTGTTTTTCAGGCCGTAAAAATTGTGGCATTCATTCTCGCACCTCAGGCACAGGATGCACTTTGTGGTGTCGATCAGCATTCCAACGGGCATAGCGGTCTCCTTTGCGTAAAAATGCTTATTAGCGGAAAAAATGAGAATTGCGGTACTTGTTTAAGTAATGAGTTCCAAGGATTAATACCATCGGAAAAATATATCACAGATTTCAATTGGTGTAAATCGTTTGTAGCTATGATTTACGATTGGTTCGGATTAGAAATTGATAACAGGCCAGGTAAACAATGCGAACTAAAAACTGACGAAAGAAGATACGGAGGTGAAGTATTTGTCCATCTATTTATGCCGTTTTGCTACTCTTAGGGAGGCTTCGGCCAGCTTGTTTATGATGGTATCCAGTTGGTCTGATTCAGCCGGAGAGAGTTCAGCAAAAATGAGGCCGACATTGTCTGTTTTCTTTATACCTCTTTCCCAAACATCTTCACCCGCTTTGGTAATCGTTACACGGATCATGTTTCTTCGTTGCATGTCCTTGACCAACTTAATTAACCCTCTAGCTTCGAGCCTTTTTAAATTAACGGAAACCGTGTGCGGCTCTCGACGATAGATACGTGAAATAAATGAAGGAGTAACCGGTCCCTCGGCCATATTTACGATGTTCAAAATACCGAGTTGTTCCGGTTTGATACCCAATTCGGCTAGATCGCGCCTGAAGATATTATATAAAAGGTTCCTCGTTCGCATAAAACGGGCCCAGCGATCGAGTATCGGATCGGAATAACTTGTGACGGTTGTCTGAGGCATTTTTCCTCCATTCTCGCACCATTCTATGAAAATCCAGCGTTTGTGGCAAATTGACAAGGAAAAAATTGAGGTCATTCAAGGAATTGATCGAAAAAAGAGAATTTATGGTATTAAACCTATTTAATGCAAAAGTAAGTAAATCCTAATTAAAAATACGCATGTTGGCGGATGTTCTATGTAGAATAATACGTTATAATAAGACACAAATAGGTAATATGACGTTACGCCGAAAGGGGGAGACTGATAGGAAAATGGCCTTCGGGATAGACCGGATGGCATTGGGGAAGACCAAGAAAAATGATAGGAAAGGAATGAGAATATGTCACAATTTCACAGCTCACTGAGTCGTCGCGATTTTATGAAAGCGCTTGGTTTGACTGCAGTAGGTGCAGCTGCATTAACAGCGCCGACCTTCAAGGATCTGGATGAAGTAATAAGTTCGCCTGAAGGCAAGTTGAACCGTGCGTGGTGGATCAAGGACCGCGAACTGGAAAATCCTACGGTTGAACTGGATTGGAGCCAGATGAAAAGGTCAGACGGCAAGTGGACCGGTCAGGATGCCTCTTGCCAGACTTACTTCATGGGCGCTGATGAACAAAAGAAAAGATCTGCTCAAGCAACGGCGTATACGGCCGAAAAATTGAAGGCAAATGCCCCTGGTATGAACCTTCGTGATACCGCCTTATCAAGTGGAATATACCAGGCCCCCATTAGTTACATGGGCTTGCAGACCTCAAAAACCCCAGCCCAGCTCGGAGTTCCTAAGTGGTCGGGCACGCCGGAAGAAAACGCTAAGATGATGCGCGCGGCTGCTCGATTCTACGGGATGGCTACTGTTGGTTTCGCTGAGATTTCCCAGCAGTACAAGGATAAACTGGTCCGCGAATATGACAAAGCTGCCTCACACAAGAAATACATTTTCGAAGATGTTGCCGTCGGCTATGAAGGCACGGACAAACTCGTTCTGCCTGCTAGTGTTCCCCTATACGATATGGCTTTCCTGCATCCGTTGTCCAAGGAAATGTATCGCACTTGGCCTAGCTCCAATATCGGCGGCGCAGGCAACTCTATCCGGTACAGCCAATGGTCCATAATCCAGCCGCGGTTGCAGCAGTTTGCCCGCACCCTGGGTTATCAAATCTACGGTTATACCACCCCTGTTTGCGGCGCCATTCCGACTATCGCCACCAACACCTTAACGGGTACCGTTGAGGGTGGTCGTAACAACGGTGTCTGCATCTCCCCGGAGTATGGTTCTACCGTTGGCGCCTTCTCTGTGGTTATGGACATTCCGGTAGCACCGACTCCGCCGATCGATGCGGGTATCTGGCGCTTCTGCCAGACCTGCCACAAGTGCTCCGAGGCCTGCCCGACCGGCTCTATTCCTGATGATAAGGAGCCCAGATGGGACATCCCCCAGATCTATGGCAAGGCAGATAATACCCATGTTCCGGGCAAGAAGCAGTTCTGGACCGATGGCGTTTCCTGCTGGAGCTTGAAGGCTACCTTCGGCGGCTGCGGCCAGTGCATGGGCATTTGTACCTTCAATACCGGAGCAGCCGGTATTCACAGCTATGTTAAAGCAACGCTGGCTAGTACCCCCATGTTTAATGACTTCCTGTGGCGTGCCGACAAATGGTGGGGTTATGGCGCACATGAGGACAAGGAAAATTGGTGGAACCTAACTCAACCGAGTCTTGGTTTTGACACTACTGTCGGCGTCACGCATTCTACCTACTAAATGGACCGGTTTATTCTGTAGAATACGGGTGGGGATTTTCCCCACCCGTATTATTAATACCCCGTAGTAATTGGAGGAGAGCCAATGCAACGAAAACTCCAGCACCTCGGTATCAGCCCGCTTATTGCTTTAGTGGGTATAATACTGTTTCTGGGTTTATTTACAGCTTGTGGAGGAACCGACGGAACCCCATCCGGCACCACAAATTCCAGTGGTGTCAC
Organism: Dehalogenimonas etheniformans; assembly: GCF_014672715.2. NCBI lineage: Bacteria > Bacillati > Chloroflexota > Dehalococcoidia > Dehalococcoidales > Dehalococcoidaceae > Dehalogenimonas > Dehalogenimonas etheniformans. The sequence goes on along the minus strand of NZ_CP058566.2, from coordinate 1,822,006 downwards.
CTGGAAATCCGATGGCGTCGTTTCAGAGGGTGAATACACATCGACCAAGATTATCAGTGATACTTTCACTCTTTGGTGGAACACCGATTCGACCTACATCTACATCGCAATGGAGGGAACATCTCCGATCAGTGCTGGGTATGTCGGTCTTGGGTTTCTGCCATCTAATTGGACACCGTCGATGCAGAAGATGAACACCGATGCCATCATCGGTTTCGTCGTGGCGGGTAAAGCTACCGTTGTCGATACCTTTATCACAGGCGTCATCGGCCCTCATCCGAACGATAGCAAAAATGACGTTGAGCAATCTAGCGGCTCGATCAACGGCAATACGACCCTGATCGAGTTCAAGCGCAAACTGAACACCGGCGATAATCGGGATCAGACAATAATTAAAGGGACCAACAAAATCATGTGGGCGGTCGGCTTCGATCCGGAGGAAAACGGTGCTCATGCCGCTCGGGGTTACAGCGAGATTGAAATTCAGTAATATTTTGTAGGTCATCAAATGAGGCAGCAGGGTGTATAATCCTGTCGCCTCATTTGTTTAATATGAACATGAAAGTATTACTTCTTTTTCCGCCGCAGTGGGTACCTTATTACCCACACCTCGCCTTGCCCTCTTTGGCTGCTTTTCTGCGCTCTAACGGGGTCGAGACCGTCCAGAAAGATCTGAACGTAGGATCATACAACCAATTCCTCACTCGCAAATATTTACGTTCCTTGAAATCAGCGTTGGATTCCAAATTCGACGAATTCAATTCCAAACCGCGCTTGTCCGCCAGCCCGGAACAACAGGTTTATAGTGATATCTTCATAGCCAAGTCTTCCTTGTATCATCTCGCCGATAACATAGAAGATGCCGTTAAAGTTTTTCGCGGTCGGCGCTACTATAATGCGGAAACTCTAAATACAGCCCGCAAGACTATTGAAAACGCTCTGACAACGGTCTCTATCGCCCATTACCCGGCTCGCCTTGAGTTGATGTCATTTTCGATGCCGGAATACGACGGTAAGTTTGAGACCATCGAAAAACTTACCTCCAACATTCAGGGAAACCCCTATTTCGAATATTTTGAGAAAAATGTATTGCCGTATGTTCGCGAACAGGCCCCTGGGGTCATCGGTATCTCAATTGCCGGCGAGAGCCAATTAATTCCTGCCCTGACTCTCGCGCGGCTGGTTAAAAAGAATTTTGACTGCCATGTTGTTCTTGGCGGCTACGTTGTGACGTTGCTTGCCGACTCCTTGACCCGTCATCGCAAATTGTTCGAGGAATATTGCGACAGCCTGTTAGTACTTGAAGGCGAGCGCCCCCTGCTTGAACTGGTCCGCAGACTTGAATCTCATCAGAGCCTTGAGTCCGTGCCGAACCTGATTTACTTCGACGACGGAAGTGTCAGAGCGAACCAGGTGTCCCCACCCGAACCAATGGAAGGGCTCCCGGCGCCTGATTTCGACGGGTTGCCTCTTCAAGAATACCTCGCCCCGGATCCGGTGTTGCCTGTTCTGGCTTCACGGGGCTGCTACTGGGGTAGATGTGCCTTTTGTTCGCACAACGTATCATATGAAAACAAGTACCGTCCACACTCGGGCGAGAAAATCGTTGCTGACCTGGAGGCACTCCACCGAAAATATGGAGTCAAGCACTTCGCTTTTTCCGATGAAGCGATCGCCCCGAAGGTCATGCGCGAGGTAACTTCGAGGCTGATCGAGGACAAAACGGATTTTCGCTTCTCTACAAATATCCGGATCGAACCGCAGTTTACCCCGGCACTCTGCGAGACGATGCACATAGCTGGCTTCAGGGTTGTCTATCTGGGGCAGGAGTCCGGGTGCGACCGGGTTCTCGGTTTAATGAAAAAGGGCTTCAACAAAGATACCGCAATCGAAGTCTGCCGCAACCTTGTAAACGCGGGTATCTGGGACCATCTGTACATCTTCCTTGGCTTTCCCGGCGAATCTGAAAACGATGCCCAGGAAACGATAACGTTTCTTTCGGAGAATGCCAGCATCATCCGTTCCTTTAATCTCGGCAGTTTTTCCCTGGGCCGAGGTTCCGAGGTCATGCGGATGCCGGGAGATTACGGGATCAAGATCAGCCAGGCGCGGCTCGATGATTTGGCCATGGTTTATTCCTATGCCCCGTCCAGTGGCATTTCAAGCTCGCGGGCTGCCGAACTGAGCCGGGAGGCATGGGCCATCTTGTCGAAAGAGTATCCGACGAGTAGAGTTCTGGATCTGTTGTCCAAAGAGGATTTGCTCCTCTACCTCTCGCATTTCGAGTCAACGGATCCTGCTCTTACAAAGATCAAGAGATCCCCGACGGTTTCGGCGCCGGGAGTCGAATTAACCCTTGACTCTCAACTTAAAACATCCCCCGGTGTTTTTAGAACCACACTCAATTTTGATCTACCGGACATCATGAAGAACCTGCTTCTGAACTGGGAACGTGACGCGGTGCCTTCGCCGGTTCGCGTTCTTTTCGATCCAGAAAACCGAAAGATCAGGCCGATCGGTCCCAACGTCTCTGAAATGCTTGACCTGTTGGGTAGGGGGCGTACCATCCGGATGATCGCCAGGCAGCTTTCTCAAAGGCACAATATTCCTGAGGCGGCGGTTGAAGCTTTTTGCTTGGACGCCTTAAATCAGTTAAAAAACGAGGGTTATCTAGCCGCTGATAAGGCTATTATCTGAAACTAAGCTGGCGGGTTCGTGCCGATGACCGGTGGCCTCGTTTCAGTGACCTTGGCCAGCTCCGGTTTTTCACACGTTTCAATCAATCTAGAAACCTGTCTTCGTGTCCTCACCCGCTCCGATCGGGCTTTTTGTAACTGAGCCAGAAACGGCGTCGGTTCATACCGCTTCCAGGCGGCTTCGACGATTCGGTTGATCAATGTGTTGTATCCCAAGCCGGCCTGGAGCGCCGCCAGGGCAAACGTGCTGGTCCGCTCCAGGTACGGATTGGCGTTGACTTCAACGACCACGGCGGTGCCGGTGGGCGATAGCCTGATGTCTACCCGGGCGTAATCTCTCACTTTTAGAGCATAAGCCGCTTCCTTACCCGTCGCAGTGATCCTGGCCCGTGTCTCGGGATTGAGGTCGGTGGCTACTTCAACATTTACGAATTTATAGTCTGGGCTCGACTCGTCTTTATAATTCCGGGCGAACACCCGCGGCGTTCCGGCGGGCAACCCGGAGAAATCAAGTTCCATCACAGGCAGCGCCTCAGACTGATCGTTGCCCAAAACGCCCACATAGAACTCTCGGCCCTCGATATACTCTTCAACCAGGGCTTGTTCCTTCAGTTGGCTATGGATGAAATCGATCCGCTCAACCATCTTGGAATATTCGGTGACCAGGGACGAGCCCTCTATGCCAAGAGACGTATCGCCTTTTAGAGGTTTTACGAAGAGGGGGAAGTGCATTTTTCCGGCAAACTCGATGTTGTGCTTGTCGAAAATGGCGTAGTTGGGGTAGGGAACGTTGTGAAACTGAAGAAGTTTCTTGGTCAGGACCTTGTCTTGCCGCATGGCCATACCCTGGGGTCCGGTCCCCGTAAACGGTTGACCGACCATCTCCAGTACGGCGGTGACGTTCATCTCGAACGCGTCGTTATCGGCAAAGCGTTCGCATAGGTTGAACACCAGGTCAGGCCGCTGTTCATCGAGTTTATCCAGCAGCTCCCGAAGGTCGTCGCACAACCCAAGCAGGGCTACATCGTGACCGGATGCCTTCAGTGCGGCGAAAACCTCATCAACGACCTCGTCATGTTTCGCTTTTTCCGGCCCGCGCTCTTCCCAGAAAAGGACGGTTATCTTGAGCTTGTCCATGTTGCTATCCTCAGAGTCTGCCGTGAAACTTTATTCGATGAATGTTCCCCGGCTTAGAAAATTCGTTGCCAGTGTAGTCGCGATGATGGCAAAAGTCTTCAGGCTGGCCTCTTTGTTTGCCGGTTCGATTTTCAATCCAAGCGTTTCGGTTCGTTTTATCAGCTCTTCTACCAATTCTGACACGATATGCCTCTCGAGCCCGGTCCACCTGTTGATCTCGTAGACCAGCTGGATTTTTTCCTGTTCGATGACCCCTGCAGCCGGTTCGCCGGTAACGTCGGGAAACGCCCTCTTCAGATCTTCATCGAGGATCGGGTTAGTGATTTGTTTTTCATGGATGTGTTGCGAGAATGTCCGGTACCATGAGTCGAGGGTCATCGTCATCTCTTCAACAGGCGTGTCCAGCGCTCTCTTAGTGATGACCGTAGGTTGGTGGTTGTGCCGTTCGGCTACTTTATCGACGTAGAGCAGTTTTTTTAACGCCTGAGTGCCCTTGTACACTTTAGCCCACTCGCTTCCCGGGGTAAGCCATACCGCAAAGGTCTCGGCAAAGTCGTCGTCGGGATGCTTTTGGGCATACCATCCGGGAATATGCCGCACAAACTTGCTGCTGAATGGCACTACGCCGTAAGTTTCGCGATAGGCTGACTTATAATTGCCGAATATCTTTGACCATTCCGCCTGTTCATACAATTTGTGGGCGTAGTTGAAGGCATGTCCGGCTTCGTGGCGGAGGTACATCATTATCTCATCGTCGCTTTCCGCTTCGACGCCGGTAACCCGGCATTCCAGTTCGCATAGGTCGGGGCTGGCCAGGTAAAACGGAATGCCGATGACAGGCACCCCCGCCGGGCAGCCCCACTCGTCAGACAGGTAAGCCTCCGGCTTGAAATTCGCCAGCCCCGCCGTTTCAAGCTCCTTGTACAGATCTTTCAGTAGGAATTCGAGTCTGGTCCCGTGTATCGATAGTTGCAGGTCGGCGATTCTGGTCGACAGGAGCCTGGCTTGAGAAGGTGCAAGTTCTTTTCCGGTTGGGTTTCCTGGAATCACGTTTATCCTTTTTGCCTCGTAATACCAATGTATCTTATCCCATCGGTACGGGCAAATTATAAGGAGATGATGCGATAGAAGCAGAGAGACGTTTGGGGATACTTAAGGGACGATCACGTCGACCGTCTGAGTCCAATCGCCGCCTTGCCATTTGAGCGGGAAAACCAGGGGAAGGGTCTGTGTCTTATCTTTATCGAGGTTGGTGATCATGTCGTTGGTTTGGGTGACTCCGCCCTGGGTCAGCGTCGCCCTGACGATCACGGTGCCGTCGGAGCCTTTGTTCTCGATGGTGATTTCCAGTATGGCGTAGTAGTGACTGTCCATACCGCTCGTCGTGGCTTCAACGGATTTCACCACCGGTTTGGGTTTGGGCATGGATGTTACCGGTAGAGCGGTCGTGGTTGACGTGTCGTCTTTGGAATCAAAAACGCCTTTGACACTATCGCAACCTGACGCCAGAAGAAGAGAAACCGCCAACACCGCAACAGCAGCGACCCTGACGATCTTTGTCCCAAGCATATGCCGCTATATTAGTACTTCTAATCCTGGCCGTCAATGAACTTGACGCCGAAGGGTCAATACCATCTTGAGGTGTCATTTTGGACCGTCGCGGCCGTACTAACCGGATTTGCCGCCGGACAGGGCGCTGTGGAGAATCTCGAGCTGCGATAATGTTTTGGAGGCTGAGCGGTTGTTGTATCTTTTTGCAAGAGCCAAAGGTGGATGCCGGCGAGCTGCAGCCAGAAGAGGCCGTTCAACACTATGAGTCGTTCAGCCGCTCCGACCCAGGCAGATTCGTTGTGCAGCGCCAAAAAACCGCAGATATTTACGGCAATCCCGATCACCCCGGCTGTAATGCTGCAGGTGACCAGGAAACGATGTTTTTCATTATTGTCCAACTTTTTTGCCAAAAGGAAGCAGGCCGCAGGCAGGGCTAGCGCGATTCCCTGAGCCGAGTATTCGTGGATTAAAGAAATCATCGTTATCTCCCCACCTATCGCCCTGGTTGGGAAAATAGCAATAAGCACGAATCCCAATGAGGCGGCAGCCAGAGGTATGAAAGCGGTGCGCAATCTCAATGCAAATAACGCGAGGGTAATGGCGAATACCAGGAACAAGATGTTTTCTAGCCACCCCGCCGGCCCCCAGACCAATTCGCTGATGGTGCTTGTCAGCCGGTTGTATCCCGGCTGATATATCTCCAATGCGGTCGTGCCAAGCAGGAAAACAGCCGGAAAACCGAGGCATAATGCGTTGGCAGCTTGCCTGCCGATAGGCCTGGTTGATTTGCCCAGTGTTTTCAATTCGAATTTGGCTCTATCCCGGATGTTTGAAATGTTCACAGTGGCAAGTATAAGACCGGCGCTTTTTATTGACGCCGTGGAAATGGACGGATTTTGACTATATTAATGGCTAGTTTTTAATACTGGACTTGTGGCGGGATAAGGTCGCGCCTTTTATGAGGAAAACGTAAAGATTTCGATTGACATTTATTAATGTCCCATTTACGATTATGACGATTGCGTTACCTGAGAGTTAGCTTATGTTTTTAGCCAGGCGGCGTTTGGTCATAATTCTAATTTCGATCTCTCTGATTATCCCGGTTTTTGGCTGCAGCCAACCCTCGCAACCCGCCAAAGTGCTGAATATTGGACTTCTCCTGGGGAGCGGCGGCCTGGGCGACCGGTCGTTCAACGATTCGGCTTATGCCGGTTTGCTCGAAGCTCAGAAGAAATACAACATCCGCTTTGAGACTGTAGATACCGGCACCTTGGAAGCTAACAAAGATGCCCTCAGCCTGTTTGCCCGTAACAATTATGACCTGATTATCGCCGTAGCTTTTGAGAACATGGCAAGTCTTCAGGCGGTCGCTGCCGAGTTTCCGGATACGCATTTTGCGGGGATAGATTTCGAGCTGACCGCGGATAACGTATCTTCCATCGTCTATCGCGAACAGGAAGGTGATTTCCTGATGGGAGCCCTGGCTGCCATGCTGACCAAAACAAAGAAGGTCGATGTCATTGGTGGCACTGACATCCCCGCCATCCATCGCATCATGACCGGATATGTCCAGGGGGCGGCATACCAAGATCCGGGAGTCACCGTTTTGACTGACTTTGCTGGAACCTTCGCTGATCCGGCAGTCGGATTGTCATTGGCGTTGAAGCGTTTTGGCGAAGGCGTGGATGTCATCCATAACGCCGCCTCAAAAACCGGCCTCGGGATCATCCAGGCTGCAGCGCAAGTAAACAAGCTGGTTACCGGTACCAGCGGCGACCAGCGCTACCTGGCTCCCGGCAACATGGTCGGTAACCGGCCTAAAAGGGTGGACACGGCGGTCATGTTGCTGGTCGATGAGGTGTACAATGACTCATTCAAACCGGGTGTCAGGTCGCTTGGTTTGAAAGAAAACGGACTGACTCTGGGACCGTTTGACCAGAATATAGTCACCCCTCAGATCACCGCCCGCCTCGATGAACTTAAGCAGAAAATCATCACTGGTCAGATCGTGGTAAAGGCAGAATAATGTCTCCAAGTCGTCCGCCCCTATGGTCTCGCATCATCCGGTGGGCGTCGGTGAGTTTAAGGCGCCGGTTGGTCGTGTCCAGCGCGATTTTCTGGATTGTCGCTGTGACCATCATCGCATTCACCTTTCTGGGTTTTGGCCAGCAACAGATGCTTAACGAAACCCGGGATCGCAACGTCCAGACAGCCTCTATCATCAGCCGTGACCTGAACTCCCAGATGAACGGCACTCTTGCCGATGCCCGGAATTTCACCCGGCACCTTGAACTCCTGAGCCCCGACCTGGATGCCCAGGCTTCGGCGGCGATATCGCTTCGTTTATCGGCACCGCAGCAGTACCGGGGCATTTATCAGTTCGACCCTCAGGGCAGGCTTAAGCTTTTCGTGAATGACAGCATCGACTCCCTCCTCCGGTTAAGAAGCGCCGATATCCTAACCCGTTCTCCGATTAGCGTAGACGAACTGGTGATGAATGCCTTCCGGCAGTCCTCAACTGGCGGCACGTATGTCTCGGAAGTTCAATACACAAACCTGGGGAATGTCCCTGTCCTTTATCTGGGCTTGCCATTGAATCCGATAGAGGGTAGTGCGGCTATCGTCGTATTGGAGATCGATCTCCAGGCCATGTGGGAACGAATCGATCAAATCACCTTCGGTCAGACCGGCTTCACTTACATCGTTTCGCGCGAAGGGTTCATTATCGCCTACCCCGAATCATCGGGCTTGGGCCAACCTATCAAGGACTCTCTCACGCCATTGTTAAGCGGTAACGAGGGTTTTGCGGAATACCGTGATCCTGCCCGCGGTTTGATCCTGGCAGCTTTCAGCCCTGTCGGGGGATTGACCGGATGGGGGGTCGTCATTGAGCAGTCCGCCTCCGAGACCAACATTCCCATCAGCCGCATGGGTGCCGCCGTTATCGGTATCTGGATGTTCATGGCTTTTCTGGGTACAGCCGCCATTTTCCGCGCTGTAAACGGCGTGGCTAAACCGATCGTCACTCTAACCGCGACGACGAATGACATTGCCCGCACCGGTGCTTTAAAACGCATCAAACCGATGGAGCGAAGCGATGAGATCGGTCAGCTTTCGCGCTCGTTTGACCAGATGATCGAACGGCTTCAGACCACCGAAGGTAAGCTTGAGCACGTTGCGGCCGAGGAACGCAACCGCCTGGCACGAGAACTCCATGACGCTGTAAGCCAGACATTGTTTTCGGCTTCTATCATAGCCGAGGTCTTGCCGAAGTTATGGAACAAAAATCCGGAGGAAGGACATCGCAGGTTGGCCGAAATACAGCAACTGACCCGGGGCGCTCTGGCTGAAATGCGCACTCTGTTGTTCGAATTAAGGCCGCAAGCCCTCCTCGATGCGGAGATCAACTACTTATTGCGTCAGCTTGTAGAGTCGTTCGGAACTCGCCATCGCATACCCGTGGACCTTAAGATTGATGACGAGTGTGGCATGAGCGCGGAAGTCAAGGTCGCTTTCTACCGTATCGCCCAAGAGGCTTTGAACAATGTTGCCAAACATGCCCAGGCGACTCAGATATCGATTCATTTATGGTGCGAAGACGATTCCATTTTCCTTAGAGTTATTGACAACGGCCAGGGGTTTGACCGGGCTCATACCCGCCCGGGCAGCCTTGGACTTGGTATTATGACCGAAAGATCCCGGGAGATCGGCGCCGACCTTTCCATCGAAAGTAAACCCGGTCAAGGGACCATGGTCACCGTGAAATGGCAGATGCCGGTTAAGGAGGCAAACGATAATGGAGACTAAACCTATCCGTGTAATGCTGGTAGATGACCACAGCGTCGTCCGCTCCGGGCTCAAGGCTATGCTTGCCGCAGAAGACGATCTGGAACTGGCCGGGGAAGCGGCCGACGGCAGCGAAGCCGTCAGGTTCGTCGAGCGCTTCAAGCCCGACGTCATCCTGATGGACCTCCTGATGCCGGTAATGGACGGGGTAGCCGCCACCAAAGCCATCCACGATCGTTACCCTGACATCAGGATCATCGTTCTCACCAGTTTCAAGGAGCGGGAGCAGGTAGATGGGGCGCTCAAGGCCGGGGCTATGAGCTACCTCTTAAAGACAGTATCCGCCTCGGAATTGGTCTCTGCCATCCGGGGTGCCATGGCGGGACAATCCAAACTTTCTTCCGAGGCCACCCAGGTGCTCATCCAGGAGATGAGGAGCCCATCGGCCCGGGACTATGACCTGACCGCCCGAGAGAAGGAAATCCTTAAGCTCATGGTGGACGGCCTGCCCAACACTGAGATCGCCGATAAGCTGGGGGTGAGCCCCTCCACCGCCAAGTTCCACGTTTCCAACGTCCTTTCCAAGCTGGGAGTGGCCAGCCGGACAGAAGCCGTCTCCCTGGCATTAAAACAGAAACTGGTCAAATGACCTGTAAATAACTCACCTCCCGGATACAAAAAATCCCCCCGGAAAGCCGATTTCCCGGGGGGATTTCTGTTTTATGCTCTTAGCATAAATCAATCGGGAGGATGGAAATGTTACTGGTACTTCTCGCCGCAGCTGTCAGCGCGATCGCCTGGGTAGCCGACCTGAAAGTCTCCCATCTTTTTGTTAATGATGATTAGCCTACCAATTTTCGGCAAGTACTTCATAAAAAGACTGGGGATGCTTGCAAGCAGGGCAGGTCTGTGGCGCCTCCGGACCCTCATGGACGTACCCGCAATTGATGCAGTGCCATTTAACCGTGCCGCTTTTCTTGAAGACTTCGCCTTTGACAACATTGGAAATCAGCCGGCTATATCGTGATTCATGGAATCGTTCCACCTTGGCAATCTGTTCAAAAGACTGGGCCACTTCGGGGAATCCTTCTTCTTTGGCCGTTTGGGCAAAATCGGCATAAATCTTGGTCCATTCCAGGTTTTCTCCCGCCGCCGCCGCTTCAAGGTTTTTAAGAGTCGTGCCGATTGCCCCCGCAGGATAACTGGCCGTGATCTGAACGTCACCGCCCTCCAGGTACTTGAAAAAGACCTTGGCATGCTCCTTCTCATTTTCAGCCGTCTCAATAAAGATATTGGCTATCTGTTCGAATCCTTCTTTCCGGGCTGCGGAAGCAAAATAGGTGTAGCGGTTCCTGGCTTGTGATTCGCCGGCGAAGGCTGTTAATAAATTGACTTCCGTTCGTGAGCCTCTGATCGATTTCATATAATCCTCCCTTTCTTGTTATGGTCATAATAATATCAAGCGCTATGGAACATCAACTCTTGTTTTGAATCGGGAACGGTGGCGGAACATCTCAAGTTGATAATGACATAATATTACGCCATCCGGCGACCACCAAATTCATTGAAAGGCTGGTTGATGTTTGACCACCTCGGGATGGAGCCAGCATGAGGTTGCTTCCATCGAGTGAAAGCAAAGAAGGTGTATGCAAGGCAAAGTACAGCGATCGTTAGAGCGATGCGCATATAAACGGTGTCCGAGGCGGTCAGGTGGGTTAGGCCGATCCGTTCGAAAAATGGGACCACCTCTGGGTGGTCCGGTGTCAGGTAGGTGAACCAGAACGACACGTCGAAATACCATAGCCAGACCGCCGGGAAAATCGCCAGCCAAAGCGTGAGGATTCGTTCCGAGACGTAGGTGGTTCTTGCCAGGGCCAGGATGGCCAACGGGATGAAAACCACCAGGTACTGGTAATTTATGCGATAGAACAGCGCGATGAACAGGAGTATGCCAACAAGCATCGCCCGGAGCGGCGATAGCCGTTTGAAATATGCCAGCACCATTCCGCCGAGGATGGCGATGATGAGGACTGGGATAGTATAGCCGAACCAGCTCAAGGTGTCCCAGCCGTATTGGTCGTGCAGGTAAGTCAAAGCCGCTCCCGTGCCAGAGAAGGTGTACAACATCGGTTCCTGGTAAGCCGGCGCCTGCCCCGGCAGCACCACCGCTTTGGTGTATTCCACGATATTGCCCGTGACTATGAAGGGCAACGAGAATGCTGCGATGACTCCCGCAAAAATCGCGAAGTTCACCGCAAACCGTTTCCAGGGCATGGTCCTTAAAGTCACCGCCATCATGAAAGCGATCGGGATCAGGGTATGCTGCTTGGTCATCACCGCCAGCGCGGCCACGGCGAACGCCCAGCGGTCGTGGCCCCGTTCAAGCAGGATGAGCGACCCGATGAGAAATGCGGAGGCGATGGCATCGAATTGCCCGAACACCCCTGACTGGTACCAGGCGACCGGATTTAGCATCCATAAAGCGGCAAAGAATAATTTTTTCCAGCGCGATCCGGGGATGCCGATGAAAAGAAGAACCCCGATGGCAAGGTCGGCGGCGATGATGGGCGCTTTCTCGGCGATTCGCCAGGCCGTGTCCACGAAAAATTTATCGGCCATTGCCCCGGGAACAGCCGCCAAGCCGATGCCCAGGATCAGTATCCATACTGGCGGATAAACGTAACCCCATCCCTGCCACGGATTTATCGGATCATAGCCGCTGTAATACCTGTAGAAGTCCAATCCGTGTTCTTTGAATAATTGGGCGAAAGACCAGAATTGGGCTATGTCTTGGGTGGCGGAGTAGGGTGCCGCAACGATCCTGGCAGCGGCTGCGACTAGGAAGACAATAGCGAATAGGAAAAGCGCCAATCTCGAAGTGAAAAAGCGGTGTTGGAAGCTGCAGAATGCTATACCGATTCGGTCGTTGAAACTCAGGTTTTTCGGTGTTTCAGGCACCAAACGATTATAGCCCAGAACATGACATCATAAAAACTGATTGCCCGATGGGGGTATGATCCCACAACAGGAGTCATTGTTTGATATGTATGAAATATTAGTCATATTAATCAACTAGTAACAATCTACTTCATAACTATTATTCACAGAACATTAATAATAATAAATCAGTATAGGTACTAGTTCTTTAGTACGATGACTATAACCCTTAGTCCGTTAGAATGTTTCCCTGCAAAAAACACTCCGATTGTTCTGAAATATTAATCACATTAATCAACTAATAACAAGCTGCTCCATAACTATTATTCACAGAACATTAATAATAATAAATCAGCATAGGTACTAGTTCTTTAGTACGATGACTATAACCCTTAGTCTGTTAGAATGTTTCCCTGCAGAAAACTACTCCGATTGTTTCTGCAAAAGACAGTGGGATTCATGAAAAATTCCGACGGATTGTGTCAGGGCAATGAATTTGTTGTTTTTTCGTTTTTACGAGTTCAGATTCTTTGCCTCTTGGAAATAAATGACAAGAATAAGGAGGTGTTCACAGAAAGATGACATTCGGGAAAGACCGGAAAATCTAGAATTAATTAGCTGAACTATAAGGAGAAAGGGATGTCCAAATTTCATAGCACACTCACACGTCGGGCCTTTATGAAGGCTTTAGGCTTCGGAGCTGCAACGGTCGGAGGCGCCAGCCTGGTCGCCCCGGTGTATCACGACATCGATGAGCTCACGTCATCATCTACTGAATTGCGCAAACGAGCCTGGTGGGTCAAAGAAGTCGATGAACCAACCGTAGATATCGATTGGGATATCATGAAGCGCCATCACAGTTTCCACAGCACTCAGTCTGGCGCCATCATCGCCCGTTATCTTGGCTTAGCAGAATATACAGCCCTTATTAACCAGCAGACCGAGGCTAAGAAGCAACAGATTCTTAAAAACGAGCCGGGTCTGACGCTCAGAGACCAGGCGCTCAACAACGCCTCCCGCGGTGTCGGTTTTACTGCCCTCGATACCGACAAGTTTATCGATAAGCGCTTGGCTGTCATACAAACACCTAGCGACTTGGGCGTGCCTCGCTGGGAAGGTACGCCGGAAGAAAACCTGAAGATGATGGAGGCAGCCATGGCCCATTTTGGCGCTTCCAACATTGGAGCTGCCGCACTGGAAGGCAACCACCAAAAACTTCTTGCCACTCACGGTCGGCAGAGCATCGCCCAGACCTATTTCCCCTATGAAGGTAAGACCACCTGGCCGCCGACCGAAACTTTTGTCCAGCCAATGAAACTGGTCAATGACTCTAAGTTTTCCTATGATGCTGCCACTCAGGTGACATCCATCCCTGACCACGGTGTTTACACCCTGAGCTATACCGTCCCGCAATCGCATGAAGCCTTCCGCACCACACCCAATTCAGCGATCTTCAGCGCCGCCAACATTACCCGCTATCGCTTGCGTGAGAATATCCGCGCCTGCACCCAGATGTTTATCCGCGGCTTGGGCTACCAGCACATGAACGACGAGCCATATGGTGCCATGCCGGGCATTGCCGGCGCCGTCCTATCAGGTCTTGCGGAGAACGGACGCCATTCTATCATGGCCATCAGCCCCGAACATGGCTCATCCGTAGGTCTGTTTGAGTTATACTCCGATTTACCAATGGCCCATACTAAGCCCGTCGACGCCGGCATTTGGCGCTTCTGCCAATCCTGCGGAATCTGCGCGGATCACTGCCCGTCTGCGTCTATCGAACCCAAGGGCGGCCGAGAGATCTCCTATGAACCTTATGCCTCGTCCGTTAACCCCAAGCATCCGCCGTTGCCCGGTTGGGGCTTCAACCCGGTCGGTGAAGGCGAAGCCGAGTACTACAAGCTTGGCCGCAAGACCTACTGGAGCGACGGTATCACTTGTGCCGCGTTCCGCGCCCCATTGTCCAACGGTTGCCAATTGTGCTTTGGCGTGTGTGTCTTCAACTCACAATACGGCGCTTTGGTCCATGATGTGGTCAGGGGCACGCTGGCGACCACCAGCCTGTTCAATGGCTTCTTCGCTCAGATGGACACGACCTTTGGTTTCGGCCTCAAGCAAGGCGAAGCTAAGGAAGAATGGTGGGATATGTCCCTTCCGTCCTACGGCTACTCCACCGCCCTCGGCGCCAAGCACGGCGGATACAAATAGAATAAAACGGAGGTTAGTAATATGTGGTTAGTGGTTGCATTGATTATCGGCTTTGCCGCAGCAGCTCTCATCTTCGGCATGCGCTCCAAGGGCTTCAGCCTTTCCTGGTATGAGTGGATTATCGGCTTGGTGGGCTTGGCCTTGGTACTTTTCGCTGCCCAGAACTTCATTGAAGTTAGGGATGAGTTCAACCCCAGCGCGGCCAACAAGTTCCTGCTTTTCGTAGGTCTGCCAGGATTGATTCTCATGGTGGCAGCCTGGCAGTTAGCTGTAAGAAGAAAAAAAGCATCCTAAATGTAATCTAAATTCGAATAGACCGCAGGTACCAAACCGGTACCTGCGGTCTCAACTTTTTATTGCACCCGGACGGTTCATCCGCTAGATTAATGCTATTCCGATCAACCATTATTTCGGCAGGTGATTTATGGATCTAAGTAAAAAATTCTCTATAGCCCATTACGACAACTGGCAAGAACCAAACCTTTACTACGAAGCTATCAAGAATTCCTCACAGAAATTCAAAAACGAAATATTTGATATTTATTTCGGGAAAACATTCCGCTACAAGTATCGAGAGCAAGAGATTTACGATGTTTATTCTAAACCGCATGAAATTATGTATGGCAATGTCATGGGTGTGGAAGCTTCGGATGCCCAGGTTGATAATCTCTTCAAAATCCAAACTGAATTTGGCATCGAAATCTCTTTGACGTTAAACCAGTTAAATATTCCGGTAGAAATGTTCTACAGTAAAAACGACAGGGTCGTTTCGGCATTTCTCGATTGGGTTGGTGAATATTACTATCGGGGTCTCAGGAATTGTACGCTGGCAAACAACCACCTGATGAGGACAGGCCTGCTTCAGAAGCGATTTCCGGATATGAAATGGAAAAACACTGTCAATCAGCAGGTGTCAAATTCTCAGCAGGTCCTGGACTATCTTTATCTTGGTTATAACATTGTACAGCTAGATCGTTCTTTGAACCGCAACATTGATGAGCTCAAGCGTGTCAAAGAAGTGGTGGAGGGCTTCCGGGTTAAATTCCCGGAGAAACTCGTTAAAACGAGCTTATTGGTGTGGGAAGACTGCCTGCCATCCTGCCCATTTAAACGGGAACACGATGATTTGCAAATATATTTAAAGAAGATCAATTATTGGGACAGCCAGCTGGGTACGCTCACCTGCAACCGGTGGACCGATAAAAATGGCGGAAGCCTCCTCCCTCGCTTTGGTACAAACTGCTATTGGACCAGTCTCGACACCTTTAAGGAGTACGCGAATCTAGTTGATATTTTTAAATACAGTGGTAGATTAAATAAAATCCACCCGCATGGTACAGGTAAAATGATGTTCGGTTGGCAGTTCATTCCCAAAGGCGAGAATGGCTATTTTATTGGTTCATTCTCTGAATTAATAGAAAATGCGATCGAACCTTTGCATATCTGGGGATTTGGCCCGTATCTAAGTGACAGAGGCGAATTGGATGTCGACAGGATCAATAATAAGCTCTTGGGTGATCTTTGGTTAACCGAAAAGGGAAGAAAACTGGAATATACCCTCAAAAATTGCAGAAACCTCTGTCACCGTTGTCATCTTTGCGAGAGAACCTTCGGTACTCCTGATATTGATTCGGCTGTAGAACTCTAAATAGTTTTTAACATCTCGCAAGATGTTATACTGAGCAATCATGCTCTTATTCGGAACTGCCGGTATTCCCGCCTCGACTAAGACCAACGGTGACACCGTCGCCGGCCTCAAGCGCATCGCCGAACTCGGTCTTGGGGGCATGGAGATCGAATTTGTCCGCGGTGTCTACCTCAAAGACAACATGGTGCCCCCGGTTGCTTACGTGGGCAAGAAGCTTGGCCTTAAATTGTCGTGCCATGCTCCTTATTACCTCAATCTCAATCACGCCGACGAGGTCCGGCGTCGGCAGGCTGGCGGCGTCCTCCACCACGCAGCCGGCACCGCGGCCAGGGCTGGGGCGAGAACCATCGTCTTTCACGCCGGGTACTACCTCAAGGGTAGCCCTGAGACCGTCTATGATGCCATCAAGGCCGAGATGGAGGTCGTATTGGGGAAGTTGCTTGATGAAGGGACTGAGATTACCTTGCGTCCGGAACTGGCTGGCAAAATCTCGCAATTCGGGAATCTGGCGGAAATCCTGAAACTATCCAGGGAATTACCGGGCGTGGCTCCTGCGATAGATTTCGCTCATCTTCATGCGTCTACCGGGAGGTACAACAGCTACCCTGAATTTGCTGAGGTGCTCAACAGAGTCGGCGAAGCACTGGG
The DNA here is from genome assembly GCF_014672715.2 of Dehalogenimonas etheniformans. NCBI lineage: Bacteria > Bacillati > Chloroflexota > Dehalococcoidia > Dehalococcoidales > Dehalococcoidaceae > Dehalogenimonas > Dehalogenimonas etheniformans. Next base: position 1,805,395 of record NZ_CP058566.2, on the reverse strand, counting down.
ACGGGAGTCGCTTGACGATCTCCACCTCCACGTTTCTGGCATTGAATACGCCAAGACCGGCGAAAGGCGGCACCTCAACCTGGCTGAATCGGATTTCCGCTACGATGAACTGCTCCAGGCCTTGGCGGACGTAAAAGCTGGCGGATTATTGATCTGCGAAAGCCCCAACATCGAGGAAGACACCCTTCTTTTACAGCGGACTTACCTTGATTTGTCGCCAAGAACCTAAATTGTTGCTATAATATTCTGTAAACTAGTTTGTTCCCCGAGTAGTAAACAGAGGCATCCATGAAATTTAACTGGAAACGTACCACAATTGCCTATATCATCATGCTGATCGCCAGCATTGTCATTTTCGCCATCCTCATCCCGAGCAACCAGAACAAGCCCACCGAAATATCTCAGAATACGATGGTGAGCCTTTCTCAAGAACATCTCATAAAAAGCATTGTCATCGATGGCGATCGCATTAACATCACGACCACCGGCAATTACCCCAAACAGGGAGACCCGTCAGGTGAGTTTTTTACTTACAAAGAGACGCTGACTTCGATCTATGAAATTCCCGGATTCGATCCGGCGGGGATCGATATCACCCCCAAAGGCCCTTCAAGTTTCGATTGGGGTTCGCTTTTAAGCACCCTTATCCCGATGCTTCTTATCGGCGGTATGATCATTTTCCTGTTCTCCCAGGCCCGGGGCGCCAACAACCAGGCCATGAGCTTCGGCCGCTCCCGCGCCAAGCTGTTCAACGTCGACAAGCCCACCACCTGCTTCGACAACGTCGCCGGCGTAGACGAGGCTAAGCAAGAAGTCCAGGAAATTGTCGAGTTTTTGAAATCCCGTGAGAAGTTTCAGGCGCTTGGAGCCCGGATTCCGAAGGGCGTACTGCTGATCGGTTACCCGGGAACTGGTAAAACCCTCCTGGCCCGCGCCATCGCCGGCGAGGCTGGGGTGCCCTTCTTCTCCATCTCAGGCTCCGAATTCGTCGAAATGTTCGTCGGCGTCGGCGCTTCCCGCGTTCGCGATCTGTTCGACCAGGCCAAACGCAACGCCCCGTGCATTATCTTCATCGATGAAATCGACGCCGTCGGCCGCCAGCGCGGCGCCGGCCTCGGCGGCTCCCACGATGAACGGGAACAGACACTGAACCAGATTCTCGTTGAAATGGACGGTTTCGAGGCGAACACCACTATCATCGTCATCGCCGCTACCAACCGCCCGGATGTCCTCGACCCTGCCCTCCTCCGTCCCGGTCGTTTCGACCGGCGCGTTGTCCTCGATATGCCGGATCTGCACGGGCGACTGGCAATTCTTAACATCCACGCCAAGGGCAAACCCTTGGCCGCCGACGTTAACCTGGAAACCCTGGCCAAACAGACCATAGGCTTCTCCGGCGCCGACCTATCCAACCTGATGAACGAAGCCGCCATCCTGGCCGCCCGCGAGGACAAGAAAGCCATCGAGATGTGCGACCTTGAGGAGTCCATCGACCGGGTTATCGCCGGGCCGGAGCGCAAGAGCCGCAAGGTTTCGCCTCACGAGCGCGAGATAACCGCCTACCACGAGGCCGGTCACGCCCTGGTAGCCCGCATGCTGCCCAACGCCGACCCCGTTCATAAGATAACTATCGTCGCCAGGGGCATGGCCGGCGGCTACACCAAACAGCTGCCTGCTGAAGACCGCTACATCGCCACTGACTCTCAGTTCAAGGCGAAGCTCGCCATCTCCATGGGTGGCCGCATCGCCGAAGAAATCATGTTCAACGAAATGTCGACCGGCGCTTCCCAGGATTTCAAGGAAGCCACCAACCTGGCTAAAAAGATGGTCACCTCTTACGGCATGAGCGAAAAGCTTGGCCCGCGCACCTTCGGCAGTAAAGAAGAGATGGTCTTCCTGGGCAAAGAGATCCATGAACAGCGCGATTACGGTGAAAAGACTGCTGACCTCATCGACCAGGAAGTCGAGGCTTTGATTCAGAACGCCTACAATTCAGCTAGGACCATCCTGACCGATAACAAAGCCCGCCTGGTTCACATCGCAACGCAGCTTATGGCTGAGGAAACCCTCGAAGGCGATGAGCTGGAAAAACTCTTCACCGAATCTTTGCCAGCAGCCGCTCCGACCGCTCCGGTGGAACCGCCCATAGCCAAGAACGAGGCGCCGGCTGAGAAGAAAGCCGACCCTGTTTTGAAACCTAAGGAGAAGCCGATGGAACCCGGCACGGCTGCGCCAGCGATCGCCCCGGCCTAGAAACGCAAAAAAAGGGTGGGTTAAGACCCGCCCCTTTTTTCATCCCTTCTTTCAACTTCCCTTTCCCTGGGCGAGAGAGGGATAAGAGGGTGGGGCGTTTATTAAGGCATGGCCTGCCATTCTTGGGTGCCTAATTCCGCCGCCTGACCAAATAAACCGCAAGTGCCTTGAGGGCTTCCCTGCAGGTGCTTTCCGGTAATCCCGCTAACAGTTCAATGGCTTTTTCAGAGTACTTCTCGGCCTCGAGGTAGCATTCTTCGATGATCCCGCCACTCTTAATCTGCTCGATGGCAAGGCCAATGTTTTTCTCCCGGTCTTTCCCTGCGAGGAATTGTGCCACGGGATTGGACTTCGGTTGCCTTTCCATCAGTATGAGAGCGGGGAGCGTTACCGTCCCTTGCCTCAAATCAGAGCCGACGGGTTTGCCCAGTTCCTTCTCGGTACCGATGAAATCCAGGATGTCGTCGACGATCTGGAAAGCCAGGCCGAGATTGTAGCCGTACCCGGTGAGAATTTGGACTTGATCTTCGGTGCCTCCGGCCAGGATAGCCCCGGATTCCGCTGACATCTTCAAAAGGGCGGCGGTTTTGCCGGCGATCCTCTGAAGGTAGCCTTCCATGTTTTGAGCCGGAGAATAGAGATCACGGGCTTGTCTCAACTCGCCAATGGCAATGATTCCAAGAGTCTGGGAAAATAGCTTGGTCACTCGCAGATTATCGGTGGAGGCGGCGAACTCGCCGGCGCGGGCGAACAGGAAGTCGCCCAGCAGTATCGCCTTTTCGGTACCCCACAACTTGTTTACCGTAACGCGGCCGCGGCGGGTGTCGGCCCTGTCTATAGCGTCGTCATGAACAAGGGTTGCGATGTGCATCAATTCGTTGGCCGTGGCCATATCGAGGATGCGCCCGGTTTTGCCATCAATACACCGGCCGGACATGAATGTCAGGGCTGGACGCAGGATTTTCCCGCCCATCAGGATATGGCGGAGCATGTCATGGAGGTCCGGAAAATCCCTTTTCCAGAAATCGGCGAGGGATTTGAAGTTGGCTTCGACGTCGGCTAGATCGTTTTTGACCGGGGCATAAAGCGTTTTCAGGTCCAACTCAACCACCTGCGTCTTAAGTAGAGGTAAGCCCCATGCGGGCGGTTTCATCTTCGATAATAGATTCGTCGAGTTTAATATAAAGCGCTTCCGGCGTGTTCAGGTCGGCACCAGGGACCGGTCGGCGCAATTTCCAGCCGTCAGCTTGTATGGTGCCTTCGTATCCGAGGAAGCGATGCAGTCTCTCCGAACTGAAAGGCAAGAATGGGTAAAAGGCGGTTCGCAGGCCGGAGATGACGCAGAGCGCTGTATAGAGCCCATCGGCGGCGGCGGCCTTATCCATCTTCACCGTTTTCCACGGGGCTTTTTCGTCGAGATACCGGTTGGTCTCGGATGCCAGTGCCATCGCCGCTTTGATCGCTTCTTTGAAACGGCAGGCATAAAGCAATTCATCCATGGTTTTCAGAGTTTCCTCGGTCCTGGCGATCATGCCAAGCGACCTTTCGTCGAGGGCTCCGTGTTGGGGCACCCGCCCTTCGAAATGCTTCTGCAGCATCGAGAGTGTCCTGTTGACCAGGTTGCCATAAGTCGCCACAAGCTCATCGTTATTGCGGCGCACGAATTCGCGCCAGGAGAAATCGGTATCGGACGTATCTGGCATGTTCACCGAGAGCATGTAGCGCAGCGCGTCCGGTTGATATCGCGAAAGGAAATCTTCCAGCCAGATAGCCAGGTTTTTGCTCTTGGATAGTTTCTGGGCTTCGATAGTCAGGAATTCATTGGAAGGCACATCGTAAGGCAGGTTCAAGCCGCCGTAACCCATCAGCATAGCCGGCCAGATGATAGTGTGGAAGGGGATGTTATCCTTGCCGATAAAATAGTAGCTTTTGCAGGGTTCCTGCCAGAATTTTCGCCATGCCTCCGGGTCGCCTTTGAGCTCAGCCCATTCCTTGCTGGCGGAAAGGTAGCCGATGACCGCTTCGAACCACACGTAAATGCGCTTGTTCTCGTAGCCCGGCAGGGGCACTGGTATGCCCCAGGTGATATCCCTGGTGATAGCGCGATCACGCAACCCCTCTTCGAGGTACCTCCGCGTAAAGCGCTGAACATTGGGACGCCAGTGGCTCTCCTGCTCCTTGACCCATTCAAGTAAGGGTTCCTGAAAGGCGGACAGTCTCAGGAAGAAATGCTCGGTCTCGCGAAATTCCGGCGGTGTGCCGCACAGCTTGCAGCAGGCGTTGATAAGATCGGCCGGATTCATCGGCTTGCCGCAGGCGTCGCACTGATCGCCGCGTGCCCCCGGCATCTTGCAGGATGGGCAGACGCCCTCGACATACCGGTCGGGCAGGAAACGTTTGCACTTAGGGCAATAAGGTTGGGAAACGATGTCCTTGTATAAATAGCCCTTTTCAAGGAGCTTGAGGAAGATATCCTGCACCACCGCCCGATGGTTCGGCGTGCCGGTGGTAGTATAAAGGTCAAAAGTGATGCCCAGGCCCGCCCAACTTTCCAGGAACTTTTGGTGGTAATAAGCGGCGACCTCTGCTGGTGATTTTCCCTCAGTTTCCGCCCTTATAGTTACTGGCGTTCCGTGCTGGTCGGACCCGGACACCATTAAAACATCGTCGCCCTTGGTGCGGTGATACCGCGCGAAAATGTCAGGCGGCAGGTATGCCCCGGCGACATGACCCAGGTGTAGCAGGTTGTTGGCGTAGGGCCAGGCAACGCCGATGAAGATCGGTTCAGTCATCTATTCAATGACCAAATCCGAATGTCCAAACGCTTGAATATTGGTGATTGGGATTTGGGATTTGTTTGGTCATTGATTTCTTGATTTATTGGTTATTCTGCCTACGGCAGGAAGGTCAGTGTCCGTTCGCCCTTCTCTTCGCGATAATGGGCATAACCTTTATCCAGGGCGCATTCCACGCAATAGCGCACTGTGTCGCCCTTGGCGACTTCTTCGCCGTTTTTCTCGTCGACGACAAGATAACGCTCCGGATACCCGATGATCCGGCCGCATTTGTCGCACTTAATATTACCCAATGAAATACATCCGCGTCGCATCTTTGCCTCCAGAAATATCCTAGTATTATATAGTTTTATTCCAATTTAAGCCAAGCCTTGTACAATTCACGGCGTGACAGCCCCATTTTGTCTGCCAACATGGTTGTTGCTTCTTTGGCGCTAACCCCGTTTCGTTTCAACTTGCATAGTTGGGTTTCGACTTCGTTGACAGGCATGGGTTTCGCTTCGACTATCCCTTTGCCTTCAACTACTAAAACGAACTCACCCCGTGGTTCAATGAAATGCGCCAGTGCATCTGAAATTTTGCCCCTGAATACTTCCTCATGGATCTTGGTGAGTTCGCGGCAGATCGCCACCCTCCGATCGCCTAGCCCCTCCAGAAGTGCCTCAGCGGTCGTTCTAAACCGGTGCGGAGCCTCCAGGAACACAATGGTAGCCGTCTCACCGGACAATTCCTGGATCACTGTCCGCCGTTCGGAAACCTTCCTCGGCAGGAAAGCGATGAACTTGAATTGCGCCGTCGGCAGCCCTGAGACTACCAGCGCTGTCATCACTGCGGAAGGGCCGGGAACCGCCTCTACCCTGAATCCCCGTTTGATAGCCGCGGCGATAAGCTCGCTACCCGGGTCGGCGATGCCCGGAGTCCCCGCGTCCGAAACCAGCGCAACATCTCCCTTTTCGAGTTGGTCAAGGACGTAATCCAATTTGGTCGACTTGTTGTGCTCATAATAGCTGGTCAGGGGCGTCTTTATGCCCATGGCGTTGAGCAGCTTTAGAGTGTGGCGGGTGTCTTCGGCGGCGATGAGACTAACCTCTTTGAGAATTCTCATCGCCCGGAGGGTTATATCCTCCAGGTTACCGATTGGCGTCGCGACGACGAACAGCGTCGGCATATTACCCCCAAAGGACACTTTTACTGACTAGTAATCCTGATTGGTTGTCTCTTGTACCTTGGTTATTCGCCCTATTCGTCTTCGTCTGGCTCGATTTCCGGTTCGGTTTCCTCGGTGTGTGCCGCGGGCGGCGGGCAGTTTACAATTGCGGTGCTCTTTTCTTTGCCCTTTTTCTTCGGTTCCAGTTCCTCGATTGCCTTACGCAGCGCGGCGGTATCGATCTTGGCCCCATCAACGACCACACCGGCGATGCCGCGGTCTGAAAGAGCCTGCATTTCAGCTTTCCCATAGATCTTCGGCAGTCTGAGCAACAGCGTTTTGCCGTAGAAATCCACCAACCGTTGCACTGCCAGGAGGTCTCGGAAAATCAGCGAATCGCCAAGTCCGGCGTCGGCGATCAGCGCTGCGGCATCCAATCCGCCCAACGCCCGAAGTTGAGCGTCGGTGAGATCGCCTCCGATTTGAAGAACACGTGCGGTATTTTCTTCGATACCGACGATAGCGCCTTCAAGGTCAAGCACGACGAAATCACACCCTTTGTGCTCGATATTTTCTCGAATCGAGCAGCCCATGAGGATTTCGGACTTTTTGGCTGGACATTTGCAGGGGCCCGGTACCAGAACGGCATCTATGCCCTTTAATTTGATGCCGTTATCCATGGTTTGGGCTTCGGCCAAAACGAAGAGCCTTGGTTTGGCAGGGGCGGCATACTGTCCGAAACCCAAAGGGCGGGAACCGCCACGGATTATTTTTTCCAGTTGCTCACTGAACTTATTGGCCATTTCTTTATCCTGGGAATTTATTTTTTTGACTGGACCAGGTGTTTGCCGCGTCAAATAGTGGAGCCAGCGAGAGGGCTCGAACCTCCGACCTGCTGTTTACGAAACAGCTGCTCTACCGACTGAGCTACGCTGGCGCCTGAGCCAAAGGCCATTATAGCCTATGTGCGGATTTTCCGGCAACGGACGTCAGCCCTCATCTAAACGCTATCGATCGCCTTCTTCAGTTTTGCTTCTACTTGTTGGGCGAGAGGTTCCAGAGCCTGATTACCGGTCATGCTCATAGCCAGGGTGGGCTTTACGGAGGCCACAAAAACCTTTCCGTTTTCTTCATAAATAATGACGTTACATGGCATGAACAATCCGATATCCCTCTCCGCCATTATTGCTTTGTATGCGAATGGCGGGTTGCATGCCCCCAGGATTATATATTTTTCACAATCAGCGCCTAGTTTTTCTTTAACTGTCTTTTGCACGTCGATTTCGGTAATAACCCCGAAACCTTCTTTTTTAAGTTCGGTTCTAACCCTGGTCACTGCATCTTCAAAAGACCCCTCGACTTCTCGTTTAAATGCGTACATGTTTCCTCCTCTTCACAATAGTACTACGCGGCCTGGTATTACCGAAATCCATCTCAACCGCCGGCCGACATCATGTGAAATATGCGAATTGTGGAGTGATCGCATATGTTTAGATCTTTTTTCCGTTCGGTCCGGTGTTATGTGTTATCGGGCTATTCCAAGAGGTGATGATATAATAAATCAGAAGGTATTTGGCTTTGATTCGATTTTTGGTCAACTTGGTCGTGCCCGTCGCTGTTTTCATCTTTAGCGCCGTGATTCTGTGGCTGCTTTTAAGATTTGCTCTTGATAAAATCGAGTCCTGGACCAAAAAGCACAACCATCCGGTATTCTCCAGTCTCTATTCCGGAATCAAGCGGTCGGCGATTGTCTTTCTACTTTTGATAAGTGCCCACGCCGGTTTGTTAGCCGCTCCCTGGTCGGGAGGATGGGGATATGCACCGCCGAATGCGCTTTTATCGTTTGCGATACTCGCGGTAATGCTTACGTTGCTCAATATTCTTCAGAGCCTGGCGAGTTTTTATGGTCAGCGATTGAACCTTCCCGGCGCCACGAGAGCGATTCAGGTCTCGTTAGTGATCATAGTTTTGGTACTCACAGTCTTGGTGTTGCTCTTGGTATGGGGTGCTGAAACAAGTCCGTTGTTGATCTTTATTGCAGGGCTCACAGTTCTTTTGTTATTGGCTCTCAGGGACACAGGTCCTGATTACGCGGCAGCCTTACAATTGGCGATGTGGAAACACATCGGGGTTGGGGAATCGATTAAGCTTCAAAATGGGTTGCAGGGCATCATTTCTAAATTGAATTGGCAGAATATTGAGGTATTGACCCCTGAAGGCAATTTGGTGATCATTCCCAATAGCCGTTTTATTAAGGAGGTTGTAACAAGGTTTATCGATAGTCCGGAGGCGGTCAAAACTTCTGTTGATTTTCTCCAGCACCAAACCCCTGTGCCTGTTAACGAGCCGGACCAGCCCGAGCCGATCTCAGTTATTGCTTCTATTTTGTCTAAGCGAGAATTAGAGATTGCCGAATTAGTCTCACAAGGGGCAACGAACAAAGAGCTTGCCAGCAAATTGTTCATATCCGAACACACAGTTAAGGTACACGTAAAAAACATCCTTCAAAAACTCGAATTGAAAAACAGGCAGCAAATTGCGGTCTTAGCCGCGACCCAATCAAAAAAGGCCAAATAATCCTCTGTGGTACCGGGAGAAGGTTCGTTTGACTTCAAATCCTGTCATCGAAAGCCAGCGACATCCGGCTTGTGTGTGTTTATTGACTAGTTCACAGGCGCACCAGTTTATTGATATAATCGTAAATTATGCCCCTGTAGCTCAGTTGGATAGAGCAGCGGTTTCCTAATTCTAGGCGAGGCTTATCAAGGCCTCGCCTAACGTTTGGTTGACAGGTTTTTAGATTATCTCCACAAAGCTAAAGAGGCGGCTGGTTGCCGCCTCTTGCTTTTACTTCGTCGCCAAATTGTCGCCAACTTTATGCGATTGTTCCGTACATGGAGCATCCAGTTGGGTTATTTCTTCCCGAAGGTTTCCCGGAACCATTTCTTGAGATCGCGTAGGCTGCCGGAAGCAGGCTGAGGTGGAGGGTTCTTAGCCCTCATTTCTTCGAGCGTTGGCAGCCGGGGACGCCCGCCTTTGCGCCCGATCTCACGCATATGTTCGACGCCAAAGATCTCAACGACCTTTCGTCCTCCTTTGGCGCCGGCAGCCTGGCGGCGTGGATTCTTGGGCTGCCCGTACATTACTTACCCTTCCCAGCCGCTTTATTGATCGCGGCCTGGAATTCTTCGACGTCACCAGGCTTAATCCCCAGGACGTCGGCCAGCTTCTTCACTGTCTTTAGGGATGGTAACCAGGCCCCCTGCTCGATTTTGTTGATGGTTGCCACGGATACCTCCCCCTTATCAGCCAAACTCTGGGCTGTCATTAAGGCATTAGCTCTTGCTTCTCTTAATTTCATGTCCGTTCTCCTTCAAGCCAGATGTTAGCACTAACTACCAGTAAAGTAAATACAATCTACAAAAAATATTTTAAAAACCTATTGACATACTACTATAATAATGGTAGAATACTGGTAGAAATAAAGAAGGGAACAAGAAAATGACCACCATGACGATCACTGAGACAAAGGAACTCCAGAGCTGCTGCGAATGCGGCCATACCGGGACAGACCTGGTTGGATATTTCGAATACATCGGCGGCCAAGGTTACGTGCCGGTCTTTGAGTGCCAGGGCTGCATCGATGCCCGGCTTGAAGCCTCCAGGGAAGCGGTCGAAGCCCTGAAACTGGCCATGATGCTGGGAGAGTAGATCTCTTCCAGCATGGAGAATAAACGAAAGGGAGAAACAAAAAATGGCTGTTACCAAGATCCATGAATTCATCGGCCCCCACGGCGCCTATACCATTTGCTGGAGAGAACAGGAAGGGGAGACTGACAAAACGATCGAAAGCATCCTCGACAATCTCGAATTGACTGGGGAGATCCGGGTGGCCACCAGGGAATACATCGTCAACTATCTCAAGACCTCACCAGCCACTTTCGTACTTGGTGAAGATGATGAGCTGCAGCATCAGGCTTGCGTCTTCTCCATGGGTTTCGAAGCGGCACGGCCAAGCTAGCAGATTATTTTTCGAAAAATATCAAGGAGGAACAACAACCATGACACTAAACATCAATAACCCAATGCCCTGGGAGGAGGATCGCCAGAGTCCCCAGCCTCCGGTTGAACTGAGGGGAGAGGCTGGGGAGCCGATAACGGCACTCATTAGGGTATCGCCGGACGCTGATGCTGTACTCCGCGATCTTTTCAGCCAAGGCGTCTGCCTTAACAACCTGGCCACAGGCCGCATCATCGCCAGCCAGGAATCCGCCAAGGATGCTGCCGACGATCTGGCCGTGATCGCCAAGTTTAAGAAGGCTGTCGAAGAGAAGGGCAAAGAGTACACCGACCCTATCAATGCCCACCTGAAAGCGGTCCGGGAGACTGTCAAAGGACTTCTGGCCCCGTTTGAAGCCGCCGATCTGATAAACCGGCAGAAGCTGTTGGCTTACCATCAGGAAGAAGAGCGAAAACGCCGGGAGATAGAGGAGATCAACCGGCTCAGGGAAGAGGCCGCCCGGCGTGAGGCCGAGCTTTCGGGGACTGGGGAGATCTCCGAATCGGTCTCTCAATTACCAGTCCCTTTCGTCGCCAAAAACGTCCGTGGCAGCCTGGGGACAGCCGGTACATCGAAGATCTGGAAGTGGGAATGCGTCGACCAGGCGCAGGTCCCCGAGCAGTTCAAGGTGCTCGATGCTGGCAGGATCCGCAAGGTAATTGAGGCTGGTGGCGGCGTTCCGGGTATTAAGGCCTGGCAGGAAGAAACGATCAGGGTCACAACAAAATAAGAGGAGGACAATCATGGCAGCCCAGACATTAGAAAAACAAGTAAAACGGCTCAAGCTCCTGGTGGTAGGTTCACCAGTCGATAAGACCTTCCAGGGGCAGAACGGCGCCGTGCCAAAAGTCGAATTCACAGCCGTAATGGCTGGTGTGCAGAGCCGCCCCCAGTCTCCTTTTGAATGCACAGCTAAAGCCTTGTTCGAGCACATCAAAGACGGCGCCGAGCTCGACGCTGATGTAGAATTTTCCAAGTTCGTCACGGCCGGCGGCCAGGAATACCCTCACCGCAAGGTGATTCAACTCTACGACGATGGCCAACCGGTAAAAGATGGCAGCAAGGGTAAGGGCGGGTGGGCCCGCGGCAGCTCCCCGGAGGAAAGAGCCAGCATAGAGCTGCAGTCTTTCGCGAAGATCGCCGCGGATATGATCCTCAATGGGTTTATCCCGCCAACTGACCCGATTACGAATGACCTAAAGACTATCATAGCCGGTAAGCTCAAAGCTGGAGCGGGGCTGGTGAAGGCTCAAAACTGCGTGCAAATCACAGGAAAATGAGCGTTAAAATGGGCAATTATCACAACCGGGAGGCGAAAATTGCATCTCCTGGTTGTCCGGATATACAAAGGGGATAAGCCTCATCAAAACTCTAAAAGCGTTCGGTTTAAAGCGGATTGACAGCTAGATTTTTCTGTCTGGGAAATTAGCAAAGGGGGGTATAAGTTCAAGTGCATTGTAGAAAGAGGCTGGTGTAATCGTCACCAGCCTCTTTCTTTTTCCGGTACCGGCCGGCCAGCCCGGTCAAGGTCCTTACAATTCTGGCAGACCTGAAATACCAGCTCCTCCCCGGATTGCAGCCGGTCTGCCCAGACTTCCCCATTTCGGGCGAGATGATGGCCAGCGATGCATTTGATAACATCGCCCTGGACGATCGCATTGGAACATTCGTATAGGCTCACCGGCCGCTTCAACCTGTTATACCAGCCCTCTCCTCGGCCTCGCGCATCAACGTCTCAAGCGGATCCTCTTCTTTTACCATGGGGACCGCGCTGACCTTGGACCGGCTGGAAGGAGTCAACCCGAACTCCACCAGGTACTTGTGCATTTGCTCTAGGGCTTTGTTAACAATGGCCAAGTAAGGCGAGATTATCGGATATCCATTGGCAGTTTCTTTCACCATCCCCTCTTTTTTCACTAGCCTCTCCGCTTCAACCCAACGACCGTATGCCTGGCAATAGGCGGCCAGTGCCGCCCGGTCGATCTCAGTCAGAACGCCTACCCGGGCCAGGATCGGCACGATCCGCTGCCATTCTCTCCGGGCTGGGCTGGTGAGGTGGGAGGGACAAGAGGGCTGGGAGGCCGAGATCTGAGGTTCATTCTCGTTGTAAGGACGCTTCCCTGGATTGCCCTCCAAGCGGCGCATGGCGGTAGGTTTTTTATGATTCGGCATTTTTAATCCCCTTTCATCTCAACTGCGATTTTGTGCGCGTAGTTGGGCAAACGGTTTGGAAAAACGTTTGCTCCGAAGAATTTACCCGCCTCCACCCCTTCCCTGGTCCTCCCTCAGTTTCTTCAAAACCAGGTAGCACTCGGAAGGGGTAGTAACGATATCGGCCTGGTTGGATGCTCCCAGCTCTCTCAAGCAATCCTTTGGTTGAAGCCCGAAGTCCTCATGGCAGGCCTTCCAGCAGTCGGCCAAGATCTTTATGCTGGCCGGGTCCCTGGTGGGCTTGGCTGAGGGCCTGGTGGCCGCACGCTCAGGATTTTCAGAAGGTTGCACCATTCCCTCAGCGGGAGACTGGTCGATGATCACCGAACAGGCTGGGGGCGTGTTGCTGGGAATAGACTGGGGGTGAGTATTGGCACGAGATACCGGAACCGCCGGAGGGACTGGGGAAGAGTCAGGCATGAGAGGATCTTCGCCGCCGATGTCCTCGACGGAAGGTAGCGGCAGGTGGAAAGCCAGTTTGAGGCCTTTCGCTATTGCTCGTTTCTCGGCCATCGAAGCCGGATCCTTAACCAGGGGAAGGAAGAACGGATCGCGGTTATTGCTCCGGGCGTTCCCTACCGCGCGATCGATCTCCGCTTTCTTGACAGTCCCCCAGCCCATGAACGGCCGGGAGCTGCCTTTGCGCCACACCTCAGCCATAAAGAGGTAATCACCAGCCTCAAGGCCGCGACCGGTCTTTTCCTCAGTGGTAGCCGGGCGCATGTCCACGCCATCAAGCTGCTCGGTCTCCTGAGCCTTCCTGAGTCGAGCCGCCAGGCTGACGAACGGCTGCCCCTGGTAGACGGTCAGCTCATTCATCATCGGGTCCAGGCCGTAGCTCACGGCGATCTTGGCAATGAAAAGGCGCTGTTCCATGGACATAGACTGGGGAAACATGGCTGCCGGCATGCGCTCGGCCAACATCTTCTCGGGTGATATGGTGGTGAGTTCGGTTCCTTGCATCTTCATTCTCCTGTAAACTTTCTCGCCCTCGAGTTCTTTTGATGATTTGGCACTGAGCCGCCGCATGGTATTGTGCTCCAGGCTGCGGCCACAGCGGAGGATCCAGCCGAGTTCTCCACCCCATGCCACCGTCAGCACGGCGCCGCATGTGCCACAGACGGCCCCGGAGTTCGCTATCATTTCCATATCCCGGCGCGGCAGGTCTTTCTCGGTTGCAATCGGCATTACTCCACCAGCCTCTTGAGTGATTACACTGATCTTTCTGATGCTATTGTTAATCGGTAATCCTGCGCATCAATGGCAACAATTACGCCCTCTCTTAACCTTGAGAGAACGCGCGAAGGTATTTTTGCTGGGTCGTTAGTGGTCACAACGGTCAATCGCCCGTTCTCATAACGGTCGTCGATGACCGATTGCAGTTTCGCCCTGGACCAGTCGCTCGATGATTCGGTGCCTAGATCATCTAAGATGAGGAGCGGAACCTTACAGAGGAAATTGAGTTGAGTATCAAAATCATCCTCCGGACTGTCGCTTCGCCGGTCGAAACATCGTCGGAGTTGGTCCAGCATCTTCTCGGCTTGGACATAACGAAAATTGAACTTCAAACTCTCAGCCCACCACCAACCGATCGCTTGGGCCAGATGGGTCTTGCCGACCCCAGGAGGACCGATAAATGTCAGGAATGGATGCCGGCGCTGTGCCGGATCACAGTACAACTTAGCCGCGGCGAGAGCTTTTGCAGTACCATCAATTTTCTTGAAACCATCAAAGGTCCGTGGTTTGTTAGCCGGGAGTTGTGAAAAGGAGATCACCCGGCGCATCCAATTTTCGCGGTCCTTCAGGCAGCGCGGCTCATGTTCGAGCTCGGCACCGCTATAAGCTGTGGCTCCGCATGTTTCACAGGTCGCGGTAGGTTTGAGTTTGCCCAAGTTTTCAGCTGCTTTTTCTAAAAAATTCTGTTCCATCTACACGTTCTCCCATTTTTTTAAGTCAGCGCCAGGAGGTAGATTTGTAAATCTATCCTGCCGGGGGCCCGCGGCGGTCCGCTTCTTTACATCGTCAAGTGCCCACGTTTTTATCGTTGCGTAATGGCTGGCGTATTTTTTGTTGGGATGGTTTTCGAGGTAAGCCGAGAGGCGCTCAATCAGATCGGAGGCTTCCGCGGCAGCCAACCCCAACTTAGCCGTCAAATTCTCGCGCTCTTCGGCCGTTAAGAGGACGTTTTTAAATTCGCCAAAGGCTTGTTTTGCAGGCTTTTGGAAATCCTCTCGAGGGTTGTTTTTTGAAGATGTTTTTTTATCTATTGTGTGTTCCCTTTTCGGTAATGATTTTGTTGCCCCCGGGAGCAATGAACCTTTGTCGGTTTCGGTAATGATTCTATTTGTTGCCCCCTTCGGTAATGATAGCTTTGAATTATTGCCCCTATCGGTAACAATCCAAAGCTGGTAATCCTTCTGGATTCCGTAAGAAAGCTTGTATCCTGATCCACAGCGGGAGATGATGTTCCGGCGAATCAAACGAGAGAGCGCATCTGCGATATGGCGTCTATTGAGACCTGTTGACTCTTCGAGTTGACTATATGAGATCCGGTCAGCCTTCTTATTCCATCCGTAAGTCCGCCGGACAACCGACCAGAATACTTGACTCTCCCTCGGGCTAAACCGTGTGCGAGAGATTGCCTCAATCAATTCGCAAGCGATGCGGAGGAAGCCGTTTTCAAGCTGGGGACTAGCCAATTTGTCAGTCCTTATTCATTATTTCTTGAAAAATACTTCTTCAAGCCAAAGCGCCGTTCTGGGTGGATGTCCCCAGCAATTCATCGACCGCCCGGCGGGAGAGCAGCATGCGCCGGCCAAAATGGATTACCTTGACCGGTAGATCGTCTTTCCGGGCTAGATCATAGGCCAGTCCTGGAGATATGTTTGCGGCCTTGGCGAACTCGGGGATCGTCATGGTGAGGCTAGTGGAGCTTTCCTTAGTGGCCATTCTGGACACCTCCCTCACCAGCCTCCACGCCAACCTCAGGGAAGAGCTCGGCCTCCGGGACGCGCAGCGCCCGGGCAAGGGCCTTCCGTGCTCGAGGCCAAGGCCGCCTCGCTCCTCGTTCGAAATCTGAGATTACGTTATTTGCTAATCCGCTCAAACTCCCAAGCCTGACCTGAGAAATCCCAAGGGCTTCTCTTTTTTCCCTTAAGATACTTTTCATTTTTTCCTCCATCTTGACATTTCGTTTTATAGGGTATACTCTATTCAGACGAAAATATATGGCATATTCGTCTGATAATGCGTCTGAGTTTCGGTACATCTTCCCTCCTGGGGAAGTGATCAATTCAGATCTGAACGTCGGTTATCTGTTGGATGCTAAAGCTTATTCTTTGATGGGCGTTAACGGTACCCTGCATATAATCGACGACGAAAATAGTACGGATTGGCCCGGAAAACGCGTCGACCGGCTGTATAGCAAACAATTAAGGCCGGATGATTACAATCGTTTGCTTGTTTCAACAATCGATGTGATAGATGGGACAGTAGCTTGGAATTGGGAAGACTTTACGACGACTTCGCCTTCGTGGACAGAATCATTTAAGGGTGCAATCCCTTTGAAACGAGTTGTCAAATGGCTGGAGGAATGGGGATTACCTGGACATAGCGGGGATGCATACACACATGGTTTATGGGGTTATCCGCTACAAAAATTCAAGATCAGTATTGCGACTATTTATCTCTTATTTGAAATCAATGACCTACTACGTGAAATCGAAATTTCGAAAACGGACATCGAGTCAACTGACCGGCTTAAACACCTTACCTGGCTCCTAATAACGCACCCATTTTTCTTGAAGCCATTGACAGCTGACCAGTTCAGAACAAAATATCTCGAAAAAGAAAATATGAATATGCTCGAGGCGATCAGACAGAATGTTGGAATGTGTCTAGATCAACAACTCAGCGGTATTTCTTTACACTACACGTTTCTCGGGCCAAAGTTCTATCTCAGTGTTAAATCCCTTTTCGATGTCTGTCATTACCAATTGGGGTTATTAACGACGCTCTCTTTAGAAGAATATCAAGCAAAAAAGAGACACATCAAGACATGTAAAGCATGCGGAAGTTTACATTGGGGACATGGCAATCAGCGCTATTGCTCACGTTGCGACAGGCGAACGGTTTGGTCTAGAGAACGAGCGAAAAAGCAAGCAACCGGAGGCAACCAATGAGAGGCTACATCCGCAGCAAGGGTAAGCAGTCCTGGCAGATCATCCTGGATACTGGCCAAGGGCCTGGTGGGAAGCGTCAACGGCATTACGAAACGGTCCGCGGCCGCCGCTCAGATGCCCAACGTCGGCTCAACGATCTGCTGGTCAGCCTCGATAAGGGAACCTATTCCCAGTCCGGCCGTCTCACTGTGGCCGATCACTTTCAAAACTGGCTCAAAGGCTACGTCAAAACCAACTGCTCGCCCCGGACGTTGGATGGCTACCAGTCGATTATCGATGTTCACCTCATTCCAGCGCTTGGCTCAATCAAGTTGAAACAGCTTCACCCCCAGTCTATCCAGGCATATTACGGCAAGGCCTGCGAGAGCCTGTCAGCGAGGACGGTCCATCATCATCACCGGGTACTCTTCCAGTCGCTCAAGTACGCTGTCAGGCAAGGCTATCTCGGCAGAAACCCGGCCGAGCTCGTAGATCCACCAGCCCCTCGGAAGAAAACCATGCGGACCTTGACCCCTGGTGAGGTCGAAGTCCTCCTTGAGTCAGCTCAATCCAGCCATTACTACCCGGTGATCTATATGGCTTTAAGTAGTGGACTCCGGCAAGCTGAACTTCTGGGGCTCAGGTGGCGAGATCTCGACCTCGACTTCTTATCGATATCGGTCAACCAGGTCTTATACAAGCGCCGCGGTGTTTGCCTTTTCAAAGAGCCCAAGACAGCCCATAGCCGGCGCCGGGTGTCCATGACTCCCAAGTTGGCAATATTCCTCCGGGGTTACCGGGCGCAACGCGAGGAGCTCTATGCGGATCTTAAACAGAAGCTCGGGCTGGACGCCCTGGTATTTACCGGTATTGAAGGCCGGCCGGTGGATCCGTGCAGTTTAACTCATGCCTTTACCAAGCTGGTGAAAGGTGCCGGGTTGGAAGGCGTAAGATTCCATGATTTGCGGCATACTTTTAGCTCACTCATGCTTCTCCGTGGCGCCAAGCCCAAAGTTATCTCGGAAGCACTGGGGCATAGTTCGGTTGCTTTCACAATGGACGTCTATTCCCATATAATAAGCGGTATGCAAGAAGATGCGATGGCATTATTGGATGGAGTACTCCCGGCAGGTGTGGTAAAAAATTCTGTCGCCAAAATGTCGCCAACTCTTCAAAAATTAGCTTTGAGCCCCTGTAGCTCAGTTGGATAGAGCAGCGGTTTCCTAAACCGCGTGTCGGGCGTTCGAATCGCCCCAGGGGTACCAACTTTGAACGTAATTTACTCAATTATCGGTTTTTCCAACTGCCGTTTTATCTGACTTGCTATTCTTTTGCTATTCTGTTTTCCAATATTCTGTCAAACACTTCAACTGCTTCCCGTTGCATTCCCGGGGTCACGTGAGCGTAAATGTTCATTGTCGTGTTGACGTTTGCATGCCCAAGCCGTTCTGAGATGACCTTCGGGCTAATGCCTTCTTGCAATAAAAGCGTGGAATGACTGTGCCGCAACGAGTGAAAATGGATGTGGGTGGTCAATGCTAAATATTGACCCCTCTTTAAGTTATTGGTTGGCCTTTTTGGAACATACAATTATAGTATAATTAAAAGATAATTAGATTACGTAAACCTAATAAGGCGGAGTCACATGCCCAGCAAAAAAGATGTATCTGTTCCGGTTCAAGCCGCTTCGGAAAAGAGAATCCCAGTGAAAGGGGAAAAGTTGACCTGCGAGACGTGCGGTCTGGGTGTTGTCATTGATTATGTCTCATGCAGTATGTCATTTGAAGGGCCTATTTGCTGTGGAAAGCCCATGAAATTAGAACCTTATCTCCAAAAGAAATCTGCTGCAAGTAGTAAAACTCGAGGTCGCCAGGCAGGTTCTCCCCGCTATTAAGTTTTCCAATCAAAAAAAGAGCTACGACGAGATAAAAAGATTGGGTGCCAATCTCCACTTCGATGATTGGTGATTAGATAGAAGGTGCTTCGAGATTTGCTATCCAACCTTAATGGGTATATAGTGGTTAAGGTTGCAGTTTAGGTTATAGCACTTTCCGGAATACCTCTTCAGATTCCCTGAGTACTGGATGACCCCGACTCTGACTAATAATAAAGAGAGGAGGTCATCTAATGAGCTTCCAAACAAAATCAATTCCTTGTTGCGACTGTGGAGTGAATTTCGAATTCAGCGCCACTGAACAGGAATTCTATCAATCCAAAGGTTTCGTAAACGACCCGAAACGTTGTCCTACTTGTAGAACAGCACGCAAAACGGAGCGCGGCGGCAACACAGGTAACAGCACCAGTTACAATAACATTTACGTTCCCCGTCAAATGTATCCTGCAGTCTGTTCAGATTGCGGCAAGTCTACTCAGGTTCCCTTTGAACCACGTAATGGCAAACCCGTCTATTGTAGCGACTGCTATCGCAAAGTGTCTGCCAACCGGTAGTAAATCCTTCGAAATAGTGTACGGATCGGAATTTTCCAACCTGTACACTATTCTCCATACTTCTCCAGATCTATGAAGAATGGAATAGCCTGAGGTACCATGAACATATATGTAGGAAACTTAGCCTTAACTGTTTCTGAGGCGGATCTGCGGCATGAATTCATTCCCTTCGGAACCGTCACAACTGTCACCATGATGGATGACACCCATTTTGGCAGTGGTCAGCCGCGGGCTTACAGCTACGTCCAGATGCCGTCCACAGATGAAGGGGAATTCGCCATATCTATATTGAATGGAAAAAGTCTCGACGGTAGGATCATCAGCGTTATCCAAGCTATACCTATGTCACAAGAAGAAACCGGCGGTCGTCGAACTCGAAAAAGGCAAAAGGTTCAGTCGGTTTAGGCACCGGACACCAAATTTCAAAATGATTTATGGAGGGCTAGAACAATGAAAAAATATGGGAATAGTGTGAAAAAGCCAGCCTCTCATCATCGAGGCGGTTCCATAAAGCTTCTCAACAAAATAAAAATGATTGTGGATAGGAATACTGACGAAATCCTCCCAAAACAAAATGGTTAGCCCAGTGGTTATTTGGGCTAGCTCTTAGAATTTCATCTGTCAACCCAAACGGAAAATCCAAAAAAGGGGAAAACATATGGCGATGCCTTCTAAGGAGCCAAAGCTAAAACTCACCCTTAAAAAGACCTACTGCCCTGTAGATATGCGTTTGGTCAGAGTTAAGGAAGTAATGAACGGCAACCAAATCACTCTCGCCTGCAACCATTGTGGAGCGGTTTTATGGCGTCGAGAGGGAGCCATGTGGCAAGCTGTCGCAAACCGTTTGCCCATGAAAAGGAAACCCTGAAACAGACACCGCCTCAACCACTATGATCAACCGCCTGGCAATCACGAGTACTTGAACCTATGGTGGGTCGCATGTATTTGGGCGATTCGGATAACCCCTTTTGAGTTGCGGTTAAAAAACCATTGATGTTCGCATCTACTGTGGCTTAGTGACGTCCAATTTATACATTCCTAGATCTTTTAGATCTGTAAGGAGGGCGTAATAGTCCTGATAACTGCCCCAAAAAAAACCCGGACTGACAAACAAGGGAAAACGAACCCAAAGGAAGAAGAACTTTCCAGCCAAACCGAGTGCCTCGAAGAGGAAGCGGATGCACCTATTAGCGAACCGCTCGAGAGTGACCTCAAGCACGAGGAATTGACTTCAGAAGGAGAGACGAATCCCGGGGATTCCAAAACGGCTCTAGACGCGCCCTTGGGATTGCTCGATCATATTCCGACCGACGATCCTGTGCGAATGTATCTGAGTGAGATCGGTCGAGTCCCCCTACTTAGCGGTGCAAATGAAAGGATCCTGGCCCAAAGAGTTGAGCAAGGTAAGCGTATTCAGGAGATTCGGAGCCGGCTCAAAACTGAGAGCGGCAATAATCCCAGTGCGAGAGGAACCATTATATGCATCCTCCAGGAATTGGTCCTGGCTGGAGACACGGTACACCTTTTACGAAAACGACTGGGGCTGGAAGTATCGTCAAGTTTCAAAAAGGCATTTTTCAACCCATTGTTGAGGGCTTGCTTCGACCAGGAGATTGACCCGGAACTGACCAAGAATATCGCCGAGCAATTGGGACGAACACCCTCTGAGATACAACAGTCTTTAATCAATATATCTCTCAACCTTGAACTGCTTCATCGAAGGGTATTAGACACCATACCCGAAGATGCGGAGATTTCGTGTATCAATGCTTTGACGATCGACCAAGGTTTTCTTTTGAAACTTGAACCCTACGAAGCTTCTTTTAAAAATCACTTTGACCTAGTTGGAATCGAATCTGCGAAGGCCAGTAGGCATCTCATCCAGGCTAATTTAAGGCTCGTGGTCAGCATCGCTAAGAAACACATTGGGCGAGGTATACCTCTCCTTGATCTGGTACAGGAAGGGAACATCGGTCTTATTCGGGCTGTGGAGAAATTCGATTTTCACCGGGGATTTAAGTTTTCAACCTATGCCACCTGGTGGATCCGTCAGGCAATAACCCGAGCTATCGCCGATCAAGCCCGTACCATTCGTATTCCGGTACACATGGTAGAGACGATCAATAAACTGTTGTCCGTATCCCGCGGGTTGTCACAGAAACTGGGGCACGATCCATCTAACGAAGAAATCGGGCTTGAAATGGGAATTACACCGGAAAGAGTCCAAGAGATTATTAAAGTGTCCCAATCCCCGGTTTCGCTTGAATCACCAATTGGAGAGGACGGTGATTCATTTCTTGGAGATTTCATCGACGATAAGAGCGCAGTGGCACCCCCGGATGCTGCCTCTAAACAGATTCTGAAAGAGCAGATCGAAAGCGTCCTTGGATCGATAACACCGCGAGAACGAAGGGTCATTCAACTCCGCTTTGGGCTTGAAGATGGCAGAGCTCGAACGCTTGAAGAAGTGGGCAAGGAATTCAATGTGACCCGGGAGCGTATTCGCCAAATCGAGGCTAAAGCCCTCCGCAAACTGCGGCATCCGAGCCGGAGCCGCCAACTAAGAGACTATCTGGAATGAATCAAGTAATTCTCGGAAAAATGGACTACCGATACAGCGTTTAACTGGGCGATAATGGATTTATTAGAAAGAACTGGAGAATTATATAGACAATCTAAAATCACAATGTCTTCGCGGTGGGAACTCAATGCCTTGTGACCGCGATATGAATCCCCTCGCGAATGAATTGATCAGCATTCTCTTGAGGGGTAACGATGACCTAAGGTTGAAGCGATCTAGAGACGGAGGCGTACAATTCCGCAACTGTATGATCTTCCCGTCTGCCGTTCAAGCGACAACGGACCAAAGAAAGAAAAAACTGCACGAAGCTCTCAACCAGCGATTGAAAGCCATCGGGTGGTTCGAGAGGGGTACTTGGTGGAACAAATCCCCCTCAAATCGGCTTCAACCCTTATTAAGTTAGCTTAGTTCCGAGACTAAAGCCTTCAGGTCTCCCTATTTGGTTTATTGCTCCTAGTCCGCGCTGATAATTGGGAATCTAACCTAACCCTTATTATGTCGAATCACGTCCTCCCTGTTAAGTCGAACCGGGTTTGTACGGGGTTTGATTCGACATGTTCCTTCGGAAAATCGAGCTTTTTGCTCAACTCATTCGCGAAAAGATGAGCATCCTGTTGTCTTTCGAAAATCATCATCGGAATTCCATGCCGGCCTTCGGTCCTGTCCTCTGTTTTGCCTTTGTATTCGGTTATGTGTTTGCCGATTAATCCGATGATTTCCTTTGTCCGTACTTCCCCCAGATTTTTGGTTATTTTAACCAAGTGTTGTTCTGTTCGCTCTGTCACCGTTGTTCTCATAATAAGCTACTTCCCTAAGATTCTACTCTTCCCTGAACCGGGCTAATAATAAAGAGCCGATAGCGAAAACGTTTCTGTTTCATTCTGAATATTAATTTACGAAGGTGATAATAGGAGCTAAGATCTGAAGTCTTAGCTCCTATTTTAATATAATTTCACTACCATCTTGATATACGATAAGAATCCCAAGTAACCCCCCAGCGTGTTTCGGAGAGAATTCGACTCTCCCCCGTCTCCTTGTCCAAGTAACACAGTCTCTGCAAATGTGCAATCAATAGCCGAGGTACTTTAAGATAGCCATGTTATTTCCACCTCGAATCTATTGGTCTAGGTAAGCCTGAATTCGAGATTGAAGGTTCTACCTATTGATACCTCAGCTCCACCTGAGGGGATCCGAATCTAGTGGCTCACCTGGTTTTGCTATTCCGTTTGCTATTCTATTTTTACAACCATTAGATACCATTAAACGTAAATTAGGATATGGAGCTGGTGACTAATAATGCGTATTTGAAGCTAATGGTGCCGATATACGCGCATTCCTAAACCGCGTGTCGCGCGTTCGAATCGCGCCAGGGGTACCAAGTTGTCCCCGCGTTGATATCGAACCGTTGACCCCGATTTATGTTCGAGCTACCATATGCATATTTACGCAATTATGTCAGGTACTTAATGAGAGATGTTATCAAGGTATTCAAGGCTCTGTCGGATGAAACCAGGCTTCGAGTATTGAACCTGCTGTCGCTGAGGGAATGCTGCGTCTGTGAGGTTGTCCAGATTCTTGGTATCTCCCAGACCAGGGCTTCGAGAAGTCTCAGCCAACTTTACGATGCCGGGCTTCTCGATAGGCGTTCTGAAGGGCTCTGGATCATCTACTCTTTGACTCCGGGTCTGGTTGATGATTACCGCAAACTCATCGTGAAAGCGGTCGGGGAGGCATTGGCTGGGAATCCAATAGCCGACAAAGACCGGAAGCGTTTGGCGGTGAGCGAGAGGCTTTGCCCCCCTGCGGACGGCAAGCCTTCCCGGTCGCCCGGCAAGTGTTGAGTACCTTGTCGCAATTTTACTTGACATAAATAAAAAAGTTCTTGCTAAACTGGATTTTCGGCCATATAATCCCGCTCAAATACGAAGCTCGGGCTGTTTAGCCCGGAGGTATCTCGGTGAAACCATTATCAAGCGGCATAAAACCGCTGTGCGACACGTGTAACCGGAACAACTACCCCTGCCGATGTCCCCGCGCCAGTCACGAAATCGTTATCGCTTGCCAGGACTACATTTTGGCGCACGGTGTTAAAGTTCCGGTTAATTCTGCTGAGTGCCAGATCACAGCTGAAGCCGATAAGCAGCAGACTCAGACTACCGACTGGTAACAGCCCGCACCTCGCATCCTAAGGGTTGTTCCACCGTCCGGTCAGCTGTCTTTAGATCCACCGATACTCACGAATCAACGACCTTCATTCTCCTTCACGAAATTCTCGCCGGGTAACTTTTCCACCTTTTTGGCGTTATAGAGATTGGTGTGCTTTGAAATAGAATTGTTCAGAGGAACGAACGATGAAAAAGATAGCCATACCGATAATCCTGGCCGCGGCGATGTTATTCTCCGGCTGCGCCAAACCGACTTACGGTGAGGAATTAAAATCGGATAAAGCGAGATTGATTTCGAATGCTTCGGCGTCAGATACAGCTGCATTAGTCGCGGGCAACACCGATTTTGCCATGGCGCTCTATCAGGTTTTGAGAGAGCAGGATGGCAACCTTTTCTATTCGCCCTATAGCATTTCCGAAGCCCTCGCCATGACCTGGGGCGGCGCTCGCAATGAAACCGAAAAGCGGATGGCTGATGCGCTGAGTTTCAGCCTGTCTCAGGCGGATTTGCACGCTGCCTTCAACTACCTGGATGCCGCTCTGGCTTCTAGAGGCCAGGACGCTAAAGGCAAAGACGACCAACCTCTTGTGCTCAAGGTGGTCAATGCCATTTGGGGCCAAAAGGATTTCACTTTCACGGCGGACTATCTTGACCTCCTGGCTCAGAACTATGGCGCGGGTCTTAGGATATTGGATTTTATCAAATCACCAGAAGAATCCCGAAGGACGATCAACGAATGGGTCGCCAAAGAGACCGAACAACGGATCAAAGACCTGATTCCCCAGGGCTCGATCAACGAATTGACGCAGCTCGTGCTGACCAATGCCGTCTATTTCAACGGCGGCTGGCTTACTCCCTTCGACAAGGCGCTCACCAGGGACGGTTCCTTTTTCCTCCTCAGCGGTCAGAAGGTAAACGTACCGATGATGAACCAGACCGAGAGCATGGGTTATGCCTCCGGTCCCGGCTACCAGGCGGTGGAACTCAAATACGACAGCGGCGAACTTTCCATGGTCATTATCCTGCCCGAAGCAGGAACTCTCTCCAGTTTTGAAAGCGGCCTTGATGGCCAAAAACTGGAAAAAATCATCGACGGATTGAAAGCTAATTCGGTCAACCTGACTATGCCCAAATTCGAGTTCGATTCCAGCTTCGGGTTGAAATCCGCCTTGTCCACACTAGGCATGCCCATCGCCTTCAGCGATAACGCTGATTTTTCAGGCATGGACGGCAAGACCGACCTTCAAATCCAGGACGTCGTCCACAAAGCTTTTATCTCTGTTAATGAAGCCGGCACCGAAGCTGCGGCTGCCAGCGGTGTCGTCGTCGGCGGTACCTCGATGCCAGTGGATCAGGCGACGGTTACCCTCGATCATCCTTTCCTCTTCCTTATTCGTGACATCGCTACCGGCGCGGTCATATTTACCGGACGGGTAACTGATCCTTCCTGAAAACCGGTTCAGTGATTACTTAGCGCGGCGGTTTCAAAACCACCGCGCTTTTTTTATCGATTCACATTTGATATCCAGGTGGCGACTGATTTGATGATGTAGTGTGTTATAATTCAAAGTATGAAAGCCTCCAAAACGGGCGAATTTGCTCTCATTGACAGGATTATATCCGAGATCAACAAGGTGAAACCCGGCGAGTGGAACTCGCTCGTCTCAGGCATCGGCGATGACGCCGCGGTTATCAGGTCGCGCAGCCGCTACCAGGTGGCCACTACTGATTGCCTCGTTGAAAACGTCCATTTCAAAAAGAGTTTTCTCGATTGGAACGCCCTCGGTTGGAAAGCCCTGGCAATAAACCTGTCGGATATCGCCGCCATGGGCGGCTTGCCAAAATACGCCGTTGTCTCACTCGCTATCCCCCTTAATACCGATGTCGAAGATGTGGTTCGGCTTTACAAAGGGATGCTGGAAGCTGCTAGCGAGAGCGGAACAGTTATCGCGGGAGGGAACATCTCTAGGGCGTCAGAGATCGCAGTCCACGCCGCCGTAATCGGAGAGGTGCCGGCTCGGGGTAAAGTTCTTTTGAGGTCGAAGGCTAAAAAAGGCGATCTGATCGCCGTCACAGGAAGACTCGGCGCCGCGGCAGCCGGGCTGAGAACCCTCGGGGGCTCGCTTCATCCCTCACGTAACGATGCTGATATATTGGAAAAAGCCTTCTGGTATCCTCAACCCAGAATCGATGTCGGTCGGATCTTGGTAAAGAGCGGTATCCATTGCGGCATGGATATCTCTGATGGGCTCGTCGCCGATCTTGGTCATATCCTTGAAATGAGCAGGGTCGGTGCCCGGATAGAAGCCGCCCGCGTCCCGGTGCATCCCTCGGTGGCTGTCCTCGGTTTCGAAGGCTTGAAACTCGCCCTCACCAGCGGCGAGGACTACGAACTCCTGTTTACCGGCAAGAAGGAAGCGATCGAAAAGGTCGCGGCGGAAGCCTGTTGTCCTATTACCATCATAGGTGAGATTACCCGCGGCGCCGGTAAGTTGGATGTTTTGGACAATGATGGCAAAAATATTCCTTTCGAGAACGGCGGCTGGCATCATTTTTAGAATGAAATTGGGTCTTATCGAGAGGGCGGGTCTGTGTGACCCGCCCCCGTGTTTTCAGGTAGAATTAAAGACCCATGATTATTGAGTCGAAATCTGCGGTGAAAACCCGCCGCATCGGCGAGACTATCGGCAAGGAGTTTCGACCCGGCGACATTATCCTTTTGGCTGGGCCCCTCGGCGCCGGCAAAACGACCCTGGTGCAGGGTATGGCCAAAAGCTTAGGGGTAACCGGCAGCGTCATGAGCCCTACTTTTGTCCTGGCTCGGGAGCTTGAAGGGCGACTCAAGATGTACCACGTGGATCTGTACCGCCTCGAGAAAATGCCTGAGATTACCGACCTGGGACTTGATGATTATCTTTACAGCGACGGCGTCACCGTCATCGAGTGGGCTGATCGTGCCGAGACTCTATGGCCTGATGATCATCTGAGGGTTGATCTGGAATACGCTGGGGATAAAGCCAGGAAACTGAAAATTACAGTCCACGGCAAACGATATCATGAGATGTTGGATAACCTGGCTTTGAAGTTCGGGGAGAAGCGATGACGCTGGTACTGGCTATCGATTGTGCCACTGCTAACACAGGTTTGGCGGTCCTGCGCGACGGGATCGCGATCGGTGAGGTGTCCTGGCAGACAAAGCACAATCAGACCGTCGAGATATACCCCAGGCTTGATGCGCTGCTGCGTGACGCCGGAGTCGCTTTTCCTGATGTTAATGCAATCGTTGTTACTCGCGGCCCCGGCAGTTACAACGGCGTCCGGGTAGGCATTGCCGCTGCCAAGGGACTGGCTTTTGCCTTGAATAAGCCTCTCTTAGGTGTTTCGACCCTGGAAGCCGAAGCATGGCGTTTCAAAGACCTCGGACGGGCCGTTGTGGCCGTGCTGCCTCTTGGACACGATTATGCGGCAGCATTCTTCGATGCCATCGATGGCAAATGGGTTCGCACCGTCCCAGAGCAAGCCATGACTTCGGAAGAACTGTTGAGGACCCTGCCGCCCCGTGCCCTCCTCATCGGCGACATACCAGAGCGGTTGCTTCTTGCCCTGCGGGATGTTTCGCCGGACATCGACATCGTTTGCGAGGCGGGCATTTCCCGCGCAGTGGCATTAGGGCAGATCGTTCTCGACCGGTTGCGGAGTAGCCAGACCGATTCCGCTGAGTCTCTCCAGGCTCTCTACCTCCGCCGCCCTCAGGTAACCCCTCCCAAAGTGCCCCGGGACATGTCCGGAGTACCGGGGCGCGGTGTTATCTGGGACCTTGATGGTGTTATAATCGACTCCGCTGATTTACACTTCCAAGCCTGGCGGGAGACCCTTGCCCGGCACGATGTTTCAATAGACAGGGAACAGTTTGAGCAGGGATTCGGCCAGCGAAACGACGATATCATTGCCGGGATAATCCGGCAGCCGATATCAGCCGATGAAATCGCTGCTATAGGCAAGGAAAAAGAGGCGGACTATCGCCGGATGGTGAAAGGACATGCCCGCTTTTTCCCTGGCGTGCTGGAACTCATGAGCTCTTTAAAAGAAGGCGGTTTCAAGCAGGCGGTGGCGTCGTCGGCGCCTGCCGACAACTTGAAGCTAGTCATCGCAGAGATGAGGCTTGAACCGTTCATATCGGCCACAGTCGATGCCTCTGGTGTATCCAGAGGGAAGCCCGACCCCGAGGTGTTCCTGAAAGCCGCCGAAAAGCTCGGCCTATCGCCCAAAGCCTGCCTCGTCATTGAAGATGCTGTGGCGGGGGTGGAGGCTGCCAAGCGAGGTGGCATGGCGGTGGTCGCCGTGACCAACACCCACCCGCGGGAAAAACTGGCGGCGGCGGACCTGGTCCTTTCATCCCTTGAGGATGTGGAACCGTCACAACTGCTGGAACTTATCAACGCCAAGAATTAAAAGGAGTATAAATGGAACGAACACTGGTCCTGGTTAAACCCGACGCTGTTGAAAAAGGCTACACCGGAGCTATCCTGGCCCGGTTGGAAGCCACCGGCGCCAAGCTGGTTGGCGCCAAGATGCTGAAAATCCCAAAAGCCTTGGCCGAAAAGCACTATGAAGCGCACAAGGCTAAGCCCTTCTTCGGCAGTGTCGTCGGCTTCATCACCTCCGGTCCCGTGGTTGCCGCGGTTTTTGAAGGCACCGATGTCGTCACCAAGGTGCGCAAAGCCATGGGCGCCACCAATCCCGCCAACGCCGAACCCGGCACCATACGCAAGGATTTTGCCGAGAGCATCGAGAAGAACGCGGTTCACGGTTCGGATTCGCCGGAAAGCGCCAAGGTTGAGGTAGCCCTTTACTTTAAGCCGGAAGAGATCGTCTCATATCAGCTTCGGTCATAGACCGTTCGTCTTGGCATTGTAGCCAGTGATCAACCGCACTTTGTTTCCGTTCGTGGTGAGCTTGTCGAATCCATGAACGGAAACAAGTTGTTTTCCACCCTTTTCTTAAATATTAAGACTGCTGGTATAATCGGTTGACTATGGAACAATCCGGTTTTTTGGCTTTGATCTCGAAGAAGGCGGGGCATTTCCGTCCCAATGTTTGCCGCGACCTTACCCGGGCTTTCTCCCGCGCCGGTATACCCCTGCGTTTCTATTACATCGAGGATGAAAAAGAGCTTGCCGGAGAAATTGAAGCCGCCTATAAAGCTGGTTGCCGTTACTATCTGGCGGTAGGCGGCGATGGTACCATCAGTCTTGTCGCTTCTTGCCTCTACGGAAAGCCGCACCGGCTTGGCATAATTCCCGCTGGCACAGCTAACCTTATGGCCCGGGTGCTTGGCGTCAACATGTCTGCCAAAAAAGCCATAAAACTGGCCGTTTCTTCAACTAAAACGCGCACAATTGACGGTATGGACGTCGGCGGGCGGATATATCTGCTAAACGTCTCAGCGGGTCTATCCCCGATTTCCCTTGACTGCCTTAATGAGAAAACCAAGGCCACCGTTGGCATGTTTTCCTATGTCATAGGGGTGGCACGGGCGTCACTCAAAGCTGTGCCGTGCGACTACGAAATAACCATCGACGGGCGAAAAGTGTGCGGCCGGGAAATAGAGCTCCACGTGACCAACCTCGGCGTGCTCGGCTTGCCCCGCTACCACATCCATGAGACGTCCCATATCGACGATGGCAAGGTGGAGGTGCTCGGCTTGTCCAATCTTTTGCCGACCACCGTTATCGGAGCCGTGCTTGATGTTCTTCTCAGGCGCAGGAAACGACGAGCCATTCGCTTCCTGGGTGAAGGCTCGGAGATCGTAATCTCTAGCATAGCAAAGCAGTCTGTACAGGGTGATGGAGACATTATCGGCCAAACGCCTCTGGCGATTAAGGTGCGCCCCCGGGCAATCAATTTCATCGTGCCTTGAACAGGTGAATGGATGATGGAAAACGAAAACGCCAAAACAGAACAGAATTTGAAATCCGTGCTGGAAATGATCGGACAGAAACGAAAGAAGCACGGCGAAAGGTACGAGCGTTTCCTGTGGACGGTAGCTCAGTTGCTGCGCGTTGAGTTTCCCGGGACCTTCGCCGGCATGTCTGAGGCACAGCTTCGGCAATTGATCGCTTTTGTCGACACGGTGGGTGAGGATACCCAGGCGATGATGAAACGCCTGAAAGATGCCTGTGCCGGCTGCGGTTGGTGCTGCTCCCAGACCGGCAACATTGTCGTGTCGGCTGAAGATGCCGAACGGATCAGCCGCCAGCTTAAACAGAAGAGAGACGACCTTTTCGTCATGCGGAATAACGAATGGACCATCAAAAACGCCCATCCCTGCCAGTGGTGGAACCAGAAGACCGGGCGATGCCAGATATACAGTATCCGCCCCGTAACCTGCCGTATCTGGCCTTCCTCCCTGCCGAACGAACAAGGGATACGCTGCCTGCAGCCGGTGGCCGAATGCGCCTATGCGGTGAGGGTGACGGCGGTGAAAGTCATGGAATCCCTGGAAGCCCAGAAAAAAGCGGCCGGCAGCTAACCCGTACTATTGAAGGGCGAGGACCGTCTTGGCGGCGGGCCACAACCGGTCGAAATCGAACAGAGTCCGCTTTTCTGGGGTGAAAACGTGCATCATCACCGGGCCGTAGTCGACAATGAGCCAATCCTGGTCAGGGCCGATGCCCTCGGAATGAAGCGGCCGCTGGCCTTCCTTCTTCAATTTCTCGGTGACTTCGTCGAGGATAGCGCGAGCCAGGCGGGTGTTATCCGCCGACAGTACTACCTGGTAATCTGTAATGCTTGAGATGCCCCGAACGTCGGTGACGATGATATCCGTTGCCTGTTTTTCTGATGCGATGTCGGCGATCCGCCGGGCTATATCGATGTTTTCCAGTGGTTTACAGTCCCCCGATGATGTTAGAATTGGATTGATTATATCACATATACCATTGAACGTCTCCGATTGAAAGGAAGTGTGAGATGAACGTACTTCAGATAACCGGGCTGGTGCTTATCGCTGCCTGTGTCGTCTCCATCCTTGCTGCCGTTTTCATCGGGGACAGGTTGAGCCTTTTCATCGCCGCCCTGGTTCTTGGCATCGTCGGCAATCTCCTGTGGTGGTTGGGTAAGCCACACCGCGAGCACGACGCCAGCCAGGTTGAGCCCCCGGCCGGCGATCAAAAACCGGGTGATCAACCCCCGGCAGGTTGAGCCACCAAAGCCGGTTATGGTATATTACAACTTTGCCAAGCATGACGCGCGGAGGGATCGCATAGTGGTCTAGTGCGGGCGCCTGCTAAGTGCTTACCCCGGGTAACCGGGGTCGGGAGTTCGAATCTCCCTCCCTCCGCCACCTCTAACTGAAAAATCTCAATTGCTATTCTCGATTTTCTATTCTCGATTTTCTATTTTCCATTTCTCCCTCGTCGGTACTTTATATTATGGCTTAGAGTACTAAAGAGGGATTGTGGCACGTCCCCGCCTGGACTACGATTAACGGTAACAAAACGTAAACTGAGGTAGGGTATGGGTAAGAAAATCAATGTCGACAAGCTTGATGCCGACCGGGCGCCGGAAGAGGTCGAAGATGCCGCCGAGGGAATGCTAGAAACCGAGGCCGAAAAATCTTCGGAAAACTCCGATCAGCCGGATATGGTTGGAGGTATCGACGTATCCAGGATAATAAAGTCTACCGGAGGTACCCAAAACGCCGTTGGTAGCGCCGCCCCGGCTATAGATCAGTTTGCTGCCCAAGCCAGGTTGGAAGCCCAGCGCGCCTCGGCATATTTGATGAAAGAGTACCGGCGGCAGATGCAGGGAATCGTCGGTTCTATGCAATCCACCATCAGGGAAGAAGGCGTCCGCCTGGCAGACGAGATTTGCGCCAGGATCGCCACCCAGATACGTCAGGCAGTACTTCTGGAGACCGAGAAAAAAGCCCTCAATCTCGTGGATGAGTTCGTTCTCGGCTGGCAGATCGAGACCGAAAGCATGTCTCAGGACCTGCTGACAGCCGGCGCCGAACCTCGCGCAGAAGCTCCCTCAAACCATCCGCCGGAAAAGCCAGAGTCGGTCTCGGCTGATAAAGAAGTCCCTTCCGTGACAGGAAAACAGAAGGCGATTGAAACCGCGGACAAAGACGCTGCCGTACCGGTGAATCCGCCGCCGGAAAAAGCTGTCGCACCAGAACCGGTATTGAAGAAACCTGAGACCGCTTCTCCTGAACGGCCGAGGCCTGAACAGACCGAAACCGAAAAAAAGGTCGTTTTTGACTTCGCCACCTTCATCGCCCAATCTAAATCTCCGGTAAAAAGCTAACCATCCCTTATCCTCCCTTTCCGCCGCCCGCCAGGGCGGCGGATTTGTTTATATGCATCCTCTCCCGCTGACGGTGTAAAACGACTTAGGTGAGGACAAGAGGATGCTTCTGGTATTCAACCATCTGGTGGTTTTTCAATTTTTTCGAACATAGGGAATCCATTATGCTTGTCAGGCGTTATATAATGTGCGAATGGAGTACTCTTCTGATCGTTGGCTTAAACAACTGGGTTGGAATCCGAATTTCCAGGCCGATTATGAATCCGTGAAAATCCCTGGAACGTTTCCGGCTAGGGTAAGCTCGGAATCCAAAGGTCTGTACCGGGTATTAACCGTAGAAGGTGAAATGTCGGCCCGACTGACCGGCAAGCTGCGGTTCCAAACTATGGGACCGGAAACTGCCATCCCGGCGGTAGGTGATTGGGTTTTGATTCAACCTGTACCCGCCGAAAAAAAGGGAATGATCCACGGTGTGTTGCCCCGGAAAAGCGCATTTTCAAGGAAAGTCGCCGGAGAATGCGCCGCCGAGCAGGTTGTTGCCGCCAATGTTGACTTCGTGTTCATCGTCGCTGGCCTGGATGGCGGCAGAAGTTTCAACCTGAGAAGGATTGAACGCTACCTGACGCTCGCCTGGAACAGCGGAGCCGTCCCCGTCGTCGTCTTGAACAAAGCGGATATGGTCGAAAGCGCCGACGCCTTTGTCAGAGCCGTCGAAGAAATCGCGCCCGGGATTTCGGTCCATCCCGTCAGCGCTTTAACCGGGAACGGGCTCGGCGTTCTGCGATCCTACCTCACAGAGGGCACCACCATCGGATTTCTGGGGTCGTCGGGGGTAGGCAAGTCAGCCTTGATCAACGCCTTGCTGGGCAACAAGAAACAGGATATTGGAGAAGTCCGCGCCGACGATCGCATGGGCAGGCATACCACTACCATGCGGCAGTTGATTCCAGTTCCCGGAGGGGGAGTCGTCATTGACACACCGGGCATGCGTGAAATCCAGATGTGGACCGATGACAGCGGTCTCGATGGGGCTTTTTCCGATATAAGCGAACTCGCCCGCGGCTGTCGCTTCAATGACTGCAGCCATTCCTCGGAATTTGGTTGCGCCGTCATCGCTGCTGTTGATCGGGGAGAATTGGATTTGGCCAGGCTGGAAAATTATCGCAAGTTGCAAAAAGAGCTGGAATACGTGAGTTCTCGGGAAGCAGACAATACTCGCCAGTACGAAAAGGCGAAGTTCAAGCCGATAGCGAAATTAGTTAAACAACTGAAAAAAGGCTAATTGAAATATACTCGCCGCCCAGGCACTGCCCCATGAGGATCTTGAATTAACTTCACACCCCAACGTCGTTGCGAGCCATTGGAACATGGTGAAGCAATCTCAATCACGCCCGAGAGAACTTTCCCCCCCCCCCCCCCAAAGTATCTGGAGAGAGCTCATAATAACTATGGAGTAGCTTGTCCTGTTCGCCATATCCTCCTAATTCTTTGATCTCGATTAACCTGCGAGTATTTCCCCCGGAAAACGGCGATTACCGCCTTGCCTGATTTCGGGGATATATTTGAATTGGAATTTGAAGGAGGCGAACCATGTTACCGGTGATGACCAATGAGATTTTGCATAAGAGTTTCAAAACTCCTGACCAGACGATGACCCCGCCCAACACTAAAGTCGAAATTGTGAAATTGGGTGATTACACTTTCACCAAATACACTTTCCAACCCGGTTGGCGGTGGTCCAAAGACATTAAGCCGATCATGAAGACTGATTTTGACCAGGTCCCCCATGTAGCCTACCAAATCTCGGGAAGAATGGTCATAAAGCTGGCCCAGGGCAAAGAAGTTGAAGTTGGCCCGGACGAACCCAACATTGTGCCTGCGGGACATGATGCCTGGGTAATTGGCAATGAACCCGCCGTCTACCTGACGGTTGAGATGGGAACTAAAGGGTAGCCTTCGAGTTCATCGAGAAAACAGTAAGGCGGGTCGTCTAACCCGCCTCAAACTGCCTTATTACTCCTCCAGTCTGTAGTTTATTATTGCCTCACCAGCAAACCCTTGGCTATAGCTCCCTGAATTTTCCCCAGAGCCTTCGCCAAATGCATGGTGCCGGTCAGTAAGAACGCACCGATCACAGCGGTAAAAGGTGTGATCCAGACCGGGGCAAAGTATTCATATGAGTCCGTGCTGTATGCCGGAATGTTCAAGATCGACAGTACAATCGGCCCGAACGCCAGCCCGAGCGAAAAGGCGATAAGCGTGACGAACAGCGTGAAATAGAAGATTCCAAGCGGTAGCTGCACGATCATATACACGATGGAAAACCAGGTATGTCTGTCCGTAAGCAGGTTCTTGAGTTTTTGCCAGAGTGAAGTGTTTTTTGGAGCGAAACGCATTCTGCGTGGCATTCTAACACCGAGCAGTGCTTCCACCAGTCGCCCCTCGACAAGCGCGATGCCTCTCACGGAGAGCAGGAACAGCGCGGCTACAGGCAGGCCGATGATCAAGATCAACAGGCTCACGGAGACGGCCAGGCCGGTGACCGCCCAGGTAAAATAAATGGTGCCGGTTACCAGCGCCAGGACCAGATAAAACAGCGATCCCCAGGCCTTCGGTTCAGCGAACACGCCGAAGAACCGCCCGAAAAATCCGCGCCGGTCGGGGGCAGGTGCCTCCGGGACGCCTTCGGCTACATGAGGTACAGTCACATGTGCAAATGCCGGAGGAGTGCGGGACTCGTTTTCTCGATAAGCCGCAGCGACTTCCACCGGTTCGCCGTATTTGCTGATGATGCTGGACAACGCCTCAGCCTTATTGATGTCTGGATTTTGACCCACAGCGCCGCTAAGGGCGGTCATGAGATATTCCTCGGCATCAGCCAGTGCGTCCTGAATGGTGGCGGGATCGCTGCCTGCCAGTTCTTTCTTGAGTTCAGATAAATATTCCTCGATGCTATTGATCATCGTCTTCTCCTCTTAGGACAGAATCCACGAAGTCACGGGTCTCGTTCCAGATTTCTTTGAAACTTTGGAGTGTCTGGCGTCCGGAAGGGGTTATCCTGTAATAGCGTCGCGGCGGCCCGGAAACCGATGGCTCAACCTCGCTTTCCAGAAGCCCGGAGCTTTCAAGCGACCGCAAAACAGGGTAGAGTGCCCCCTGTTTCATGATGTCTACGTCTCTGGCCTTTTTCTCGACGTGCTTGGCGATCTGGTAGCCGTACATTGGATTTTTGGCTCCGTTCATAACCCCGAGCAGAACCAGGGCAGCCGTGCCGCCGTTTAGTTCCTTCTGGAATTTTTTGACCGCTTCGTAAGTATCGACCATTCAAACCTCCCTCTCGGATGACAAAACGGATCCGGCAATTGTCCACGAATGCTTTTCATCGGTAATTTCGCCACCCATTAATACTATTGGATTAATTATATTGATAAGTTAATAATAGCTCCCGATGAAAGCCTTGTCAAATCGGGTTTTTGCCTGCGGCTGATCGCTAAAAACCAAACCACAATATTAGCCTCTTCCTGTCGTATGATCCCTTCTCATTCTTATTCGAGAAAATGAGGAGTCAAGCGAAGCACAACTGATCGAAAGGTCGTATTGTTTAATCGTCCGTGGGTGTTAATCCTGACAATGCTGTCCTGTTTTCTAGAGATGAAAGAGAATTTTGTTGAACATTTAGTTATGGTATACAATCAAATCGTCGCCTATGTCGGATCCCGCCTGCAAAAAACGCATACTTATCGTCGATGACGAGCCATACATCGGCAAGATCTTCAGCCTGAAGCTGAAGTTGTCCGGCTATGACGTGGCAGCCACTTGTAGCGGTGCCGAAGCCATCGAACTGGTCCGGAATGATCATTTCGACGCAGTCCTACTGGACATTTTCATGCCGGAAGTGACCGGCCTGGATGTTCTTGATGCCGTCAGGAAATTTTCTAAAGTCCCGATAATCGTCTTTTCAGCCCGCACGACGTCGCCGAATTGGCACAGTCAATGGGGGCTGATGATTGCGTTGCCAAACCGATAAATCCTGATGCCCTGGTGGACAAGATCGGCAGTGTCCTGGCCAGGGCCGCGGAGAATAAATCAGCCTAACGGCAGCGTAAAACTGAAAGTCGAACCTTCTCCTGGTTTGGATTCTACCCAGATTTTACCGCCGTGTGCTTCAACAAGCCGTTTGCAGACCAGTAATCCCAGCCCCAGGCCTTTTGCCGGTCGTCTTATGTTTTCCAATCTGGTAAAAGGAGTGAATAATGTCGCCTGTTGTTCGATCGGGATTCCAACGCCATTATCAATGACACTGATGACGACATTGCCATCTTCGCGAATTACTCTGACCTTTATCTTACTTTCCTCGGGTGAATACTTCACCGCGTTGCTCAGGAGGTTCAAAAGGATCAGGTCTATCCTGACCCGGTCAGCCTTCACCCGCCCCAGGCTGTCGGATATTTCAAATATCAATCGATTCGAAGCGATCTTGGTTAATCTCCTTTTACCAAAATCCCTGACGAGGGCGCCAATGTCGATGAATTCTTTGTGGAGGTTTATGCGGTCGGATTGGTAGCGCGACAATTCGACCAGGTTAGTCACTATTTGCTCCAGTGACTCAGCCCCTTCCAAGGCATCCTGCAGCATCGCACTCGAGTCTTCCGGAGTCACGCCCTCGCTCATCGCCACACCGAGGGCGCCTATCAATACGGTCAGCGGGGTTCGTATCTCGTGCGACACCATCCCGATAAAGTCGTCTTTGAGCTGTTCCGCCTCCTTGAGTGCCGTAACATTCGTCAGGGTAATGACATAACCAAGCGGCTTGTCAGAACAAAACTGGGTTGAACGCAGCAGGAAATGCTGGAGGCTGCCGTTTTGCATCCCGAAAACCGTCGTGGTGTCAGGCTGAAAACTGCCGCTCTTTATAGATGAAAAGGATGGTCTCTCTTTAGAGATCCGCAGATTGCCGGAGATTTCATCGAATGTTTTACCCAAAAGGTGATGCCCGAATATGTGGTGGGCTGAAGAACTGGCATAGGTAATGGTCCCTGATTCGTCGCAGACGATTACCGCGTTGGGCGATTGTGCCAGGATTGATTGTATCATTGCGCCTTGTCTGATAAGTTCTTCGCTGCGTTTCTGGCGGGTCAGATCGGTTATCATGACGCAGACCGAATCTAGGCTGTCCAGATGCAATTTTTTAACCGAAACGAAGGCCGGAACATTGTGACCGAGTCTTGAACGGAACCTTACTTCTCCATGGCCGTTCTGTTTAAGCAGCGTTTGGAAAAGTTCAACGCTTTCCGGAACGATATACTCGAATATTGAAGATCCCATCACCCGGTTCAAACCGGTTTGCATCATCGTTGAAAAATAGCGGTTGGAATACAGGATAATTCCTTCTGCGGATACTGTGATGGCGCCTTCGTTGATATTCTCTATAGCCGTGCGGTAAACGGTGTCGGCGCCCTGGAGTGTGAACACCTGGTCGCC
Organism: Dehalogenimonas etheniformans; assembly: GCF_014672715.2. Lineage (NCBI taxonomy): Bacteria > Bacillati > Chloroflexota > Dehalococcoidia > Dehalococcoidales > Dehalococcoidaceae > Dehalogenimonas > Dehalogenimonas etheniformans. Next base: position 1,767,783 of record NZ_CP058566.2, on the reverse strand, counting down.
CATGGGAGTGTTGACCACCAGCGCGTCAACCTCGCCGCTTGTGATTGCCCGGAGTGTCTCTTTGCACTCGGTGAGCTGTTCACTCAGGCGGTTGACCTCCGCTTCTAGTTCATTCGTTTTTTGGTTCTGTTCCATCGCCAGTCTTCATTTTCTTTTGCTTAGGCTTTGGCTCTAAGTTCAGGCCTAGGATAATTCTGTCTTCTTTTGAAAGGTCGCCGATTAATCGTTTTACCGGCAGAGGTAGTTTTTTTATCAGCGTCGGGATGGCGAGTATTTGGTCGCTCTTGGCCAGGTTCGGCTGCTGGTAGATGTCGATAACCTCTAGTTCGCACCGGTCTCCCAGGTGCTCGGCACAGACCTTCTCCAGGTTGCGGAGGGCGATCTGGGAACGGCGGGTCATGCCGGTGATATAGAGCCTCAGGACATATTTTCCTTTATCGCTTTCAATCAGCGCAGCTTCAAATTTTCCGGTCGCTGAAGTTGTTTCAGGCTCTCGTTCATATTCCACATCAGATCTCCAGGGGAAGAATATTAAGGCCGACAAGGACACGTTCCGTGTTTGATAGGTCGCCGATGATCTTTCTCAAAGGTTGCGGCAGTTTCCTCACCAGGGTGGGAATGGCCAGGATCTGGTCGCCTTTAGCCAGCTTCGGGTTTTCCAGCAGGTCGACAACCTCGATAGTGCATTGACCTTTAAGGTGTTCTTCACAGATCTTTTTCAGGTTGGCGAACGCCGCCAGCGACTTTGGTGTCTGCCCGGCGACGTAAAGGCGCAGCTGCCATGTCTCCGGTTTTTTAAGTATTTTCTCTATTGTCTTTGTCGCCATCCAAAACTCCTTGAAAATATAATGATTCTAACCGTGCAGCCACCGTTCGACATCCAGTGCTTTGAGGACCTTCTCCTTCTTTGAAAAATCGCCCACCAATATCCGGCTGGGCTTCGGTAAAATTTTCTTGAGCGCGGGTATAGCTACAATTTGCTCCTGGCGGGCGATATCGGGTTGTTCCAGTATGTCGATTACCTCGATAGAGCATTTGTTTTCAAGGTCTTCTTGGCAAATCTTTTTCAGGTTCCGGTAGGCCACTATACACCGGGGATTCCAGTCTGTAACGAACAGGCGCAGTTTCCATTCTTCGGCTGGCTCGGTGTCCCCATAGGGCGGGCCTTTTACTTTTTCCATGTCATACTCCGGTCTTGGCTTTCTTGTCCTCGGCTTTTCTTTGCCTGTCCAGCATCTTGCGGTCGTCGGATATAGCCTTTATTTTTGCCTTCTCCTCAGCGATGGTCAACTCTGATTCCTTGGCTTCTGCCTCGAACTCTGCCCGCAGGGCGTCTATTTTCGCTTCCAGGGCGCGCCGTTGCTGTTGCAATTGTCTCTCCCTGGCAGTCACACCTTCCTCACGGGTAACCCCGGCTGCCTGGTCCGCTGCCATCTGTGCTATCCGCGCCGTACCCATGAAAGAGCCGGCTGGAGTGGCGTAAATGTCTACCAGTTTAACGCCTTTATTGGTCAAAACAAATTCCCTGACCTGGTTGGAGTGTGCCATGCCGCGTGACTTGACGATGGTCATAGTGCGGTTTCGCTCCTGGTTGTTCTGGACGTTGACCAGGTGGATCCAGGTGTCGAAGGCCGACGATAGACCGACTCCGGTCTCTTCGAGGTCGGCGCGCGCTGACATGCTGGAGAACATGGCTGTAATCTGGTGCATCTTGAAATAGTCCACGATGCGCAGGATCATCAACCTGACTTCATTTCCGGGACCGAGTGAAATAAAGTCCGTCAGCGCATCGACGATGACCACGTCCGGCCTGTATTTTTCAGCCTCTTTCTGCATTACCAGCAGATGCTTCTCCAGCCCCTCTTCCGAAACCCGGGTGGCGTGGAAGTGCAGGAGTCCTTTCTCCACCCACGGTTTCAAATCAATGCCTATGGAGGTCATGTTGCGCATTATCTGGTCCGGTGCTTCCTCGAATGCGTAGTAAAGGCATTTCTGACCGCGGCGGCAGGCGGTGTCGACAAGATGGGCCGCGAGGCTGGTCTTGCCCGTGCCGACCATGCCGGACACCAGTATCGACGTTCCTTTGATAAATCCTTTCCCCCCTAGCATGATATCGAGCCGGTCGACGCCGCTTGGTACGCCTTCGTTTGATACCGGGTAGTTGAGTCTGATTGTATTAATTGGCAGGATCGATAGCCCCTGTTCGTCGATCAGGAATGGGAATTCGTTGGTGCTGTGGCTTGATCCGCGGTACTTGATGATGCGTATGCGGCGCGTTGACAGTTGGTCATTAACTCGGTTATCCAGGAAGATGACGCAATCGGAGACATATTCTTCGAGGCCGTGACGGGTCAGCGTAGTTTCGCCGCCTCTTTCGCCTGTGACGATGGTAGTGACTCCTTTTCCCTTGAGCCACCTGAATAGACGTCGTAGTTCAGCCCGTACTATGCCTTTATCGTTTAATCCGGCAAATAACACTTCAATTGTATCGATAACGACCCGTTTAGCCTTGACGGCGTTGATTGCGCTGCTCAGGCGAACGAACAGGCCTTCAAGGTCGTATTCTCCGGTTTCTTCGATTTCGCTGCGTTCCACCGCCACGTAATCGACGAATATCTTCTTTGCTGCGATAAGCCCGCTTAAATCGAAGCCGAGTGAACTGACATTGGTGGCCAGCTCCTCTTCTGTCTCCTCGAAACTTATGAATACTCCCGGTTCGTTATATAGGATAGCGCCGCGGATCAGGAATTCGATAGACATTAACGTCTTTCCCGAGCCTGCGCTGCCATAGATCAGGGTAGGTCTGCCTTTAGGTAAACCGCCCCCCGTTATTTCATCGAGGCCATGGATTCCGGAAGAAACTTTTTCCAATTTAGGCATGGCTGTCGGGGAACTGGATTTGGCGGACATTAATTCCTCCTGTTCTAAAACTCAAGACCTTGTTTGAAAATTCACACAGGCTATCTCGGGAGTCAAAGGAGATAACTCAAAACTTACTCCCGCAGATACCTAATGTCAATATCAAAATAACGATATATTTACCTCAATAACAACGTCTATTTTGAAAATAGATAAAGCGCCAATGGGGAGTTATATTTAGTTACGTTATCTGAAGAGTGTTTTTAAAAATTTTCCTCAAAAAACAACGAAATTCGCGTATAATACGAATTTTATTGGCGTGAGCGAAATAATGAGGAATGAGGCGCATCACCAACGACGCGAATTAGCACATAGGGTTGGTCGCCTGATTACCAGGAATAAAGACAACGGCGAAATCGGGTAGTCATCAGAGCCATATACTGGTATCATACGGAAATCGAGGCCGTTTCGTCCTCAAAAACATTCAGAGAGGACCACCGATGAAAGTATCGGAATTGATCGAAGAACTGAAGAAATATCCCGCCGAGACAAGGGTAATGACGTTCGATCAAAAATCCTGCGAATTTTCTGAACCCGCCATTTCATTGAACGATATGATCTCCGTCATCGAATTCGGATCGGAAAAAATCTGCGAGCTATCGAAAAAGTGGCAATATCGCAGCGCCGTGCCCGTCAAAGTATTGACCATAAAGTAAACAACCGCGGCAATCCCTGGTCGTCGTTATACAAGCTGAAGCCTTTGATCAAACATCCCCTCTCCCCGCAGCCTTTCCCTTTTCTCTCTTTGCGAGGATTGCCTTGAATGGCAATCCTCGGCAATCGTCCACGAATAGTAGGGTGGGTGAAACGTAGTGTAACCCACCACCGGTAAACCATCCTCTTCCCTCGTCATGGGGATTTCTCCGAAACAAAAATCTGGCATCTAGGAAGTTCCGAACTAATCCCCTCTCTCGCGGCCTCGCGGGAGAGGTAGGGTAAGAGCGGGCAAACCTCTCCCCGGACTGGGTTTGCGAGGATTGGCTTAAATGGTAATCCGTGGCAATCGTCCGCGAATTGTACACCGGCTTCAATATCCCCTCTCCCGCTGCCTCGCGGGAGAGGGCAGGGTGAGGGCGAGACAATGTCCCAACAGCGTGTTAATCGTGGGGTGGTGCAACGGTTAGAGGTTCCGGCGAGCGGGGCATGCGAGCCGGAACCTCTTTAAAAACTTACCCCTTCCCACGGCGAGCAACTTCGAGCCGAAGGGAAGGGGCAGGGGTTAGGTTCCTTTTTTGGTTTCAGAGTTTCTGGATTTGGTTTTTCGAACTTGTTTCGTATTTCGAAATTCGGATTTCGGATTTGAAAAAGCGTTACGCGCTAGCTACTGTAAAGAATCTGATCCCCCATTTCGGGGCAGGAGTTAGGTTTTTTGTCGTAAAAATATTTCTCCAAAAACGACACGAAACGCTTGACAGTCTAAAGGAACGCCTGTGCTATAATGCCCGCGTATGAGAAGCAATAAAACACCTGTGTTTAATCCAACCATTCTGCTATCGTGAGGAGCGTGCAGGCGAGGTTTTCCCGCTCTCTGGCAGGTCTCGACGCTCAGGATGAGTAGTTTTTCTGTACGCAACAATTTGCCGTTGAAACAATTCGCGCAGCCATGATTTTTACGATACAGACGGGTAGTTGTTTTAAAAACCGGTTAGTCGTTTCGGCCGAAAACGAACGTAAAATTAGAGTCGTTTTCCCAAAAAAATATCATTTTTGAAAATTCAATAAAACAAATCGTCGAGGCTGCGGCTGGACGCCAATTTATGCTATACTGCTTGACATAATTATTGAGAATCCGGTTCCATAGCTTTACCGCGCGATAGTTCTAAATAGAGATATGCCGAATTATTTCATTTTTACCATCGGTTGCCAGATGAACCAGGCGGAGGCAGAACGCCTCGAAAGCCTGCTGTTTCAAAAAGGCTATTCTCCTGTCGATTCCGCTGATAAGGCCGATCTCGCCCTTCTCGTCAGTTGCGCCGTTCGCCAGGGCGCCGAGGATCGTATCACCAACCGGCTGGCTCTCCTGCGACGATTAAAAAATCAAAAACCATCGATGAAAATCGCCCTCACCGGCTGCATGGTCGAAGAAGACCTGGCCTTGATGAAAAAACAATACCCGATGGTCGACTATTTTTTTACTGCAGGGGCGATGCCTGATTTTCTTGATCAACTGCCCGATGACATCCTGCCCCAAAAACCGGGCATATCGGTCAATGTCCCCATCATCCAAGGTTGCGACAACTTCTGTTCCTACTGCATTGTGCCTTATCGTCGCGGGAGGGAGACTTCCAGGCCGCTTGACACCATCGTCGCTGAGGTAGCTGAGTTGGTGGAGCGGGGAGCCCGGGAAGTGACCCTCCTGGGACAAAATGTGAACGCCTACGGCCACGACCTGACGGGAACGGTGGATCTCGCCGACCTTCTCATAGCGATCAACAATGTCGAGGGGCTCTATCGAATCCGCTTCCTGACCAACCATCCCAAAGACATGAGCCCCAGGCTCATCGAGGCGATGGCCTCGCTCGATAAAGTTTGTCCGTCTCTCAACCTACCAGCCCAGGCGGGCGACAATGATATCCTGGAAAGGATGCGGCGTGGATATACCGTCGGTGATTACCGGGCGCTCGTCGGGACAATTCGGCAAAAGGTACCCGGTGTGTGTTTGACCACCGACGTCATCGTCGGTTTCCCCGGCGAGACCGAGGAACAATTCGCCAACACCCGCCGCCTTATCGAAACTGTGAGATTCGATGCTGTCCACTTGGCGGCTTATTCGCCTCGCCCGGGCACCGAAGCCGCCGAGAAATTCGAGGACGATATCAGCCGCGAAGAAAAGGCGAGACGCTTGACCGAGCTTGAGACCCTTCAGACCGGGATAGCGGCGGAAATCAACTCTAGCCTGGTCGGATCGATAATCGAGGTCCTCGTCGAAGGAGAAGATAGGGGCAAGTGGCGAGGCCGGGAACGAAGTGGTAAACTTGTATTCTTTAATGTCAAACGTGACCACACGCTTAGCATCGATCTCAAAGGGCGTTTGGTTCCGGTAAGAATAACAAAAGCGGGCCCCTGGTCGTTACAGGGAGACCCTATCGAATTATCAAAGGAGAATAAATGACCAGCGACACGGTAACTCTCGTCGGTTTTATGGTGCTCATGTTCGTCATGTTCTATTTCTTGATCATCCGCCCTCAGCAGAAACGGGCTAAATCGCAGCAGGCGATGCTTGCCGATCTCAAAAGAGGCGATAAGATCATTACCATCGGCGGCATCTTCGGCGTTATCGAAGCCCTCGATGAGAAGAGCATCGTCATTAAGACCGAGTCCGGCGCTCTGCTGCGCCTGGTACGCGGCGGCGTGGCTATGAAGCAGGAAGAGGAAATAACGGTCCAACCCTAGCGATCTACAAATGACGGGCGGCATGGGCTGCCTATTTGCAAACCCTTCGGAGGCCGATTGGCGTCTTACGATTACATCATCGTCGGTTCTGGCATTGCCGGGCTGTATAGCGCCCTCCTGGCTAGGAAATACGGCTCGGTTCTCATCGTCACCAAGGGCAGCATCGAGGAGTGCAACACCCGTTTTGCGCAGGGCGGCATCGCCGCGGCGGTAGGCGCCGGTGATTCGCCGGAACTCCATTTTAAGGATACCATGGCTGCTGGCGCCGGTCTTTCCGACGAAACGATGGTGCGCATCCTTGCCACCGAAGCCGCTCTCCGGATCAAAGATCTGATCGAACTGGGTGTCCCGTTTGACACTATCGAGGGCGAGGTCGCTTTAACCCTAGAAGCGGCGCATTCGGTGCCTCGAATTCTCCATGCCGGAGGCGACGCCACTGGCCGTTACATCGAGGAGACGCTGTCCGCTCGTGTTCGCGCCGCTGACATTCCGGTTCTTGAGCACTGCCTGGCGACGAAGATCATCATCGAGGGCGGCAGAGCGGCAGGCCTCGAAACTCTGTCGGCATCCACCGGCCAGCGCGAGGTGCTCGCATGTCGCCACCTGGTCCTCGCCAGCGGCGGCGCCGGCCAGTTATTCAGTCTTACGACAAATCCCTCCGTTGCCACCGGTGACGGGGTGGCTCTGGCTTATGAAGCCGGGGCGGACATCATAGATATGGAGTTCTTTCAATTCCACCCAACGGCGCTCAAGCTTCCGGGAGTTCCCGTCTTCCTTATTTCGGAATCGGTTCGGGGTGAGGGTGGCATTTTACGCAATAACGATGGAAAACGTTTTATGACCGACTACGCACCCAAGGGTGAGCTGGCTCCGCGGGATGTGGTCAGCAGGGCTATCGTGTCGGAGATGAATAAAACGGGAGCTGATCACGTTTACCTTGATGTTACGCATTTGCCATCGACGCTGGTTCTGGCGCGTTTTCCGCAGATCTATCACTACTGTCTGGAGCAGGGACTCGATATTACCAGAGATCTTATTCCGGTTGCGCCGGCGGCTCACTATATGATCGGCGGAGTCAGGGTCAACGCCTGGGGCGCCAGTTCGGTGGCCGGGCTCTATGCCGCCGGAGAGGTTTCCTGCACCGGGGTTCACGGCGCCAACCGGTTGGCCTCCAATTCCCTGCTAGAAGTATTAGTTTTTTCTCACCGCATCATCGAAAATTCGGTTGGGCGGGGTGAATCCATGGCGATGGTTCCCGCTCAGCGCCGCAGGCTTGCTGAAGCCAAGTCCGGTGCGGTACTATCTTTACCCGGAAAGAAAGATATCCAGGAGATCATGTGGCGCAGCGTCGGGATCGTACGCGATGCCGCTGGGCTGGCCGATGCCGCGCTCAAACTCGCGAACTGGCAAACCGCCGCTTCAGTCCTCCAGTCGCGGGAAGATTACGAGATCAGCCACTTGATCACCTGCGGCAGGTTGATGACCGAAGCCGCCCTGTATCGAGAAGAAAGCCGCGGTGCTCATTTCCGAGCCGATTTCCCCTGGACTTCGGAGAAATGGCGGCGGCATATAGTTATTAACACTGGAAACTAGGAGGAAAAATGGCAACGCAGGCTCAGATAGAACAGATCATCGACGTCGCCTTAGCCGAAGACCTCGGTCGCGGTGACCGTACCACCGAACTAGTCATCCCGCCGAGTATGGGCGGCACCGCCGCTATCATTGCCAAAGAACCCGCGGTGATTTGCGGCGGCGAAATTGCCAGGATCGCCTTCATGAAAGTTGACCAGACCCTCCAGATCAAGGTGAATATCCCCGACGGCCAGAAGGCCAAAGCTGGGGATCCGGTGCTCCTGATCACCGGCCGAGTCGCCAGCATCTTAAAGACTGAGAGAGTTGCAATAAATTTCCTCTCACATTTGTCGGGTGTCGCCACGGCGACCTCGCACTTCGTAGAAAAAGTCAAGGGGCTTGATGTCAAGATCAGCGATACCCGCAAAACCTTGCCTGGGCTGAGACTCCTCGAGAAATACGCCGTGTATGCCGCCGGCGGTCAGAACCATCGGCCTGACCTGGCTTCGGGCATCATTATCAAAGACAACCACCTGGTAGCCCTTGCTGCCAGGGGGGTGAGCATCCCCGAAGCCATCGCCAAGGCTAAAGCGGGCGCCAAGGGCATGAAGGTCGAGATCGAGGTTCAGAACCTGGAACAGCTTCAACAGGCGATCTTGGGCAAACCGGATATCATCATGCTGGACAATATGCCTGTAGACGAAATGAAGAAGGGCGCCAAAATGGTGCCCGCCTCAATCAGCCTGGAAGCATCGGGCGGCATTAATCTGGAAAATGTCAGGGCGGTGGCTGAAACCGGAGTGGATGTTATTTCGATCGGCGCGATCACTCACTCGGCCAGGGCGATTGATTTCAGCCTGTCCTTTGTCACCGGCAGGCCGCCCCAGGCCTGATCGCTCAAACTGCCCGGGATCGGAGGAATGCCTAACCCCCGTTGGTTTTGAGCGGTGTTAGACTTACTCGTCAAGCGGAGGCGACTGTGGTTCGCCGCGCCTGTCCATTGAAACCGGACCGATCTTGGCTCCGCATTCCATCAGGTTGCAGAAAACAGGCACCAGGTCTGGATCGAACTGGGTGCCGGAGCAGCGTCTGAGTTCGTCGAGGGCGTCCTTTAGAGCCAGTTGGGTGCGGTACGGCCGCGGTGAAGTAATGGCATCGTAGGCATCGGCGACTGACAGGATACGGGCTTCGAGCGGGATCGCCTCGCCCTTTAGCCTTTGCGGGTAACCTGTGCCATCCCAGTTCTCATGATGGTGCATGATGGCAGGCAGGCATTTGGACAGGTCGACGACGTGCTTCAGTATCTCCACGCCAAGTTCCGGATGGGTCCGGATCGGCTCCCATTCTTTCTGTTCAAGCGCTCCAGGTTTGGTTAGAATGGAGTCAGGCACACCAATCTTGCCGATGTCGTGAAGCAAACCGGCAGCGCGAATGGTATGCACCGTATCTTGCGGCAGGTTTAAGGCCTCGGCAAGAGATACGGCGTACTCGCTGACTTTGCGGGAATGGCCATAAGTATAATGGTCCTTGGCGTCCACCGTTGCAGCCAGGGCGTAAATGATGGAAAGCGGCTTGGGTTGGGATTCTGTTTCCGGGGCTTCCTTGGGATTGTTTACCAGTTTAAGGCCGTCCGAAGCGATGCAGGTACGATTGCGTCCGGTCTGCTTGGCCCGGTAGAGCGCAGTATCCGCGCGGTGGATGATCTCTTCCTTCATCACCCCGTCGGTCGGCCAGTTGGCGATGCCCAGCGAAGCGGTCACCGGCATCTCGCGGAAGGATGATTTCGACTCGATGGTCTTTCTCAGGCGTTCGGCGACGCGGAAGGCATCTTCCATACGGGTTTCTGGTAGCAGCACGGCAAACTCTTCGCCACCGTAACGGAAAGCCAGGTCGATAGTCCTGACCGAGGACTGGATGAGTTTCCCAACCTTGCGCAGCAACTGGTCGCCGGCAAGGTGGCCGTAGATGTCGTTATAGACCTTGAAAAGATCGAGGTCGAGAATGATCAATGAGAAGGTGATGCCGAAGCGGCTGCCGCGGCCGATTTCCTGCTCGATGCGTTCATGAAAATGGCGGTGGTTGTAGAGTCCTGTCAGTTCATCGGTGTTGGCCCTGATCGTTGCCTGGATATAGAGTTGAGCGTTTTCGATGATCACCCCGGCCTGTGAGGATATCCGGTCTATCAGATCGAGGTCTTCGGTAGTGTATACTACCCCGCGGCGCTTGTGTCCGATGGCGATTAATCCGATGAGTTTTTCGCGGCTCTTTATCGGTTGGAGCAATGCCAGGTTAGCGTTAGTGAGTTGTTCTTTTTCCGCCTGCCACAATCCTTTAAACTCTGGCAATGACTCAACCTGCGAAGGCGTCAAGGGTTTACCGCTGCGGTCCATCCACTCGATGATCGGGTTGTCCACCGGGAGCCGAAGATTGCCTTTCAGTTCATGGTTGTCCGGATAGGTGTATTGGACAATGAAATCGGCGGCGGCGTTGTCCTGAAAAAGCAGAGCTGAATGGGTCACGCCAAGAGCCTTGGTCAGGGGCGGGAGCAAAGCCTGGGATAGGTCATCGAGGTTGAGGATATGGCTCATCTTGCGGGAAAAATCCCCCAAATCCTGCCGGTAGCGGTAGGTGTCCTGGTAGAAAAGGCGGTCGACCGAAACACTGATAAAATGAGCCAGCGACCGGCCCGATAATGCCGCAATAGTTACTATAATACCTGCGGTGATGACCACCGTCGTGCTAGGGACGCCGAGTTGAATGAGAATGAAACTTAGGCCGCCGTAGGTTACTGCAATAGCACCCATCAAGCCTAGTAGAGTCAGACCGCGCCTGGCGACCAGCTTTATGTCGAAGAGTTGGAACCGGGAAATGGCGTACGCGATGAGCGCGGCGTTGATGATGTTGCCGATATGATCGGTGGTCAGTCCGGCCAGAGCCGGGGTGAACGGAGTCACATAGCTCAAAAGAATCAGGGCACCGGAACCGATTATCAGGTACATCGTGCGGTTACGGTCGAATGGATCGGTCGACCGCCGATACCGGTTGATCAACATTATTAGTCCCGAAACCACGAACGGGGCGATGAAGGCGCCGATGACGATGTCCCAGGGCCGGATATCGTGGAACAGGTATCCGTTGACCAAAGAGACATTGGAGACGACTCTTCCCGATAATGCCATGACCAGGATGAAAGAGGTGAAGGCATAACCCAGGTAGGACCAGATGCCGCCGGTTTTGTCGTTGTAGACTCTGACGAAATGGAAATAGGCGATACTCACCCAGGCGATGGCGGTGACCACCAGCTCATTCCAGAGTTGTAAGTGCTGAGGGCTGGCGCTCGGGTTGAACACCAGCATGAAAGAGCTGAAACTCCAGAATGCGGCGACACCAAGAAAGTAAGCGAAAAAGCGGTTAGCCTTACGCTGAGTGTCCTGAATTACCATCAGGAGCAGGACAATGTAAACGAGGCTGGCGGCCAGGGGGATCAGGGCCCAGGCGTTCAAAGGTCAACGTCCCCCGAGAATAAGACTTCGATGGCACATTATGTCGATTCTCTGTTGAGAAGTCAAAGGCGGGCAAACGTAAGGCGTTCGTCCGAAAGTACCATCTTCGTTCTCGCCCATCACCCATGCCGCCTCTTTGGGCGAAATCGGATTTCAAACCTGAATGGCCGTCAGCGTTTGAAGGGATCAGGCCCCTTGACGTTACGTTTGGCTTCCTCGATCAGACGCTCGAGCCGTTCGGGATTATCGCTCTTCATCAAGGCTTCTTCTTTGGCAATAACTCCGTTGGCGGCAAGTTCCGCCAGGTGCTGGTCTAACGTCTGCATTCCCATCTGCCGGTTGAGCTGCATTATCGACTGCAGTTCGAACGTCTTGCCCTCGCGGACCAGGTTCCGGACAGCCGTAGTGGCCAGTAGTATCTCGTAAACGCCGACACGGCCGCGGCCGTTTGACCGGATCACCAGGGTTTGGGAGATTATGGCTTCCAATACTTGGGAGAGTTGAAGCCGAATTTGGTGCTGTTGTCCCGGCGGGTACATGTCGATAACCCGGTCTACCGTCTGGACGGCGTTGATGGTGTGGAGGGTTCCAAGCACCAGGTGGCCGGTTTCGGCGGCGGCGATGGCGGTGGTCAGGCTCTCCACATCACGGATCTCGCCGACGACGATGACGTCCGGGTCATGGCGCAACGCATGACGCAGGGCGATAGGATAGGAGTTGGTGTCCCCGCCGAGTTCCCGCTGGGCGATGATGCACTTGTTGTCCTGGAAGACGTATTCGATAGGGTCTTCGATCGTGATCACGCTTGAGTTGCGGTTCTCGTTTAGGTGCTGCAACATGGCTGCCATGGTGGTCGATTTGCCGGAACCGGTCGGTCCGGTGACCAGGATCAAACCCCTGGGTTTCATGATCAGGCTTTTGAATATCGTCGGCTGATTCAGCATATCGATGGTCATAATCTGGAAAGGCACCATGCGCACGGCGATGGAAATTGTGCCGCGTTGGAAGAGAATGTTTACCCTGAACCTTGAGACATCGGGAACGGAGATAGCGAAATCCAATTCCTTGGTGGCGTAAAAAGTCTCCTGCTGCTGCGGGGTTGTCATCTCCCGCATCAACCGTTCCATGTCGGCGGCATTGATGCAGGGATACTGAGATTGCCTTTTCAGGACGCCGTCGATCCTGAAAACAGGCGGATTGGGCACTTTCAGGTGCATATCGGAAGCTCCGACCTTGACCATTGCCCGTAACAGTTCGTCAGCCTTCATTCGCGCCTCCTGAAGGGGCTTTTCAGCGTTGCGCATATCATACACCCTCCACCCTTGACTTGGGTAGTATAATAGTACTAGTTAATCTGGATAGAAACAGAACTTTGGTTCTCTGGATTAAGGAATGAGATTAGACCGCCGACGGTCAAGTATCGAAATAATTGCCGATATGCTACGCTTAGGCGAAGCAGGCAAGACGGAGATAATGTACTCCGTCAATATGAGTTATTTTCAACTGCAGAAGTACCTCAATTTTATGGTCGAGCGGGAACTGATCGACAGAGTAAAGCTGGGCAATCCTTCGGTCGCCTACCGGGTAACCAAGAAGGGGCTTAGTCTTTTGCGGAACATCGACGAGATCCTCGACACCCTCAATCTCAAAGACGACGGCGAAGAGACGCCCTAGACAGGAGCCTGTATGACCGAAAAACGCATGCTCATCTTACCAGTCGAGCTGGTTAAGAAAATCGATGATAACCGCGGCGACACCTCACAGGCGGAATTCATCGATCTGTTGATCGAAAGCCATCTCAAAGGCTCGCCGTCTCCCGCCAGCGTCGTGACTCGCGAAGACCTTGAAGCTGTCAAGGCCGATGTCGCCAAGATGCTCAACAAAGAGAGCTACAAATATGCCCTCAAAGATGAGATGGCCGGTTTCCAGGAAGATACCAAGAAGCTTCTCAAGAGCTTTGTCGATTTTTTCATCGGTTATGGTCTTGAGCTCGGCAAAGACGGGCCTATCGACATGAAAGAAATCACCAGCAAGATGGCTGGCCTGGATAAGGAAGCCAACAAAGACGTCCCGGAAGAGGGCCGGGAAGTCAAGATCAAGTGGAAATAGCAGTACAAAAGAACCCAGGAAAATGGCGCACAAACTGCTTCCCCCGGATCCCGGGGGAATTTTTTTATTCGTGACCCAGCTTTGACTAGAACATTATTCTAGTACTTTATACCTTCCAATCGTATCCTACGAATGTCATAGTGTCTCCCGAAAAAGTACTATGACATACATTCTGCTGGGCGCCGCCGGGTTTCTGCTAATGCACCTTCTGGACTTTGCGTCCATAAAAAAGGCGCCCTTCATCAAACCGGCTCTTTCGTTTTTTGGGACAATGCTGATTGCTGTCTCCGCCACGATGGTTGCCATCGCCTGCCGGAAATTCGGATTACCTGAGTGGGCTTCAATAGCCGGTTGGGCGATCATGGGCGTGTCAGCTTGGCTCACGGTTTACTCGCTCTATTTCGCCCTGCCCGCGGTCAGAACTTACATCAAACCCGGGAGCAGTGGCCAATTGGTAACTCGCGGGGTCTATGCCCTCGTCCGCCATCCCTGGCTATTGTTCTTCGCCCTTTCCATGACCGGCTTGGCGCTGGGTTCTCGTTCAATACTGGCAGTTGAAGCCGGTATAGCCTGGACAATCCTGTCCCTGATCCTGGTTTACGTTCAGGACCGGAAAATCTTCCCGCACATGTTTTCCGGTTATGCCATTTACCAGAAGACTACCCCGATGATCGTGCCTAATCGAAATAGTGTTTCTGCCTTCTTTGAAGGCTTTAGAAGAAATAAATTACCGGAGGCCTAAGAAGGTGAGCCAGCTTTCAGAACTATTCCGCCAGGGTAAATACGATGAGATGTGGGACCGCTGCTGCGGCTTCATCGACCTTTCGCTCCAGGAGTTCATGGGTATCCAGAAGAGGCTGCTTATGGAGCAACTCGAACTCCTGAAAAATTGCCAATTAGGCAAGGGCATTTTAAAGGGTGCCAATCCGACGAACGTTGAAGAGTTCCGCAAGATGGTGCCGTTGACCAGCTACGAGGACTATGCCCCTTACCTTTTGAAGCGCCGTTGGGAGGTGCTGCCCCGCAAACCTATCCTTTGGCAGTACACCTCAGGGAAGAGCGCGGAATACTCTTACCGCTGGGCGCCGGTGACCGCGAGGATGCTTGACGAAACTGAGGCTCTGGTGTTCGCCCTGTCTTTCTTTTCTGCGGCTACAAAGAGATACGACATCAAGATCCGCCCCGGTGACCGCGTCCTGTACGGGATGGCTCCGCCACCCTACGCCACCGGCACGATGACTCGTGTCTTCCCCCACGAGATGTTCGATTTCCTGCCACCGGTGTCGGAAGCGGAGCAGGCCTCGTTTGAAGAACGCATCAACACCGGGTTCAAGATGGGACTGGACCATGGCATGGATTGGGTTCTATCTATGTCCAGTGTGGCTTATGCCATCGGCGAGCGGTTCAAGCATAGCGGCGGCTCGGTAGATATCAAGAAATTGTTGAAGCGTCCCCGGACGCTGGCGCGTCTGGTCAAGGGTAAGGTCGTCTCAAAACTGGCTGGGCGTCAGATGCTGCCCAAAGACCTGTGGAAACTCAAAGGCCTGATCACCTACGGTATCGACGGTGAGGTCTTCCGTGAAAAGATCAAAGACATGTGGGGCCAGTATCCCTTGGACTTCCACGGCTGCACCGAAGCGCCTGTAATCGCCATGCAGACCTGGGACCATGAGGGTATGACCTTCGTCCCCCACATGAACTTTTTCGAATTCATCCCCGAAGCCGAAGCCGTCAAGTGCTGGCAGGATTCGGCATACCAACCCGAGACTTTCCTTATGGACGAGCTCAAACCGGGAAAGTATGAATTGGTGATCACCAATCTTCACGGAGGCGCCTTTGTCAGATACCGCTTGGGACACCTGGTTGAGATAACGGCTCTCCGGAACGACACACTGAATATCGACATCCCGCAGATGCGCTTCCTGACCAGGCTTGATGACCAGATAGATATCGCGGGTTTCACCAGGTTGTCGGAAAAGGTTATCTGGCAGGCGCTGGAAAACTCCGGCGTAGAATATGAAGATTGGACTGCCCGCAAGGAGATCGTCGGCGATAAGCCCGAGCTTCACGTTTATGTCGAACTGAAACGGCAGGAAACCAGGTCGGCCGAGGAGGTGGCGTCGGCGATCCATTCTGAGTTAAAAAAGTTGGACACGCCTTACGCCGAATTGGAAGAGTTCACCGGCCTGCAGCCGATGGATGCCACTGTCCTGCCCCATGGCGCTTTCAAATTGTACAAAATGAAGCAGCAGGCCAGCGGGGCCGAACTGGCCCATTTGAAACCGCCGCACATCAATCCCTCAGATTCGATCGTCGAATTTCTCACTTCGATCGCAGATCGCGTACGGGTGGCGGAAACGGAGCCCGTTACCACTGCCGTCTAGACCAGACTTGAATCGTGACTCGAAACGGGACGCAGACTTACTGCGTCCCGTTTTTCAATGGTATGTAAGGTCCACATCGGTGACGCCGGAACCGCCATGATAACAGTCGGCGGGCAGGTAGCGGAGCACTAATGGATGGGTAGCTAGATACCGGGTTACTTCCATCTTCAAGACGCCTGTGCCTTTGCCGTGGACGATCCTCACTCTGAAATAGCCCGCCTGGAACGATGAATGTAGGAATTCGTCGACCTTTGGCAAGGCTTCGACCACGGTGAGTGCGTGCAGATCGAGAATCGGGAGAGCCTCAAGATAACCGGGATGTCCCGTTGATTTGTCGCTGGGAATTCGCCGCTTGTTCTTTTTTACCACGTCTGGATTATATACCATTTATCATGAGGCGCTGAGGAACGCCGCTATCGGCGCGGTTACTCCCTGGGGTCTTTCTCTTGACACCTCAGCACGAGATGTCTAGAATATTCTTCCATTAACAAAGACAGCATGTGAGGAAGTCCCGGGAGGGCTTCCTTTTACTTTTCACAGCACCCGGCGCGGCGTCGTATGGACATTAAAACAAAGTGATAGAGGGGCTATTCCTCGGCGGCGGGGCGGCTCTGGTGTTGGCCGCGGCAGCGGCGATCACCGGGAACCGGGGCGGCAGACGGCGCGTTGCTCTGGGGCTTGTGATAGCCGGCGCATTCTCCTTGATAGCGGCTTCCGGTATCGTCCTTGCTGAGAACTCCGACCTTACATTCCAGCTTCATCAGGTTACACCGCAGCTAGGCATCTCCTTCCACCTGGATCGTCTGGCAGCATTTTTCATACTGATCATCAGTTCGGTGGCGGCCTGCGTCGCCGTCTACTCGCTTCGTTACGTCGAGCATACCGGCAGCCAGTCCCGCCGCGACATGTCGGTGGCGGCGATGTCGGTATTCATCCTTTCTATGGTGCTGGTCGTGGCTTCGGCCAATTTCTTCGCCTTTATCTTTTTCTGGGAACTGATGTCGCTGTCATCTTTATTTCTGGTGATGTTTGACCGGGAAAAGGCAGAAACTGCCAAAGCCGGGATTTATTACTTGGTGATGACCCAATTTTCGACTCTCTTCCTCTTGCTTGGTGCTCTTTTATTACACCGGTACACCGGGACCTTCGATATCACGTCTGCCGGCGGACTGACCCTCTCGACGGCCGGAATTATTTTTAGCGCGTTCTTTATCGGCTTTGGCACCAAAGCCGGAATCATACCTTTCCATAAATGGCTGCCCTTCGCCCATGCCGCCGCTCCATCGAACATCTCTGCCCTGATGTCCGGTGTCATGATCAAAGTGGCGATCTATGGCTTGGTTCGAATCCTGCTCGATGTCCTGTCGCCTGAACTTTGGTGGGGGACACTATTGTTGGTCTTCGGCACCGTCTCGGCGGTTCTTGGCGTCATCTATGCCCTCAAAGAACATGATCTCAAGAAATTACTGGCATTTCATTCGATCGAGAACATCGGGATCATCGTCGTCGGCCTCGGCTTGTGGGTCATTTTCAGCCATTACAATTTGAGCACTCTGGCCGACCTTTCCCTGTTTGGAGCTTTGTTCCACATTCTAAACCACGCGATATTCAAGAGCCTGCTGTTTATGACCGCCGGTTCAGTGGTAGCTGCCACCCATACCCGTAACATCGAGGAAATGGGCGGTCTTGTAAAAACCATGCCGGCGACGGCGGTGATTTTCTTGATCGGCTCGGTCGCCATTTCGGCGCTGCCTCCTTTAAACGGCTTCGCTTCGGAGGTGATGCTTTTCCAGGCTTACCTCGGCGCTTTCCAGGTGCCCAGTCCCTTGACGGCCGTGTTGTTGTTCACCGCGCTGGCCGGTTTTGCGTTGATGAGCGCCCTGGCTGCCGCCTGTTTCGTGAAGGCGTTCGGCGCGGTCTTCCTGGCACTTCCCAGGTCGCATGAAGCGGAACATGCCCATGAGGCGCCGAGGGCGATGCTTGTCGGCCCCGGCATCCTGGCGGCGGCCTGTGTTGTCCTCGGTGTCTTAAGCTATCAGATTCTTAAAGTTGTCGGTCTGGACTTGCCGGTGCCCAATGTCCTGCCCGTGAGCCTGGTGGCTCTTCTGGTTTTCGGTCTGGCGGTACTAGCCGTCAGGCGGATGGAGACCAGAGCCCGTATCTCAGAAACTTGGGGTTGCGGCATCCATACCCAGACAAGCCGCATGGAGTACACCGCCTCCGGATTCTCCGAACCTATCATCACGATATTCAGTCCCATTTTCCGCACCAGGAAGATCGGTAAGCGGGAGTTCGCCGATAAGGATAAATCGATCGTTTCTGGCGGTTCGGGCGAAGTTCATACCCTGCAATTCTTTGAGGAGAGAATCTATTTGCCCATAGCGTTGTTCGTCAAGCGCATTGCGTCATGGGTCTCCGCGCTCCATAACGTTGACCTTGATGCCAATGTCATGTACGTTTTCGCAGTCATCGTGATCATCTTACTGGCGGTTGGGCAACTGCTGTGATCTTGAACACTGCTCTTTATCTCTTGTTGAATACCATTTTCGTGGTGGCTCTATCGCCATTGGCCATGACCCTGGTAAAAAAGGTGAAAGCCTACTCTCAAGGCAGGATCGGCCCTCCGCTCCTTCAGGGTTACTACAACCTGTTCAAGCTGTTTAAGAAGGAGATTGTCTACTCTCAAAATTCCTCGTTTATCATGCGCCTGGCGCCGTATCTGAATATCGGATTCCTGCTGGCTGCTTCGGTGATGGTGCCTATGGTTTTCCTCCCGGATGTTTCGGGGATCGGTAACATCATTTTATTCTTATACCTTATGGTGACGGCGAAATTCTTTGTGGCACTGGCCGGTTTGGACGCCGGGTCGACCTTCGGCGGTATGGGATCTTCCCGTGAAATGAGCCTGTCTGCCATTATCGAGCCGGTGACCATTACCTCGGTCGCGGCTCTCGCGTTTGTACTCAAATCTACCGATATCCCTGAGATGTTTGCGACAACCCTGAACGGATCGATTTCCCAGTACCCCACCCTCATCCTGGTGGCGTTTTCGCTATTCATCGTCATCATCGTCGAGACTGCCCGTGTCCCGGTGGATAACCCGGAAACACATCTTGAACTCACCATGATTCACGAGGCTATGATTCTCGAGCAGACCGGGCCCAAGCTGGCCCTCATGGAACTATCGCAGGGCATCAAGCAGACCATCCTCATGGCGCTTTCGATCAACATTATTTTGCCCGTCGGTCTTGCGGCGAATGTGGGGGTCGTTCCGATTATCGTGTCGATAGTGAGTTTTACGGCCAAAGTGATGATTTTCTCCATTGTCGTCGGGGTATTTGAATCGATGATGGCCAAGATCAGGTTGTTCCGCCTGCCCAGCTTTTTTATCCTGGCGCTGTTTTTCTCTTTCGCTACTATTGTCTTTGAGTTGCTGGCATGACAGATATGCTGTTCGGCGATGACATCATCAAGATATTACTGGTATTCTTGATCGGCAGCGCCGCCCTGATTATCACTCAGCGGTCTTTAACATCGCTTTTCTCGATTTATGCGTTGCAGTCGGGTATACTCGCGGCGATCGCTTTGGTCCTGTTCTCCCGCGAGGCGACCTTGAGCCTGCTTCTGATGGCGCTGCTCACAATATTGTCCAAGGTGATCATCATCCCCATGTTCCTGCGCCGCCTTCTGGCGGTGATGCCCATCAAGCGCGACCTGGAGTTCCGTTATTTGACGCCGATAGGCTCCATCATGCTCTCGGCGGCTCTGTTTTTCGTCGTCTACACAGCATTCAACGTGTTCTCGGCTTCACTTTCGGTCGGTCCGTTGTTCCTTCTCGGAGCGGTGATCGGTGTATCGCTGGCGCTCATGGGCATGCTAGTCGTGATGAGCCGCCGTAAGGTTGTCACCAAGATCATCGGTTATCTCACCATGGAGAACGGCGTGCTGCTGTTTTCACTCTTTATTGCCGAAATGCCCTTCATCATCGAGGTTTTGATCGTGGTTGACTTATTGATGATCATCGTCCTGTCTACGGTTCTCGCTTTCGGCATAGATTCTTCGGTTGAAGCCTTTCACAAGCGGTTGAGCCAGCTCGGCCTGGAGTCTGAAGACTGATGGATTTCATGATCATAGTCGGGTTTGCCGCGCCGGCGGTGATAATTGCCGCGGTGTCGTTCTTACTGGGACGTTTCCATCCCCAGACCGATGGACGCTTGCTCAACAGCCTGCTCATCGCCGAGTCGGTCGTTTATCTGGGTCTGGCGGTGTGGCTTGCGGTGTCCGACCTTCCGCGTTTTCTGGTGGGCAATCACTACCTTTTTGCTGATACTTTCGGCGCTTACGAGATATTGATCACCACCGTGCTCTTTCTTTTATCGGCGGTTTATTCCCGTGGCTACCTGGCTTCACTCCTGGAGCGAGGGGAGATCGAGAGGTCGCTTCTTGGCCTGTTTTACGGTGCTTTTGCCCTGTTGCCACTAGTCCTGGTCATGGGCTTTTTGGCCAACAACATCGCGCTGATGTGGATCTTTGCAGAGCTTTCCACGCTGTTCTCGGTCGTTCTCCTGGTAACGTTAAAAGCCAGGGAGAACATCACCGCAGCGCTAAAGTACGTTTTCGTGACGTCGACGGCCATGCTATTCGCTTTCATCGGCGTCATCGTCCTGTTCGCCCTATCGCGCTCCGCAGTTCCGGGAGGTACCCTCAATTGGACCGACCTGATGTCGGCAGCCTCCGCCATCCCCCCTAAGCTCTATACCTTTGCCTTCGTGCTTCTGTTTATCGGCTTCGCTGCCAAGTCGGCTATCGTCCCCTTCCATACTTGGCTGCCCACGGTCTATGTCAGGGCACCATCGGTGGTAGCCGTCATTTCCGGTGCCGTACTCAATCTCGGACTTTACGCCATCATCCGGCTATACGCCATCGGGCACCGGGCTGGCGACGATAGTTTTCTGAACCCCTTTTTGATAACATTCGGAGCCGTCAGCATTTTCGTGGCCGCCTTAGCTTTGATCGCTCGAACCAATACTAAGAAGGTCATCGCCTTTTCTGGCGTGGAACAGGCGGGACTGATACTTATCGCGATAGGTTTGGGTTCCCCGATAGCTCTGTTCTGGGCACTGTTTCACAAAGCCGGCAATGCACTGGTTAAAGCCTTGCTATTCTTCTCCGCGGGCATTTTCCACCGCCAGTACAATTCCAACAAGTTCTTTGCCGTGAAAAGTCCGTTCAGGCTGCAGCCATTGGCGGCCTGGGGTTTAATCCTCGGCTCAGCAGCCGCCGTAGGCACGCCGACTCTGCCGGTATTTTTGGCAAAGTTCAATGTCCTGTCGGTCATGGCTTCTCAGGCTTTGCCTTTGTTCATCGCTGTTTTGGCTGGCTTTTTGCTGGTGGCGGCGGGTTTTGGCTATTACCTGGTGCGGGCATTTTCCCAGCCGGATGACGAGACTATCCAGCCCTATATAACACCCCTGGCGATGAAAGCTCCCATAGTGGCGGTTTTAATCGGCTTGTTTGCCCTCGGCGTCTACCTCCCCGGATGGCTGAATACGACTCTGAACACCATCGTTTCGGACCTGGGTTTGTAGCATATGCAGAATCTGATATCTGTGGTTGAACAACACCTCTATAACAAGGGTTTCGATAGCCGCAGCCGCAAAGGATCCAGCGGTGAAACTCACTTGTCAGTCAGCGTTGTGGCTCTGGTTGAAGCCGTTGCTTTATTGAAAAAACAGCAGGACGTGCTGTTGATCGGTCTCTGGGCGGCCCAGGATTTTACAAACGACGGTTTCACCTTGTTCTATTGCTTCGAATGGCGTGGCGCCAGGGACCTCTTCGTCCTTGAGGTAAGGCTGGTGGGCAACCGGGCGATTTCCATAGCTTCTGAATACCCCATCGCCAGCTACTTCCAGCGAGAAATCGCCGACGGTTTTGGCATCGAATTCACCGGTTCGTTCGATACCCGCAGATTGTTTCTCCACGAGGCTTACGCGGATGATTTTCATCCGCTCTTGAAATCTTTCGATGGCCACCGTCCTGAATCCGCCAAAATCACTCCGGCGCGGGAGTACCGGTTTAAAGAGATCACAGGTGAGGGCGTTTACCAGATCCCGGTGGGACCAGTCCACGCCGGTATCATCGAACCCGGTCATTTCAGGTTCAGCGTTATCGGCGAAACCATTTTCAACCTGGAGATCAGACATTTCTGGAAACATCGCGGTATAGAGAAACTGGCTGAGGGGAAAACCACTGATGAAGCATTGAAACTGGCGGAGACGGTCTCGGGCGACGAAAGCGCGGTTAACGCCTGCGGCTTCGCCATGGCGGTCGAATGCATCGCCGGCGTGAATGTGCCGCGGCGTGGATGGGAGTTGCGGATGATCGTGCTCGAGCTCGAGCGGGTCTACTCCCACCTCGGCGACCTGGCCGGAATGTCGGTGGATGTGGCTTATCCGGTTGGGGCGGCTCCTTTCTTCGTCCTCCGCGAGGAGATAATGCGCTGGAACGCTGAATTGACCGGTTCCCGGTTTCTCAAGGGTTTCATTGTGCCGGGCGGCTGCGCCCGGGATTTATCGCACGAACACCTTGAAGATCTGAAAGAATACACCCTTTGCTTTTCAAACCGCTTCAACCAGGCTCTTGACGGAATTTATGATTCCGCTTGGGTAATAGACCGCTTTGAAACCACCGGCATCGTGAAGCGCGAACTTGTTGCGCCGCTAAACCTTACGGGACCGACCGCCCGCGCCTCCGGGACGGTTATTGATACCCGGGTCGATCACCCCTATGGATTATATGAGGAGTTCAAGCCTGAGGTTGAGATCGGGGATTCCGGCGATGTCCTGAGTCGGTTCCAGGTTAAAGCTGGTGAAATTGAAGAATCGCTACGTCTGATCGGGGACATTATTACCAAAACCCAAGCCGGTCCGGTGAGAGTTGATTGCCGGCCGGAAAGCGGGTATGCATTGTCGCTGGTTGAAGCTGCAAGAGGGCAGAACTTGAATTGGGTCTGCCTCAAAGACGGACGAGTTGACCGCTGGAAGGTCAGGACGTCCTCCTTCAGTAACTGGCTGGCCATTCAACACGCGGTCATTGGCAATATCGTGCCGGACTTCCCTCTCATCAACAAGAGTCTGAACTTATCATACGCGGGCAATGATCTATGAGCACAAAAAGTCTGATAAACAATATTCTCTCGCCCAAGCGCGCTGGCGCGGTCGCCTTCCGGGACGAGGAATTCGAAACTGTCGGGATTGTGCTTAAATCAGAAATCGACCGTGTGTTTGGACGAAGCTTGGCTATCCGTGAGGTGGATTCGGGTTCCGATAACTCGGCGGAGATCGAGCTCAATAACCTCGGCACACCCCATTATGACGTCGAGCGCTTCGGGGTCAGTTTTGTCGCCTCTCCCCGGCATGCCGATGTCATCGTCATAACCGGGCCGGTGACGCTGGCCATAGCCGAAGCCGCCAGGAAGACCTTCGAAGCCATGCCTCGACCGGGTTGGGTAGTGGCGGTGGGTGACGATGCTTGCGGCATCGGTTTGGTCAAAGACAGCTATGCGGTTCTCGGCGCCGCCGACAAAATCCTTCCCGTCGACTTCAAGATCCCCGGCAATCCGCCTTCTCCGCTCGAAATAATGCGCGGGCTCCTGACATTTATGCGGGCGATTCAGCAGAAGGGCTGAACTGTCATCTGGTAGCTTCGAGCGCCTGTTTCAAAACAGCGGCTTCGTTGTGGCTCTCATCTTTGGCTGCATAAACCAGTGTAATCGTTTTGTGGTCAGCTTCAGCCTGCTTCAACTGGTCCACTAGGTCCGTGTGATCCTTGAGTTCAGTCCGGTATTTGGACTTGAACTCCAGCCAGCGCTCAGGATCGTGCCCGAACCATTTCCTAAGTTCAGTGCTCGGCGCCACTTCTTTGAGCCAGAGGTCGATTCCAGCCTTTTCTTTAGAGATGCCACGCGGCCAGAGCCTGTCGACCAGAATGCGGTAGCCGTCTGATTTTTCGGCTGCTTGGTAAGCCCGCTTGATCTGTATCGTCACAAGACCAATTTACTCCAATTTATCATTGACTCAAAAAGACCGGCGTAATATGCTGGCTCAGTGGACGAAGAATTAGTCAAGAAACTCCTCTTTAAAAGGGAATATCAAGCCGCCATCCTTAATGCTCCGCCGGATTACCTGGATCGGATCGGGATTCCGGTAATGGACGATATATCGATCAAAGCGAGCCTTGATTTTATCCAGGTTTTTGTCACTGGCAAGCTGGAATTCCTTCTTCAGTTACCGAAAATCCTTCGGGCATTGAAGCCCGGCGGTCTGTTATGGATCGCTTATTCAGCTAATAACTCCAGAATGCCGGCCGATGTTAACCGCTACATTTTATGGGCCGAGATGGCCAAGTTCGGCATGGCCGGGATCGCCATGATTTCGATTGACGATACCTGGTCGGCGATGCGGTTCCAACCTGTTGGAAAACCGAAACGGTGAACCTCTCAGCCGGCCAACCTCTGTAATCTCGGGTTTTTCCCTGCAAAATTAGGTAAAACTACCTATTCCAATCACGCCGGCAATGGGGTATAAGTAATTGCGATGGTCACGAAACAAGTCGTGCAAGATACGCATTTGGTAGCATTGCTGCCGGCTGTCTCTGTTCCTCCGGAACGCCAGCTGCTAAGCCTCGGCCAAAAAGCATGCGCCGTTCCGCCGATGGTGGGTGGTTTTCAAATGCCGTTGCCCGGGTTCTCCGGTCGCAGCCCTGAAATGGAAGCGGAACAGTCCCTGGACTGGCATTGCTACCTCGGGTCGAAGTAGCAGATCCCGGCATTTTTTTATCCATAGGTGCAATTAACGGTTGTCTGCGCTTCTTTATATTCGGAACAAGCGAAACAGGAAAGGAGTCTTGGAGATGAGGTACGTTGACGGATTTGTTATCGTTGTACCCAAAGGAAATCTTGAAGCCTATCGCAAACTTGCAGAGGAATCCGGCCAGATCTGGAAAAAATATGGGGCGCTTGAGTATGTCGAATGCATAGGCGATGATCTGAACCCTGAGACGCCTGGAGAAATGAAAGGGCTTACATTCCCTGAGATTGCCGGCGCCAAAACCGGCGAGACTGTCGCCTTTTCGTTCATCGTCTATAAATCGCGGGAGCATCGTGACGAAGTGAACGCCAAAGTGATGGCGGATCCGTTTATGAATACCCAGCCAAATCAGCCGATGCCTTTCGATGTCAAGCGGACGGCTTTTGGCGGTTTCAAGGCTATCGTAGATTTATAACAAGTTCACTAGAACAGTAATATATCGAAGGAGGGTATCGTGGCCATTCTAAATGCGTACCTTCATTTCGCCGGTGACTGCAAGCAGGGAATGGAGTTTTACCAAAAGATCTTTGGCGGCGAACTGAAGATCATGACCGTAGGGCAATCGCCTATGGCCGTTCAGCGCCCAGAGGTCAAGGACAAGATTCTTCATTCCATCCTGCGCGCAGATGGAGTGGTTATTATGGCTTCCGATTGGCTGACTCCGGAACAGCGCATTCCCGGCAACACGGTGGCTTTGACTCTGGTATGCCAGAGCAAGGAGGAGATCGACGGCTTCTACGCCAAATTGAAGGAGGGTGGCCAGATTCAACAACCCTTGAAGGAAGAATTTTTTGGCACCTATGCCCAGTTGATCGATAAGTTTGGTTTCAACTGGATGCTCCAGTTTGGCCAAAGCGACATGTAATCAAATTCCCGCTTGTTAAGTTAGGAGGAAATTATGCAGAAGATAACGCCGAACCTTTGGTTCGATAACAATGCCGAGGAGGCTGTTGCCCTTTATACTTCACTCTTTAACAATTCTCGCAAGGGCTACGTCTCTCACTACGGCGCCGAGGGAGCCAAAGTGTCCGGTATGCCCGAAGGGTCGGTGTTAACCGTCGAGTTCCAGCTCGAAGGCTATGATTTTATTGCTCTTAATGGTGGCCCGGTTTTCAAATTCAACCCCTCCGTTTCTTTCTTCATCATGTGCCAAACCGAGGAGGAAGCCGATCGGATGTGGACAGGCCTTAGCCAGGGTGGGTCCGTGCTCATGGAATACCAGAATTACCCTTTCGCCAAAAAATTCGGGTGGCTGAATGATAAATTCGGACTTTCATGGCAGGTGATGCTGGCTGAAAAGCCTACCCAGAAGATACAGCCATGCCTCATGTACGTCGGCAGGCAAGCTGGTCACTGCGAGGACGCTATCAATCGCTACGTTTCGATCTTTCCTGATTCCGGGATCGTAATGTTATCTCGATATGGGGAAGGCGGAGCAGACAAACCGGGCACAATTAACCACGGCGTGTTCAGCCTCGCCGGGCAGAAATTTGTCGCCATGGACAGCGCCCTGGAGCACAAATTCGCTTTCAACGAAGCAGTTTCATTCATGGTTGACTGCAAAGACCAAAAGGAGATCGATTACTACTGGGAGCGGTTGACCGAAGGCGGCGAGGAGAGTGTGTGCGGTTGGCTCAAAGATAAATATGGTGTTTCCTGGCAGGTGACGCCGGCCGCACTGACAGATATGATGAAGGACCCTGATACAGTTAAAGTCGAGAGGATGATGAAGGTCTTCCTCAAGATGAAGAAGATCGATCTCGTAGCGCTTGTGAAGGCGTTCGAAGGAAAATCATAATCTATGGCAATCCAGTACTTCAATCCCGACGGGCTGAATAAGAACCCTGTATTCACTAACGTTGTCTCGGTTCTCGGCTATACTAAGACGATTTATATTGGAGGCCAGGACCCGATCGACGCATCAGGAAATATCGTCGGGAAAGGCGATATCAAGCGTCAGACCAAGCAGGTTCTGGCTAATCTGGAAACGGCTGTTAAAGCCGCGGGAGGCATTCCGGAGAATATCGTTAAATGGAACATCTATCTCGTGCAGGGACAGTCTCTTCTCTTGGGTTTCGAGGCGTTCCAAGAGTTCTGGGGCAGACGGCCTAACCCGCCCGCCGTCACTACCGCCATAGTGTCTGGCCTTGCCAACCCTGACTTTTTAATCGAGATGGATGCTATCGCGGTGATGGAGTCTAATCAGCCATAATGCAAGCCCGTTCGTGGTGAGCGCGAGCCTGTGCTGAGCTCGTCGAAGCAAACCATGGACGGGCTTTTAGTGTTTAAAGAATGATCGTGCGATGGCCGTGGACAAAGACACGGTTGGCAATATACAGCTTCACCCCGTCGGATAAAACTCTCTTCTCGATATCCCGGCCCTTGGTGATGAGATCGTCAACCGTATCCTGGTGTGAGATCGGCAGCGTTGCCTGGTGGATGATCGGCCCTTTATCGAGATTTACCGTGGCAAAGTGAGCCGTTGCACCGATAATCTTTACTCCACGCTCGAATGCCTGGTGATAGGGCTTGGCGCCCTCGAAGGCCGGAAGAAACGAGTGATGGATATTGATAACTCGGTTCTCGTACCGTGACAGGAAATCCTCGGAGAGGACCTGCATGTAACGGGCCATGACGACGAAATCGATCTGGTAGTCCTCGAGGATCTCGAACTCTTTGCGCTCGGCCTGGAACTTGTTCTCGGAGGTCTTGGGAACGACGTGGTATGGCACGCCGAAGAACTCGGCGACAGGCAGCAGATCTTCATGGTTCGAGATAACGACCGGGATATCGCACCGCAGTTCACCAGCCTTATGCCTCAGCAGCAAGTCCCACAGGCAATGGTCGAACCTGGAGGCGAAGATAGCCATCCGGGGCTTGGTATCGGAAAAGACCAATTCCCATTTACCGCCGAAACCGCCGCTTGCGAAAACGTGTGCAACCGCCGGGGCGATTTTTTCGCGGGCGATCGAGAAATCCTGGATATCCCACTCGATCCGCATGAAAAAAGTATTGGAAGCCTTGTCGACGAATTCATCCAGCGTGATGATGTTGCCCCGATTCTGTGATATGAAACCGGAAACCGCGGCGATGAGCCCCTTTTTGTCCTGACAGGTGACTTTCAGTATTACAGAAGTCATATCGCTCTCATTTTCCTCTCCCTCGATGGGAAAGGATAAAAGGAGAGGGTGAAAAGCCACCCTCAAACCTGGGACAGATTACAGCAACCCCATTCTTTGCTTCACTTCAGTGATCGTTACCATGGCAATACTCCGGGCTTTTTCGGCGCCTTCTTTCATCACTCTATCGATATAAGCCTGGTCCTTGGCGATCTCGATGCGGCGGGTACGGATGGGCGCCAGGAATTCATTGATGGAAGCTCCGAGTTGCTTCTTGCATTCCACGCAGCCGCGGGAAGCAGACCGGCAGCCTGAAGCGATCTCATCGATGGCTTGCGGGTTGAAGTTTTGCTGCAGCTTGTAAATATTGCAAACTTCCGGATGTCCCACGTCGGTACGCCGCATTCTTGCAGGGTCGGTGACGGCGCTCATTACCTTCTTCATTGTCTCTTCAGGAGTAGCGGCCAGTTCGATGTGGTTATTCAGCGATTTGCTCATCTTCTCACGGCCGTCAAGACCCACCACCATCGGGAACGTGGTCATGCGGGCTTTTGGTTCGGGGAAAGTGTCGCCAAACTGGTCGTTGAACCGCCGGACGATCTCCCGCGCCAGTTCAAGATGAGGCAATTGGTCTTCGCCGACCGGAACCACCTCAGCCTTGTACAGGACGATGTCGGCGGTCATCAGCACCGGGTAGCCCACCAGCCCGTAATTGACATTTTGGGGCTGCTGCTTGACCTTTTCTTTGAAGGTTGGCACCCGGAGCAGCCAACTGAGAGGTGTCACCATCCCCAGCAGAGTGAAGAGTTCGGTTACCTCCGGCACGTGAGACTGGACGAACAGGGCGCATTTGTTTGGATCGAGTCCCGCCGCCAGCAGGTCGGTGATCATTTCGCGGACGTTTTCCTTAAGCAGATGGGTGTCTTCAAGCGTCGTCAGGGCGTGAATATCGACAACGCAATAGATGCATTCGAACTCATCCTGCATCGCCACGTAGTTCTGCACCGCACCCAGGTAGTTGCCCAGGTGGATGCGGCCTGTAGGCCTGATGCCGGAAAAAACGCGCTTTTTCATCGTAAATGAGACTCCTTAACGAAAGACAATTTTAACATAACGCACGCTTTCGATGCGAGGGTTTTCAACGGCCGTCTCTGCGAGGAGCATGGCGACGAAGCAGTCTGGGGTTGGTGACGCAGGGGCTACCCTGCTAGATCTTCGAGGCGGCGCACCACTGAATCGATGGTCTCGGGCGCGGTGGAAGCCCCAGCCGTGACCCCGACCAGGTTTTTACCTTTAAGCCACGACGGGTCGATTTCGGCTTCGGTTTCCACCAGGTGAGTCTCCGTTTTGGCGGCGCATAGGTCCACAAGGTGTCGCGTGTTGGCGCTGTGGTGCCCGCCAATGACCAGCATCAGATCGGCGCGGCCGGCAAGTTCCAGGGCTGCCGCCTGACGTTTGCGGATGTCGTGACACACGGTATCCACCAAGCGGAGCTCGGCGTCCTTGACCATTGCAGTTTCAGTGACCCGCTTGGCAAAATCGATGAATCGGGCGGGAACCTGGGTCGTCTGCGACAGTAGTCCGATGTGACGCGGCAGTTCGATACTGTCGAGGTCTCCGGCCGATAAGGTGGCGATGCCGTGGCCTTCAGCCCAGCCAAGTATGCCCCTCACTTCAGGGTGATTGACGTCGCCGTAGATGACGGTGAAAAAGCCCGCCTCGGACAGGCGGCGTGCCGCCGTTTGCGCGCGTTGCACGAACGGGCAGGTGGTGTCGACGATCTCGATGCCGCGCTCCCTGATGTCCTGCAGCACTCTGGGACCCACGCCATGTGAACTAACGACGACGGTTTTTCCGGTAATTTCGGAAACGTCGTTCACTGTCCTGACACCGAGTCCGTTCAACCTTGCCATGACCTGGCGGTTATGCACCAAGGCGCCGAGGGTTTCGACTCCGCCTTTTTGGCGTGCCGCATCTTCAAGAATGCCGAGGGCACGCCTGACCCCGAAGCAGAAACCGAGGTCCGCCGCCCGTTCGATTTTCACGCTTCTTCCCCGTACACGCCGCGATTTGCCTGCGGCAGCAGTTCGGCGATCGCTTTCATTATCCGCTCGCCTTGGGCGGCGAGTGCGTCCCTATCGTTCTTATCCGAGCCTGCATCCAGGTTGAATGGTTTACCGAACTTGATGGTGACCGTCCGCGGCTTCAAAAACCACCATTTACCTTTGATGTTCTCGGTGCCGAGGATGGCTGTTGGGACCACCGGCACTCCGAAGGTGGCTGCCAGGTAAGCCGCCCCGGGCAGAGCTTGGCACAATGTCGCCGCCGGGTTGCGCTTGCCTTCCGGGAAGATGATGATCGCACCGCCCCGTTTAAAAGCGGACTGGGATAATTTGATGCCTTCGCCGGAGACGCCGGTGCGGTTAACCGGTATGGTGCCGGATCCCCTGAAAATAAATCCGACGAATTTATTGTTAAAGAGTTCCTTCTTGGCGAGGAAATAAACAGGATATCTAGGCAGATTGAGACCTAAAAGCGGCGGATCGGCCAGGTGAATGTGGTTGCTGCAAACCAGCATTGGGCCGGAAGTTGGCACGTTTTCCTTGCCGATGATTTTGACCCGGGTGAGTATGAATACGATTCTCGCAGACAGGCGCACCAACCGGTAATACCAGGCGAATTTCATGGCGTCAGATTATATCCTTTAAATTCTCTGCTGAACAATAGAATGAACGGGAAAAAGGGGAGAGTGGAGATTCTAAAACGCTATGCGGAAATCGGAGTATGCACCGGTTGGCTCGACCCATTGGGTGTCGACTGTATTGACGATCGCGCCGGGTGGACCGGACATGAGGACTTCGATAAAGTGGAGTAGGTCCGGCCGTTGGCCTTCGGCGATAACTTCGAGGGTTCCGTCAGGCATATTCTTGACATAACCCACGATTTTAAAACCGGCGGCCTCCCGTCTGGTGAAATCTCGGAAATTCACTCCCTGCACCCTCCCGCCGAATGACAGGCGCACCGCCGTGGTTTTAGACATTTTGATGGTTGCCCGTTATTCAGCCTTGGGTTTCTTGCCCTTGGTCTTCATTACTTCGACAGGTGGGGGTGGCGGTGTGAAAGAAGATGAAACGATCGGCTTGGAGGCATCTTTTTTAGCCTTTTTCTGTTCTCTTCCGCCTTTGTCTCGTTGTCCCATTTGAGTCCCTCATTTTGAATTTATTCGAATCCAAGTTTAACAAAGCGAACTCAGGGTGTAAAGCGTGTCCCCAATTCATCGAGGGCTTGTTGCGCGGCTCGTGACTGGGCTTCTTTCTTGGTCCGCCCCTCTCCGCGTCCCATTACTGCTTCCCTGACCGATACCGTAGCGACGAACATTTTCTCGCCGGATTGGCCTGATATCTCGGTTTCGGTATAGGCCGGCGTTGTCTGAAACCGGCTCTGAACGATCTCCTGCAGCCGGCTTTTGGAATCGGCGATGGCGCTGAGCGCTTCCAGCCGCTCGATGTCGGCGGCAAATAGGCGCCTTATAAACCGTCCGGCGGCTTCGCTGCCCTGGTCAAGGTACACCGCCGCAATGAGAGCCTCCAGGGCGCGGGATAAATTGGCTGGCTTGGCGCGGCCGCCGCTTGAGTCCTCGCCCCGCCCCATGTACAGGTATTCTCCTAGTTTAAGCGACGTCCCGAGCCGAGACAGAGTTTCGCGGCGCACCAGGATCGACCGATAGCGGGTGAGCGTCCCTTCGTCTTCGCCGGGAAACGTCCGATACAGCATATCGGCGATGAAAAGCCCCAAAACCGCATCGCCGAGGAATTCGAGTCTTTCGTTGGAAATTCGTCCCTGGCCGGGTCGTTCGTTCAGGTAGGAGCTGTGCACCAGCGCGGTTTCCAATAACGCCGGATTCTTGAAACGGAGGTTCAATGCCGTTTGTATTCTTTCCAGGTCAGCCATGTTCTAAAGAATAGGGATGGACATTACGGTTGTCAATTTATGGTTGGTACTAGTCCTTTAGGGTTAGAACCCTTGACGTAAATGACTAAACTGGTTATTATATAGGCATTCATCCTTGGGGAGGCTGATCTTGCGCACCTTAATCGACAACCTGGTTTCTATCGCCATAATTGCCGGAATGGCCTTTGTCGCTTTCGGCATCTCCTACGTCCTATTCTGGGGTTTCATGACCCACAACCCAACGTAATAGCTAATCAAGGTCGCTCTTTAATAATGCCGTAGCCGCTTTGCGGTTTGCGGCATTACGCTTTTTTCAGATATAATTACCTTTGCTTCTTTAAAGCCGATGGGGATTCGTCTAGCGGTAGGACAGCAGACTCT
Organism: Dehalogenimonas etheniformans; assembly: GCF_014672715.2. Taxonomy (NCBI): domain Bacteria; kingdom Bacillati; phylum Chloroflexota; class Dehalococcoidia; order Dehalococcoidales; family Dehalococcoidaceae; genus Dehalogenimonas; species Dehalogenimonas etheniformans. The sequence continues at coordinate 1,735,585 of NZ_CP058566.2, read as the reverse complement.
GGATCTGCTTGGCCAGGTTCGAATCCTGGATCCCCAGCCAAATTTCCTCGCGGCGCATTCGTCTAGCGGCCTAGGACGCTGCCCTCTCAAGGCAGAGATCACGGGTTCGAATCCCGTATGCGCTACTTTTACATTCAAAATGATGCGCTTGAACCGGCTTTGCCATTTATCCTCAACCTGAGCCGGGTCGTAAGCCTTGGGGAGATCGGTCATCGGAGCGTCAGTCATCAGATTATCCTTGTTGCGATAGTGAAAAGTATTCTAGCGCGCGGCCGCTGAGAGCTTCTACCTCATAAATCCGAAATCCGATATTGAAATCCGAAACATGGGAATGATTGTCATTTGAATTTTCATTGTATTCATATTGACTGGAACGACTCGGAATTCACGTTCATTTTCTGCAAAACCGGTCCGGGGCCATTGAAACAAATGCCTGATTGAATCATTTGAGCAACCTTTTCTGTAAATAATGGGGCAGGGAAGAACGGTGGCTCCTGCCAGAATTGTTTCACCGAAGATTTCAAAAACCTTTTATGCGAAACAAATCCGGAAAATTCACGTTTGCTCCAAACGTGGGATTTGTTTTTAAAATCAAATGGCGTCAAAGCTATTTTTTTGTAAGGTGCGGCAACCAAGCATATTGACCAGGGGGCTGAACGGTTGGCAACACAAAAAGACCTCCGTAGAAAACATGTGCTATTCAGAGGGGAATTATAGCACGAGTGTTCAGCGTTCTGTCAAGCGTTTCATGTCGTTTTTGATGGAATATTTTACGACAAAAAAGAGGGGCGGGGAGAAATCCCCGCCCCTCTTGGTTTGGATTCGATGACGTTTTTGGCAAGTACTAGGAGACTGTGAATCCCCCTTTCAATGTACCTGAACCTCCAGACGTGGTTACTGTTACATCCCTTGTGCCGGCCTTAGTTTTGGAGGAGATGGTGATCTTGACGCTTATCTCGGTATCACTGACCACCGTGAGTTCAGTAACGGTTATTCCTGCTCCAAAACTCACTTTGGTAGCGCCATTAAAACCAGTGCCAGTTATGGTGACCACTTGTATCGTACTTCCTCTGATTCCCTCATCAGGATTGACTAATGTTACCGTTGGATTTGTAACCTGTCCGGCGGCTATGTGCGGGGCGACGATGTTGCCACCGGTGATTGGAAGGATCTCTTGAGAATCAGCCTGGTTGTCGTTGTCTGTGTCCAGAGAGAAGGGTTGTCCAAGCACGTTAAACCAGAACTGGTCAATGCCATCGCCGGGATTGTTGTTGTCGTCGATGTAGATCATGAACTCCTGGCCGCCCACATTGATTGGGTCACCTCCAGGAATGGGATTGGGGTACAAGTAAGTGCATTTGCCACTAAACGTCGCAATACCAGTGAGGTTATTCAAAGCCAACCCGTTAAGGGCGTTACTCTTGATACGATAGATGGAACCGTCGGGCAGGTGCGCAATGATCAACAGGCTACCCTGTACTTGCTGGCCTTTGTTGTTGTACTTCATAGTAAAGCCAAAGTTAGTCTTGGCGCCAGCCAGTGGGCTACCATCTTGGGGCCAGTTGAACCAACCACCGCCCGTGGTGAAGGCTGATGTAGGATCGTAAACCACGAACGCATCTTCACCCGGGGCAGCGGTATAGTAGGTATCAGTCAGCTTGACCTCAAGGGTGTAAGTTTCCAAAGGAATAGTACCTGTGTAACCAAATGTATAGGTTGCTTTGCCGCCGTTTGAAGCGAAGTCACCGATTTCGAAAGATTGGCGAACCAAATCAATTGGTGAACCACCACCAACCGGAACCAAACGAGCGGTGGCACTACCTTCTGTGAGTAGCTGAGATCCGGGATGACTGTCAGCCTGTTGAGAAACATAAACCGTGAAAACTTTTCCGTCGAGGTTCCCAACTCCAGAACCCGAAGCCGTAACGGGCTGAGCGACTATGTTGCCAGAATCGAAGGTGATTACAGCGGCCTCTTTTGTTACCGTGATGGTCACGTCATAGTAATCCGAATCAAGATCTTCATCTGTTACTGTGATACGGATTGTGTAGACACCGGGAGCCACATTGGCGATTCCATCGATGGTCCAGGTTGTGGTGCTAGTGCCATCTCCGTTGTTCACTGGGGTATACGGACTGCTGAGCGTCAGATCATCGAACAAGCCATCGTCAAAGGAAGCGGCTCCCAACTTCCACTGTGTTGAAGCGACTAAGGTGTCACCAATGACGTCTGTCGCTTCGATGGTGATGGTGGCAATAGGATCGCTGTATTGGACATTCTGAGTCTCTGGATCGCCATCAGAAATTGGGGCTACGTTGTTAACGGTGACAGTGATGGTGTCGGAGCCATAGGCCTCTTCGAGATCAGTTTCGGTGACGGTCACAGTGACGGTGTAGACACCGTTATCGGCGTAGGTGTGGCTCAGATTGAAAGTTTTGCCAGTGAGGGTTAGAGCCACAGTACCGCCCCCATCGCCATAATCAACGGTCGCTGTCCAGGTATCGTCACCGGGATCGGTGAATGAACCAGAACGGGTGAAGGTGGTGTTTTCGTCTATCGAAGCCGTTGCTGCTCCAGCATCCACGACTGGGGCGACATTATTCACCGTGACGATGATTGTTTCAGAGTCGGTTAGAGCACCGTCGGAGACAACCACGTCGAAGGTAGCGGTACTATTTCCATCTGCCGGTGTCCAGGAGAAGGCACCGGTTGAGCTACTGATCGAAGCACCGCTTGGGATGTCGCCGCTTGTACCATCAGCAAGGCTGAAGGTCTTGGTGTTGGCTGGGATATCGGCATCGGTAGCGGTGGCGGTGAATGTGAGGGCAGATCCCTCATTGACACTCTTAGGGCCGATAGCTCCGAGCACCGGGGCGACATTGACCTCGGCCACAGTGACCGTGATGGTCTCGAAGTCAGTAGCTGTACCGTCAGAGACAACGACATCGAAGGTATAAGTGCCGGGACCCTGGGCCTCGGTCGGTGTCCAGGAGAAGGCACCGGTTGAGCTATTGATGGAAGCACCGCCTGGGACGTCGCCGCTAGTACCATCAGCAAGGCTGAAGGTCTTGGAGTTGGCCGGCAGATCGGTGTCGGTAGCGGTGGCGGTGAAGGTGAGTGCCAACAGTTCATTTACATTCTTGGGGCCGATGACTCCCAGTACCGGGGCGACATTGACCTCGACAACACTAACCCTTCCTGTCACATCGGTATTGGTGACTCCATCGCTGACTCTGATGGTAAATGAATAGTTGCCAGGCCCCTGAGCTTCTGTAGGCGTCCAGGTGACGTTTCCGATCGTAGGATGTATTGTCATGCCGGCCGGAGCACCGATCAAGCTGAAGGTCAGCGTTTGAGTCGGCACGTCAGCGTCAGTGGCAGTAACCGCGGATCCCCAAATGGCCAATTCAGGGAACCCGGATCCATCGGGATAGAAAGTAAACACCGGGGCGACATTGACCTCGGCTACGGTGATAGTGATGGTTTCGAAGTCGGTCAGAGCGCCGTCAGAGACGACGACGTCAAAGGTGTAAGTGCCTGGGCCTTGTGCCTCGGTAGGCGTCCAGGAGAAGGCGCCGGTTGAGCTGTTGATCGAAGTCCCGCTTGGGACGTCGCCGCTGATACCATCGGCAAGGCTGAAGGTCTTGGTATTGGCCGGGAGATCGGCATCAGTAGCTGTGGCGGTGAAGGTGAGGGCTGCCAGTTCATTTACATTCTTGTTACCGATAGTGCCAAGTACCGGGGCGACATTGACCTCAGCCACGGTGACGGTGATAGTCTCGAAGTCAGTAGCTGTACCGTCAGAGACGACAACATCGAAGGTGAAGCTACCGGGTCCTTGAGCCTCGGTTGGTGTCCAGGAGAAGGCACCAGTCGAGCTGTTGATCGAAGCACCGCTTGGGACGTCGCCGCTGGTACCATCAGCAAGGCTGAAAGTAAAGGTGTTAGCCGGGAGATCGGCATCGGTAGCGGTGGCGGTGAAGGTGAGGGCGACCAGTTCATTTACGTTCCTGTTGCCAATGGAAGCTAATACAGGGGCAACGTTGACTTCATTGACGGTGACGGTGATCGATTCGGTGTCAGTAAGAGTAGCGTCAGTGACCTGAACGGTGAAGGTGTAGGGCCCAGGTCCCTGAGCCTCTGTCGGCGTCCAGGAAAAGACACCGAATGCGGAGATAGAGGCACCGGAGGGGGCGCCGACCAGGCTGAAGATCAGAGTCTGAACCGGCAGGTCAGTATCACCGGCGGTGGCAGTGAAGCTGAGGGTGGCCAACTCATTGACGCTCTTAGGGCCGATAGCCGCCAACACCGGGGCAACGTTGACTTCAATGACGGTAACAGTGATCGATTCAGTGTCGGTAAGAGTACCGTCGGTGACCTGAACGGTGAAGGTATAAGGGGCGTGGGGGCCCTGGGCCTCGGTCGGTGTCCACGAGAAGACACCTCCGGGGGTGATCGAGGCTCCGGAGGGGGCACCGACCAGGCTGAAGGTTAGAGTCTGAACCGGTACATCAGTATCACCCGCGGTAGCGGTAAAACCAAGAGTAGCCAACTCATTGACGCTCTTGGGACCTATAACCGCCAACACCGGAGCGACATTGACTTCATTGACCGTAACAGTGATGGTCTCAAAGTCGGTGAGTGCACCATCAGATACAACAACATCGAAGGTAAAGCTACCGGGTCCTTGAGCCTCGGTCGGTGTCCAGGAGAAAGCGCCGGTTGAGCTGTTGATCGAAGCACCGCTTGGGACGTCGCCGCTGGTGCCATCGGCAAGGCTGAAGGTCAGGGTGTTAACCGGCAAATCGGCATCGGTAGCGGTGGCGGTGAAGGTGAGGTTACCCAGTTCATTGACGTTTTTATTGCCAATGGAGGCCAACACCGGGGCAACGTTAACCTCATTGACGGTGACGGTGATCGATTCGGTGTCAGTAAGAGTAGCGTCAGTGACCTGAACGGTGAAGGTGTAGGGCCCAGGTCCCTGAGCCTCTGTCGGCGTCCAGGAAAAGACACCGAATGCGGAGATAGAGGCACCGGAGGGGGCGCCGACCAGGCTGAAGATCAGAGTCTGAACCGGCAGGTCAGTATCACCGGCGGTGGCAGTGAAGCTGAGGGTGGCCAACTCATTGACGCTCTTAGGGCCGATAGCCGCCAACACCGGGGCAACGTTGACTTCAATGACGGTAACAGTGATCGATTCAGTGTCGGTAAGAGTACCGTCGGTGACCTGAACGGTGAAGGTATAAGGGGCGTGGGGGCCCTGGGCCTCGGTCGGTGTCCACGAGAAGACACCTCCGGGGGTGATCGAGGCTCCGGAGGGGGCACCGACCAGGCTGAAGGTTAGAGTCTGAACCGGTACATCAGTATCACCCGCGGTAGCGGTAAAACCAAGAGTAGCCAACTCATTGACGCTCTTGGGACCTATAACCGCCAACACCGGAGCGACATTGACTTCATTGACCGTAACAGTGATGGTCTCAAAGTCGGTGAGTGCACCATCAGATACAACAACATCGAAGGTGAAGCTACCGGGTCCTTGAGCCTCGGTTGGTGTCCAGGAGAAGGCACCGGTCGAGCTGTTGATCGAAGCACCGCTTGGGACATCGCCGCTGGTACCATCAGCAAGGCTGAAGGTCAGGGTGTTAGCCGGGAGATCGGCATCGGTAGCGGTGGCGGTGAAGGTGAGGGCTACCAGTTCGTTGATATTCTTAGGCCCGATGGCGGCAAGCACCGGAACGACATTTACCTCGGCCACGGTGACCGTGATGGTCTCGAAGTCAGTAGCTGTACCGTCAGAAACGACGACATCAAAGGTATAGCTGCCGGGACCCTGGGCCTCAGTTGGTGTCCAGGAGAAGGCACCGGTTGAGCTGTTGATCGAAGCACCGCTTGGGACGTCGCCGCTGGTACCATCAGCCAGGCTGAAGGTCTTGGTGTTAGCTGGGAGATCGGCATCGGTAGCCGTGGCGGTGAAGGTGAGGGCTACAAGTTCATTGATATTCTTAGGCCCAATGGCGGCAAGCACCGGTGCGACATTAACCTCGGCGACAGTGACCGTGATGGTCTCGTAATCGGTAAGAGCACCGTCAGAGACGACGACATCAAAGGTGTAGCTACCGAGACCCTGGGCCTCGGTCGGTGTCCAGGAGAAGGCACCGGTTGAACTGTTGATTGAAGCACCGCTGGGTACAATGCCACTGGTACCATCAGCAAGGCTGAAGGTTAGGGTGTTAGCTGGGAGATCGGCATCGGTAGCCGTGGCGGTGAAGATGAGGGCTACAAGTTCGTTGATATTCTTGGGCCCAATCGCTCCGAGCACCGGGGCGACGTTAGCACTCGGATTCACGGTTATATTGACCGTGGCGACGTTAGAATCGCCGGAATTTTCGTCAACTACCTTATAGGTAAAACTATCGGTGCCGGAGAAACCGCCATTAGGTGAATAAATGACGTCAGCTTGATCCGAGAAGGGTATGGTCCAGGAACCCGGACTATTGATGATGTCAATCAACGAGCCGTGCGCGGGTTGTGTTACGATCGCGAAGAATAGATCGCGGGTCTCGATGTCAGATCCAGTAAGGGTTATTGTCTTGTTAGTCTGAAAATCGGTTGAGACTGTCTTGCCGTCAGCCACCGGCAAGTCATTCACCGAAGTGATAGTGATATTGACGGTAGCAATGTTCGAATCCACCGTTCCATCGTTAGCCTTGAAGGTGAAGGAATCGGAGCCGTAGTAGTTGGCGGCTGGAGTGTAGGTCACCGAGCTGCCGGAGACCGTGCCTAAGGTGCCGTGGCTGGGACTACCGATGATGCTGTACGTCAGTGGGTTGCCGTCGACGTCGGTTGCCGTCAGGGTGATGGCCTTGGCGGTGTCTTCGTTGGTGGATGTGGTTACGTTGGTAGCCACCGGGGCGTCATTGACGGCGTTGATGGTGATGTTGACGGTCGCGGTATTGGAATCCACCGTTCCGTCGTTGGCCTTGAAGGTGAAGGAGTCGGAGCCGTTATAGTTAGCGGCCGGGGTGTAGGTCACCGAATTGCCTGAGACTGTGCCGAGGGCGCCGTGGCTAGGATTGCCGACGATGCTGAAGGTTAGCGGGTTTCCATCGGCATCGGTTGCCGTCAACGTGATCGCTTTGGCGGTGTCCTCATTGGTGGAGGTAGTCACATCTGTGGCTACTGGAGCAACATTGACCGGGGCTAAATCGTCGTTGTTGATAGTCCCGACACCCACACCGTCGCCGATGTGCGCTCCTGTCGCGCTTATCAGGGTTACGTTGAAGTTTTCATTAGATTCGTAGGTAGTATCACCGATCACGGGGATGGAAATTGTGCCTGTGGTAAGACCAGCAGCGATAGTGAGTGTTCCGGAGAGGTTCGAGTAATCGCTGCCTGCTGTGGCTGAACCGCCCCCGGATATGTAGTCTGCTGAGACGGTTAGAACACTCGCATTGCTCAAAGTAACCGTGAAAACGGCATTAGTCGTTCCACTGTTGCCTTCGGATAATGTCACATCATTGATTGAAAGAGTAGAGTCATCGTTAGCAATAGTTCCTATACCTTGTGAATCCGAAATGATTGCTCCAGAGCTTCCTGTAAGGTTTACGAAGAAGGTCTCGTTGGATTCGAGAATAGCATCTGGGACTATTGGCACGTATAGTTGGTAAGTCGTCTGACCGGCAGGAATAGTTTCAAAGGAAGGAGTGCTGACGCCCGATATCTGGTAATCATCGGGATAAGAGCTCGCTGGGAAATCACCGGTTGCCGTGCCGTCCTGGGTTAACCATGTGAATGTGACAGGAGTAGGGCTCGAAGCGCTTAAAGTAACTGTGAATATCGCATTATGGGTGCCGCCCTGGTCTCCCTCAGCTATTGTGACGTCGTTGATTGAGAGTGCTAACGGCGGTGCCGCCCGCAGTACCAGGGACTGGGTAGTCCATTGCTCGAAATGACCACCAAATTGGGTGATGGTAGATGTCCGAATGCCAGTCGGGGAGGCAGGTGACCATGCCTGGTCAAACACGTAAGTGGCCGGCCAGGTATCTACGTAATTGGTCTCTCCCGTATGAAAATGAACGGAATTAAGCAGGGTCATGCCTGATGGTGTGCTGAATCCAGCTGGGACATAAGACCCAAAAACAGTCACCAGTCGGCCATTATCATAGCTCGGATGGACCGATGGTCCTTCGGCCGAAGTGCTAGACCCACCACCACCAGCCCAAACGTCGACCGGATTAGTGGTGTCTATCCCGGTATAGCGCACAATGGTACCGGTAGCATGATCCTCATACTGGTAAGTTGCAGTCCCGATAGTGAAACTGTATGTATCGGGATCAGTACCAGGCGAAGTACCCGCAAACCGGTAGAAGGTGGTGACCCTGGTAGGGCCACTGAGCGTTGTCCCGATCAATGTCCAGCCCACGGGAGGCGTTACGCTTAGATGCGTGTAATCTGTCATGTTCACAATACAGGCCAGCAGGAAATCCCCCGGGGCCGTCCCGGCGGGCTTGGCGATGCCTAATAGATGATTGCTTACTCCTCCAATCCCGCCAGAAGCTCCATTGGTGTTCTGATAGGAAATTATCGGGGTTGGGGCAGGGCTGTCATTGGCATTGATAGTGTAGGTGTACGAAACCACAGACCCCAGGCTTGCCCCAGTGGGGCTGGAAAGGGTAACTTGGACGGTCTCGCCGACGTTCTCATACTCGGCATCATTGATGATACTAAGAACGATGTTCTTGCTGGTCTCTCCCGCAGCGAAGTTGAGAATGCCGGATGATAGAGTATAGTCGGCGCCAAGCTTTGCGGTAGTTCCGGCCGGGTTAACCGCATAGTTTACCGACACCGGAATTGTGGCAGCAAATGAAAGATTGACCTGTAGATTCACGGTAGCCGTGCTCTCATCGCCGGCGGACCCGCTACTGGTGAAATAGACGGTGGGATCATCGTTCTGAATGGTGTAGGTATAGACCGTATTCGCCCCCAGGACCGCGCCCGAAGGGCTTGACAGTGTGACCTGGATAGTCTCATTGGGCTCATTTACACCGTCATTTACCACAGTGATAGGCACGTATTCGAGGGTATCTCCCGGAGCGAAGGTCAGGGTGCCCGCTACCAGGGTGTAATCGACACCGCCACCGGTGGCCGTGCCGCCGGAGATTGCATAGTTGACAGTTACCGGGGTAGCCCGGGATGCCGACAGCTGTACCGCCAGGTTGACGACGGTGTTGTTCTCGGCAGCGGTGGATGCAGAAATGTTGAAGCCTACAGAGGGCATAGGACTCCCTGCCCGCAGTACTAGGGACTGAGCGACCCACTGGACGCCATGCCCACCAAATTGGGTGACGGTAGATGTCTTAACACCAGTCGGAGAAGCTGGCGACCAAGCCTGGTCAAACACATAGGTGGCCGGCCAGGTATCCACGGGCCACGTATCTCCGGAATGATAATGCACAAAATTAAGCAGGGTCATGCCTGATGGTGTGCTGAATGCCTCCGGCACATAAGACCCAAACACTGTCACCAGCCGCCCATTATCATAGCTCGGATGGACCGATGGCCCTTCGGCTGAAGTATCAGACCCAGCAGCTCCACCCACTACATCGACCGGATTGACGGTGTCTATTCCGGTATAGCGCACAATGGTACCGGTAGCATGATCCTCATAAATGTACCCTGCAGTCCCGATAGTGAAACTGTAAATATCGGGATCAGTACCAGGCGAAGTTCCCACAAAGCGGTAAAAAGTGGTGATCCTATTCGGGCTGTTGAGCGTTGTCCCGATCAATGTCCAGCCCTCGGGCGCAGTAACGCCTGGATGCGTGATATCCGTTCTGTTCACAATACAGGCCAGCAGGAAATCTCCCGGGGCAGTCCCGGCGGGCTTGGCGATGCCTAATAGATGATTGCTTACTCCTCCAATCCCGCCAGAACCTCCATTGGTGTTCTGATAGGAAATTATCGGGGCTGGGGCGGATCCATCATCGTTGGTAATGGTATAGGTAAATTGGGTATTACCTGATAAATAGTATTCTGAACTCGGTTCAATGGTAATAATGATGGTTTCATCAACTTCATATTCATTATCTTCCAGTACATTAAAACCAATACTGGCAGAACTAGACCCAGTGTTAATAGTAAGGGGGCTGGTCGTAATCATGCTGAAGTCAGTACCAAGTTTAGCCGTGCCGCTGACGGTAAAATTGACTTCCACTGGCCCCTGTGCGTTTGAATTGAGGTTTACCCCCGCCCAGTAACCCGTGTTAGCCTCACTGGCAGTGGTTGAGGCAGTCGGAAAGTAAGCCCTGGGGGCTGCTTTGAAAGCGATGGTCTGGGCAACCCACCACAGGCCTGCTGCCGATGTTCGCTTGTCAAGACGACAGTCTCTAGAACCAGTGCTACCTGCAGATGCCATGTTCCAATCATAAGAAGCGATACTAGGGATATCGTAAGAACCAGATCCAGGATATGGGATAACATACTCATAAAGCGGAGTTAAAGCCGGAGAGTAAGAGCCCTGAATAAAAGAGTTGGAATCCGCAAGAGCGGTGTAACTTCCAAAAAAATTAATCACAAGATCATTGGCATAAGTGGTCGTCACTGATGGAGCCGAGGCAGTCACCAAATCGGTGTTGCCCTGACCCTGGCTTTCCGCAGAAACATCCACAGGATGGTTAACGTCTACTCCGGTAAGGCGTGTAATGCCGCCGCTCGCATTCCATTCTGAGGATGTAAACGTATAAGACGAAGGTTCACTGGAACCAGCGACTTTATAGTAGGTTACCATATCGTAGTAATGGCCGCTCTGGTTGGCATTGGTAGTCCTGATCAATTGCCAACTCGCGTCAGGGGGCGTCACCCACACATCGCTAAAAAAAGTCGTCGCCACAATACAAGCTACGAGCATATCACCCGTCACTGTGCCCGAAGGTTTGGCAATGGTAATAGTCATTCCTGTCCCGCTATTGGCATTTGTTGAGTTACCGGTAGTGATTGCAGCACTGACCGGAGCTGTCATCGAAATGGCCATTGTAATCGCGAGAACGAAAAAGATAGCGGGATATAATACCGATTTGAAGTGTTTACGCCACCAACCTTTTTTATTGATCCTTTGCGCTTCCATTGACCCCCTCCTTTATGGTTTGATCATTTTGGTCTATTACCCGCATTAATTCTGCGGTAGATAACTCTTTTAATTGCTTTCCCGACCAAACTTTGACGACATTAGTGTCCGGACTTACGCCGACGATCGTCAGTTCCGGATTTTCCCCGAGCAGAGTGAAGGCTTGCCGGGGACGTTGAGAATTCAGATCGAAGAAAATAATGTCGGGATTCAAGTTTCTGAGTCGGCCATTTTCCCGCAGTTCGTTGAGAGTTATAACTTCAAACTGGGGATGGCACTTCAGGCTCAAGCCTAAGGTGCCCAGGATAACGGAACTGCCGCACAAACAGATTCTTCGCCTGTTCATTTTGGTTCAGTGTGAATCTTAAGGACTAAAGTACCTGTTTAAAAGGTCTCAAGGGACAAAAAAAGGACAGCCCCCCAGAAAAAAGGGGCTGTCTCTGTGGACAGTCGGGGAATAACCTAGCGTTCTTCGGTTTTCATGCCAATTGAGCCCGCATAGGCCAATACCTGGGCCCGATTCTCCAGGTGCAACTTGTACATTATTTCGGCCATGTGATACTTGATGGTCCGGGGGCTTAGTGACAGCTTAGAACCTATTTCCTTATAGGTCAGACCCTCCGAGACCATGCGGAGGACCTCGTTTTCACGAGCGTTCAACCTGGTACCGGGAGTATTTTTGGGGGGGAGGTGAGGAGTAGGTGGCGCATCTTGTAAAGAGCTGATCCTGGCGAACTCATCCAGTAATTTGGTGGCCATTTCGGGAGAGAACGGCGGTATGCCCTGCGCCGCCAACTCCAGCGCCTCAACCAGGCTAGTGGCGTCCATGCTCTTTAACAAATAGCCGCAAGCGCCGGATTTG